>JBJFHL010000001.1:0-4310 GCA_051893555.1 Anaerovoracaceae bacterium
TCCGGAAAGGCGGAAAATACGGCATGTTCTCCAGCTGCTGCGGAGGTGGCTTAGGCGTTTCCACCTTAATTGAAAATATTTACGAAAAATAAAAGCACAGAAAAAACGGAATAAAAGAATTACTGCGAGAAGGGCAGTGCGGACGTATCCGGAACGGGTATGATCTGCGCTGCCCTTTTGCGATGAAAAACGTACAGCGGGTCCCTGTCCTGCTTCAAAAACTGGAAACAATTTACGCTTGAAAAAAGAACAGATGTTCGCTATAATAACAGTACAGCATTCGCCGCAGGACCCGGGACAATGCCGGGGCGGCGGGCATGCATAAGATGAAAGGGGATGCATACAAATGAAGATTGTGTCCAGACCCGTGGAAGCGGTGGCAGTGTTTTATCGGGGAGAATATCCGGAACCCAGGAAATTCCGATACGAGGATCGGGACGGGGTACGGAAGACCATATCCGTAGATAAGATTCTGGAGTCGGAGCCGCTTCGGTTCGGCAGTGTGGAGTTTATTCTGTACCGGTGCCAGAGCTTTGTCTGCGGCCGGGATGTGCGGTATGAGCTGAAATACATTTTAAAGGATGCGAGATGGGAACTGTATAAAATATAAAAGGCAGCCCGAAGACTGCCTGATTATGCGCTGCTGTATTACAGCTTCCGTCCGTCGGTGGAGATGGTGACCACCTGCCACGGAATGAATTTACCGCTGGCCTGCAGCGCGCGGCGGGCTGCCATTTCGATGCCGCCGCAGCATGGTACTTCCATGCGGACAATCGTAACACTTTTGATGTCGTTGGAGGCGATGATGGAGGTCAGCTTTTCCGTGTAATCGCCTTCATCCAGCTTCGGACAGCCGACCAGGGTGATCCGGCCCCGGATGAACTCTTCGTGGAAATTTCCATATGCATAAGCGGTACAGTCTGCGGCGATGAGCAGATCCGCACCATGGAAGTACGGCGCGTTTACCGGAACCAGCTTGATCTGCACCGGCCACTGCGAAAGTCGGCTGACTGCAGGGGCTGCAGCTGTGACGCAGGAAGCCGGTGGTTCGGAGACCGGTGTGCTTTCTCTGTGCAGGGTACGGGACTGACTTCCCGGGCAGCCGCATGGGAGCACATCCGGCACTGGGGTGTTTCCGGATGCAGCCTGCGTGCTGTTTTTCGCTGCGGCCTGTGCCCGGCGAACGGCTTCCTCATCATAAGGCAGTGCTTCCCGCTCTTCGAAGGTGATGGCACCGGTGGGACATGCCGGCAGGCAGTCTCCGAGGCCGTCACAGTAATCCTCCCGCAGGAGTCTGGCCACGCCGTCCACCATGCCGATGGCCCCTTCGTGGCAGGCAGCGGCACACAGACCGCAGCCGTTGCATTTGCTTTCATCTATCTGAATGATCTTTCTTTTCATTGTGTTATACCTCTCTTCCGAATTTCATTTCTTCGCCGTGGCTGTCATATTTCTTCCGCTTGCCGGTGATCTCTGAAATTTCGATTTTCCAGACAGCAGTGCGCGGAAGACTTTTTGCCACAGCAGCATCGAAGCCATCCATACCGGCAGGGGTATGGCGCTGACACAAAAGCCGGAGGGCATGGATTTTTTCGGCATCGTCGGTTACCTCCGATGCGGTTCCACGCAGAATGGCAGAAGCAAACTCCGTGGTGAACTTTTCTGCAATGATGTGGGTATCGCAGACACAGGCCAGGCAGACCTGCGGGTTTGCGCGCAGACACTGGATCTTGAAGCCGTCTCTGGCACAGTGAAAATAGATGATGTTTTCCTCCCGCACGATGGTGATCGGCAGACCATAAGGCAGACCCTCCGGATCTGTCATGGAAAGCATGGCGTATTCACACCGGTCCGTCACATCATAAGCGAATTCTGCAGGCATTTCTCTGTCAATTCTTCGCATTGCATGTTTCCTCCCTTTGACTTTCTGGATAGAGTATACTATAATGATACCATACTGTATGTTGAATTTTCAACAAAACGGAGAAGAATATGAAAAAAAATGAGAAAATTTTGCGGGCATGCCCGTTGTTTGAGGGCATTTCTGATCAAAATCTGTCTGCCATGATTGCCTGTCTGGGTGCCCGGACGGTTTCGGCAGCCAGGGGGGAGATGATCTTTCGGGAGGGCGAGCCGGCCCGGTATATGGGGCTGATGCTTTCCGGCAGCGGGCAGATCATCCGAGAAGATTATTTCGGAAACCGGACGATACTGGCACGGATTGAAGCAGGGGATCTGTTCGGAGAGTCTTTTGCCTGTGCAGGGCTTGAGGCACTTCCGGTCAGTGTGGCAGCATCGGAAGACTGCACCTATATGCTTTTTGACTGCCGGCGGCTGACCACATCCTGTACCAGCGCATGCGAGTTTCACAGCCGGCTGATCTTCAATTTGCTGCAGATTGTTGCCGCGAAGAACCTGGTATTTCATCAGAAAATTGAGATTACTTCCAAACGGACCACCAGAGACAAGCTGATGACCTATTTGCTGATGCAGGCCAAGGCAGCAGGAAGCAGAAGCTTTACCGTTCCTTACGATCGGCAGGAACTGGCCGATTATCTGGAGGTGGACCGCAGCGGGCTTTCGGCAGAGATCAGCAAGCTTCGGAAAGAAGGGGTGCTGGAATGCAGAAAAAATGAATTTTTTCTGAAGTAATTTGAAAACAGACGAAACCAAATCGCAGAAGGTGTCGTCATAAGAGGTGAAAAGGGGTAAATAAAAGCGCATGTACATGGAAGACGAAAAAATTATCGCACTGTTTTTTCAACGGTCTGAGATAGCACTGGAGCAGGTGAGAAAAAAATACGGGGGGCTTTGTGCGGCTGTGGCGGGACGGATTCTGACCGATGCACGCGATATCGAGGAATGCGTGACAGACACCTGGCTACGGCTGTGGCGGTCTATTCCGCCCGGACGACCGGTCTCCCTGAAGGCATATATTGCCCGGATTGCCAGAAATCTGGCGCTGGACCGATATGCATATAACACGGCAGACCGGAGAAATTCCGCATTGACAGAGGCATTTGAGGAACTGGAAGGGGAACTGGGCCGGGCAGCTGCTTCCGCAGAGGTACTGGAGGAGGATGCATTCTGCCAATTGCTCAACGGCTTTCTGAAAGAACTGAACCGAAACGCAAGAATTTATTTCGTACGGCGATACTGGTACGGGGAAAGCGTGAAGGAAATTGCAGAAAGCTGCGGCTGCAGTGAAGAAGCCGTGAAGTCGTCGCTGTTTCGCAGCCGCGCGAAGCTGCGGGATAAACTGGAGAAGGAGGGAGTTTCCATATGAATCAGAAATTGTTTCAGCGTTTTATGAATGAAATCGAGGATGAATTTCTGGAAGAAGCCTATGGGGAGCCTGCTGCCGGACTGTCTGTATCAGAATCTTCTTCAGCTGGATCCGATGCCGGTAGAAACCGAAAACGCAGGGTCTGGCTGCGGCGAGGCATCGCGGCTGCGGCTTGCATCTGTCTGGTTGCAGCAGGTATCACTGCAGGCAGAAGGCTGCACGATGATGGAAAGCCTGCGACCATGGAAGATATCGCAGCACTGGGATTCCGATTGCTTCTGCCGGAGGAGGCAGAAGCGGCGACCTATGAAATCTGCAATGACGGGGATGCGGTGGAAGCGGATTTCACACTGGCAGGAGAAACCTATACCTGTCGTGCAGAAAAGACGGCGGAAGCGAAAGTCCCTGCAGCAGAGGATGGATGGGTTGCATGGTATACGGAGAAGGAGGAAGTGCTGTATGTGCTGGCCGGCGGCGGAGAAGCAGAGGATGGTACACTGCTGACCACAGCCCGGCAGATCATGAACCGTCTGGGGTACGATATGGATGTGGCACCGCAAAACGCGAAAAATATCATGTATGTCACCTTTACGCTGGACCCGGGTGACGAAACCGAACCGCTGGAAACAGCAGAAACCTCTTTTGAGATAGATGGGATCCGGTATGCGTACCGTACGGCCGGTACCGGTCAGGTGGTGCTGCAGGATATTTCCGGCATGCAGAATCAGGATTATGAAAATCACAGCAGCGTGGCGCTTGGATGGTGCACGGCAGAAGCCTTCTGGACCGAGGGCGGAGCCGGAAAGCTCCTTTGGCTGGATCTGGCTCCGGGACTGGTCTACAGTCTGACCATGGATACAGGCGCGTCCGAAGAAGTTCTGACAGAGATGGCGGAAACCCTGTACACACCGGCCCAGGGCGACGTGGGATAAACGTCGGGAAAACAGATTTTGCGCCGAAAAAAATATATATAATAGAAAAGGGGAAAAATGAAAATGAAGAAAAAAATGATGACAGTGATGCT
>JBJFHL010000002.1:0-4264 GCA_051893555.1 Anaerovoracaceae bacterium
ATTCTAATAACGATTAGGTACGTAGAGAGATGCTTAATTTATATTGTTCTGTGAAGGATGGTGATTGAAGTGCTGTATCGGCTTATTCTTTTATCCGGAGGGAGAAATATTGGTAAACGTTTTGGATATTTTATCGGCAATACGTTCGTTGTGATGCTGCTATACTTGTTTTATGCAATTAATTATGCTGTTACTAATTCGACTGGTACAGGAGGATATTCATCCATTGTACTTTCAGTTGTCTCCGCGCAGAGTGAACAGAATCTGATGATTGTTGCGCTGGCGTTCATCGTGTTTTTGTTTTTTTGTATTCGATCGTATATTGTGATGAGAATACCGGAATATGCCAGATTTTTGATCCTGGGGCTTCCACAGCAGAAGGCTTATATATGCCTTTTGTTGGAATCGCTGTTGGGTTGTATTCTCTCTGCGTGTGCGGGATTACTGCTTGGAATTTGTTTGGGGCATCCGGCTGCGTATTTGTTAATGAATAAAAGTAAATCTATTCAGCTGTCAGTGGAAGTAAACTTGTACGTAATTAAAAAAATTGCTTTGACGGAAGGAATCGCTCTACTGATTTCACTTACTGCAGCATTTGTCTGGATGGATTTGAAACCGCTGAAAGATTTGGCTCGTATGCGACAGTATATTCCCTGGCAGAGGTCATGCCGTAAATTAGTATGCTTAGGAATATCAGGTTTATGTTTTGTAATGTTCGGATGCATCGAATACTTTTCTACAAAATATATTTATTTTCAACAATTTTCACAGCTATTGCTGATATGTGGAACGTTCTTAGCTTGCTGGGCATTTATCAATTTATGTTTAGCTCGGATGAGAAAGAAGGGGTGTTACAGAAGTGCTGGACTTCTTAACAGAAACAGCATAGATCTGAGTTTAAATCATAATATGCTGTTAATCGGGGTGTTATTTATCTTTTCCTTTGCTGCATTTTCTACTGTGATGCCATCAATTGTCCTTTTCAAAAATAATGAATCGAAGGATATTCGATATCGATATGACATGATTTATATGACCAGAAGTAATCATATCCGTCCGGTTATGCAGATCGCTGAAAGATACGGCGGAACTGTTGTAAAAATACCTATGATGAGAATTACTGTTGGCAATGGTGAAGAATGTATTGGATTCCCGTGCAGTGCTTATAAAATTTTGACCGGGAAAGAGATAAATGTACAAGATGACGAAGCTGATTTCGTTATTGAAAAGTGGGGCAGGCAAAAAAATCAAATAGTCGAAAATGATGTCTATGGAACATTGGCTGAAAATATGCATGCAGGACGGTCAGGGTCCAAGTTTGAGGATACTCCTCTTTCGGTTTCCAGAGTAAAAGTCTTGACAGGGAGTATCATTGGAAAATACTCTCCACTTGGATTGTATTTCAGTGAGTCGACCGTATTCTTTTCCAATCGTGAATTTTACAGGATGCGTAATAAGGTGGTAGGTGTAGAGCAAGAACCGATATATTTCCTTGCATTTCATTTTGCCAGTAGGAAGAATCGTGCTTGTCAGGAGGTGGAGTCATACGTTAATAGACATGATAAAATGCAGTATGAAGAGGATTCTGAAACTTTTTATGAAAATAACTATTATATCACCTCTGATGCAAGGCATGTAATTTCGATGATGTATACACAAACGTTTACTGTGTCGGTGATCATGTTGATGGTCCTTCTGTTATGTACGCTGTTCATTACTTTACTTAAATATTCTGTTGACGAAAAAAACATTCAGAATAGATATACCTTTTTTAAGGCTCTTGGACTTGATGACATTACAAACAGATCAAATCTGATTTGGGAAATCGGTACTCCATCGTTAACCGGAAATGTTATGGGCACGGCTGTAATGATTCCGTATATTATTTGTGCGAGTATAATACCAAATCTATTAAATTATCGGCAGATTGTATCAGGATGGATTTTTCTGATCGTGTTGTATGCGGTTGTTCAATTCATAATGATTTTTTTACTGAGGGCAAAGATCAGATAGCAGCAGGCGGCGTTCGCGATAATTAAGCATTTGAGATATTGGAAGGATCAGAGGTGATTATTATGTCGGATTATGTTTATGAAGTGAAAAATCTTGTAAAAGTATATCATCAACAGATGGGCATGTCGAAGGGTGAAGATGTTTATGCCCTTGATGGAACCTCGTTCCTTGTTGACAGAGGTGAATTTGTCTGCATAATGGGCAGGTCGGGATGCGGTAAAACAACACTTCTGAATATCCTGGGATTACTGGACCGAGATTATGATGGAGAAATGCTGTTTAACGGTGAAATAGCAAAACGATTCCATAGCAGTATGCGGACAGAATTAAGGCGCCGGAGAATTGGATTCATTTTTCAGGATTATGAATTGCTGCCAGATTTTACTATTCGTGAAAATATCAGTCTCCCAATGGTATTTGATAATTTATCTCCTGAACAAATTAGTGAAAGAATCAGTATTCTTGCTGGAAATCTGATGATTGAACAGCTTCTGGATTTATATCCTTATGAACTATCAGGTGGTCAAAAGCAAAGAGCTGCAATCTGCAGAGCGTTATCCAATAAACCGGATGTAATTCTTGCCGATGAGCCTACTGGAAACTTGGATTCAAAGTCTGGAGAGACGGTTATTGAGATGCTTGCAGAGATGAATAAAGAATATGGACAGACTATAGTTATGGTTACTCATGATCCCAAGATGGCAAGCTATGCTGGAAGAATTCTGTTTTTAAAGGATGGGAAAATCATCCAGACTTTGAAGAAAGGGGAAACCCAGAAAGATTTTTATCAAAAAATTGTCGAACATCTCACAGCACTGTGATGTCGTATGTCTCAGGCATATGGCATATACAATAGCAGATTGCGCCATACCCATTTTGCCTTTTATTTTTTAGACAGAAAATAAATTCAACATCTGTAGAATTGTTTTTCATTCTTACCAGTTAATTTTTTGTCATTTGTTGAAAAACCACGGGCTGTTTGGTATAATTTTTGTGAATTTAAATAAAAAATGCTAAGGGGGAGATACCGATGAAAGAACTGAAAAGAAAGCTAAGGGTTGGTATTCTCGGCGGTACAGGCATGGTTGGACAGCGTTTTATCACTCTGCTGGATAATCACCCGTGGTTCGAGGTTACTACAATTGCTGCAAGTGCACACAGTGCCGGAAAGACATATGCGGAAGCCGTTGATGGAAAGTGGAAGCTGGAGACTCCGATTCCGGAAGCAGTAAAGAACATCGTCGTAAAGGACGTAGCCGATGTTGAAAACGTTGCGAAGGACGTAGATTTCTGCTTCAGCGCAGTAAACATGGCAAAGGACGAGATCCGCGCGATCGAAGAAGAGTATGCGAAGACAGAGACTCCGGTCGTTTCCAACAACAGCGCACATCGCTGGACACCGGACGTTCCGATGGTTATTCCGGAGATCAACCCGGAGCACTACGACGTCATCCGCTATCAGAAGCAGCGTCTCGGAACCAAGAGAGGATTCATTGCAGTAAAGCCGAACTGCTCCATTCAGTGTTATGTACCGGCTCTTGCAGCATGGAAAGAGTACGAGCCGACACAGGTTGTCGTTTCCACATATCAGGCAATCAGCGGTGCCGGAAAGAATTTTGAGACCTGGCCGGAGATGGTCGGAAACATCATTCCGTACATCAGCGGCGAGGAAGCCAAGAGTGAGAAAGAACCTCTGCGCATTTTCGGACATATTGAAAACGGCGAGATCGTACCGGCTGACGGTCCGGTCATCACCAGCCAGTGCATCCGTGTACCGGTTCTGGAAGGCCACACCGCATCTGTATTCATCAACTTCGCCAAGAAGCCGGAGAAGGAAGAACTGATCGAGAAGCTGAACAGCTTCAAGGGATTCCCGCAGGAAGCAGACCTTCCGAGCGCTCCGAAGCAGTTCATCAAATACCTGGAGGATGATGACCGTCCGCAGGTTAAGAAGGATGTTTACTACGAGAACGGATTCGGCGTAACATTCGGACGTCTGAGAGAAGACACGATTTTCGACTACAAGTTTGTCGGCCTTGCGCATAACACCGTAAGAGGCGCGGCAGGCGGAGCGGTTCTGTCCGCAGAAGCCCTTGTTGAGAAAGGCTACATTGATTTTAAATAGTCCTGTAAGCAGGAAAGCAATAATGATGGAATTAAAGAGAATGGGCGGAAACGTCTGTTCTCTTTTTTCGTCCTTTCCCTGTACCCGGCGTGAAGAGTCTGCTATAATAGAGCAATAAGAAAGTGA
>JBJFHL010000003.1:0-4247 GCA_051893555.1 Anaerovoracaceae bacterium
AGACATCGCCCTTTCACGGCGGTAACTCGGGTTCGATTCCCGATGGGGTCACCAGAAATTGAAAAATGGGAATCATCTGGTTCCCATTTTTCGAAAATAAAATATGGAATGAAAGTATGCGGAAGTGGCTCAGGGGTAGAGCATCGCCTTGCCAAGGCGAGGGTCGCGAGTTCGAATCTCGTCTTCCGCTCCATTTTTTTATTTAACGAGTATGCGCGATTGGCGGAATTGGCAGACGCACCAGATTTAGGTTCTGGCGGGAGACCGTAGGGGTTCAAGTCCCTTATCGCGCACCACAGAAAAAGAGATGTCTTTTGGCATCTCTTTTTCTGTTAAGTACAATCAGAAGGGAGTTGAACCCGGGAGGGCGTGATCTGCATGAGCTTATTATGGTGAAATATGAAAAAGAGGAAGCATGAAGGTACAGAACAATGGTACGGGAAATCAATCGGGAAGTGGTTAGCACAGAAGACTGGCTGTTCGACCAGGTGTATTATTACGATGCAGAGGATAAACAGGTGAAAATGGTAGCGTGATACTGAAAAAACTTGCAATGTAACGACAAAAGCGTTACAATAATTGCATAGAATATGATAGGAGGTATGATGCCGTGGAAAAAACAGCAACATTGAATCTGAGAGTGAATCCTGTTGTAAAGGAGCGGGCAGAAAGTATTTTATCTCAGCTGGGAATTCCCATGTCAACAGCCATTGATATGTATTTGAATCAGATATCTCTTGTAGGTGGGATTCCTTTTGCAGTGACTTTACCAAAGGCGCCGGAACGTATAAATGCAGATGCGATGACTGCAGAGGAACTTCGCAGTAAGCTGCAGAATGGACTTGATGATGCGGAAAAGGGAAATGTAATGCTTGCATCGAAAGCGTTCAATGAATTCCGGGAGAACCACTAAGATGAAGAAGTATATTGTGGAGATTACGGAAGAAGCCCTGTCGGACATGGAAGCAATTTATGACCACATCGCATATGTACTGCTTTCACCGGAAAACGCAATGGGACAGTATAATCGGATTGCGGATAAAATACTGAGCCTGGAATATTTACCTGAACGTAATCGGGTTATGGATACTGAACTGGGACATTCAAAAGAATTGAGAATGCTTCTTGTCGATAATTATTCCGTATTTTACCTTATAAAGCAAGATAGTGTGGTTGTAACAGATGTTCTGTACAGTGCATCTGACATTGAAAGCAGACTTAGACAGTAATGAAATATGAAACCAAGTGATTCAGCAGGCAGCGTCCGTGCAGCCTGCAGTCTCTTTTTGTGAAAAGAAGCGAGCAGCGTTTCAATGGGGTATACCCCAGAGGGACGCTGCTTTTGCGTTTCAACGAAGTTAGAAATTTGATTTTGACGCGTTCCAACAGGAACAGGGACTTAGTGGGACGATGAAAGGAGATAAGGTGTGAATAAGGATCAGATTACCAGCAATACGATTGAAGGCTGGATAAATAAATTGCTGAAAGACCATGAAGCCAGCAGCATGGATGATTTATCTGCAGAAACTACCGGAATATGCGGTGGAGATCACAGAAACTTTTCAAAAAACTGTCAAGGTGAAAGCGGGTAGTGAAAGCTATGCAATGGAAATTGTCCGGAGATAATATTTTGTTGTTATGACAATACATAATAATACAAGTGTAATTATGATTGAGTTCTGTTCAGCAGAACAAATGTACACTATATTGCACTAAAATTCGAAACTGATACGGTATGTAATTGTATAAAATCACTAAAATGATTCAATTTTTTAGGTTGACATATACCAAAAACGCTGTTAGACTGATAGAGCTGACATATACTTAATAAGAATGGGAGTTAAAAATGAAGGAAAAGAAAGTTGGTTTTGCCAGTGGTCTTGGATTTATCATGGCTGCTGCAGGCTCTGCTGTTGGCCTTGGAAATCTGTGGGGATTTCCATACAAAACAGCAAAAAACGGTGGGGCTGCATTCGTGCTGATCTATATTGCGTGTGTACTTCTCATCGGTTTCATAACGATGCTTACAGAAATCTATATTGGTAAGCGTGCACAGGCAAATGCAGTGACTGCATTCAAGAAAATTGACAAGAGAATCGGTTGGATGGGGATGATTGCCGTAGTGATTCCGCTGTTTATCCCGTGCTACTATTCTGTTCTGGGTGGATGGACGCTGAAATATGCCGTAAATTCATTCAGTGGAAATGCAGGAATTATTGGTACATTTTCGGTAAATACATTTGAAGTGATTGCCTTCACTGCAGTTTTCGTAATCGCAGCACTGGCAATTATCGCCGCAGGGGTAGAGTCAGGCATTGAGAAGATGTCCAAGATTCTCATGCCGATTCTTTTTGTCATCCTTTGCGGTATTGTAGTTTATTCACTGAATCTTGGAGATGGTGTGAAAGAAGGTCTCGAATTCTATCTGAAACCGGATTTCTCCAATATCACATTCACAGCAGTTCTTTCTGCAATGGGACAGGCCTTCTACTCACTGTCCCTTGGTATGGGTATCATGATTGCCTATGGTTCCTACACGAATAACGAAATCAATATTGTTAAGTCAACTGCAATGATCTGCTTCTTTGATACAGTAGTAGCTTTGCTGGCAGGTCTGGCTATTTTCCCTGCAGTTGCACACTTCGATCCATCTCTGCTGGACGGTTCCAAAGGTGTGGCACTGATGTACATCATTCTTCCGGAAGTATTTGAATCTATGGGATTCATTGGAAAAATCCTTTCCTTTGCATTTTTCTCAATGGTTACAATTGCTGCTCTGACATCCATCATGTCACTTTACGAAGTATGTACACAGTTTGTAATTCAGAAGTTCCATTTCAACCGTAAGCTTTCCGCTTTCGTTGTTGGCGTGATCTGCCTTGCCGTTTCTGTTCCTGTGGGCATTTCCTTAGGACATGTAGCGATTCTTGAAGAAAGCAGCCCAACGCTCTTCGGGCTTGACTGGCTCACATTCTTTGATGAGGTGACGAATACAGTACTGATGCCTGTGTGTGCACTGCTTGGCTGCATTGCCGTTGGTTGGATTATCAAGCCGGAAAACGCAATCAGAGAAATCGAGGAAGGCGGTACTCCGATTCACGGTACCCTGGGATCATTATATAGTGTTTTCGTAAAGTACATCACGCCGTTACTTATCCTGATTATTGAAATCGGTGGCGTTATGGGTGAATTCAAGAGCGGAAATCCTGCCGTTGTATACTTTGCATACGGTCTCGTAGCGGTTTGTATCGTAGTTTACTTCCTCTTCTTTATGAATGGAGAAACAGGTACCAATGCTGATGAAAAGCTGAAGTCCTGATTTGTTCCGCAGAAAATAACTGAAATCAACCAATCCGAATCAAAAATCCCGAAGATTTTTATTTCTTCGGGATTTTTCATGAAGCAGCAAAAAGCCATCGGATTGAATTGCGTACTGTCAGATTACAGCGCTGTACCATGGGTCGGAACCGTGAACTGCGTCATGTCCAGACCTTCGTGCTGCAGAAGCCATATTTTGTTCTCTATACCGCCGCCGAATCCTGTCAGACTTCCATTTGTACCGACGACCCGGTGGCAAGGGATAATAATAGAGATTGGATTATGACCCACGGCACCACCAACGGCCTGTGCAGACATATGTTCTTTGTTCAGATTTGCGGCGGCCTGTCTTGCAAGCTCTCCATAAGTGGTGACATGTCCGTAGGGAATCTGACAGAGAAGTTTCCAGATTTCCTGTCGGAACGGGCTTCCGGATGGTGCCAGGGGCAGAGCGTCTACAGAAGGCTGTTTCTTTGCAAAATATGCAGTCAGCCATTTTCTCGCTTCGTCAAAGATCGGCAGGCTGCTGCACAATGCGGCGCTTCCTTCTGCAGGTGGATATGGATACCGGTGTTTCTCCATCCAGAGACCGGTCAGGTTTTCGCCATCGCTGACCAGACGAAGCGGACCGAGGGGGGAATCGTAATTTGTATAATAGTACATAATGCGTCATCCTTTCAAAGAAGTTCCAAATAAATAAAGCGGATAATATATTATACCATATAGAAATCATCCAGGACAAAATATAAGCGAAAAAGCGAATAAAAGAATTCATGAATAAAAAGTCGAAATGTGCTTGACAGTGCGAGGCTTTATATGGTATCATAATCAAGCTGTCGGATTTGTTTCAGACAGTGCAGGCAAATTTCAACTCGAAAAAAGTTGAAAAAGGCGCTTGACAATATTACCCGGATGTGGTAATATAAATA
>JBJFHL010000004.1:0-77806 GCA_051893555.1 Anaerovoracaceae bacterium
TAGCCAGAGTGAAATACTTTGACTACACTGATGTGGCGAAGCCACTTTTTTATTAACAATAATGTACCCATTCTTTGGTTACCTCCTAAAGTAGTCCTTGATTGATTATATAATATTGTGTTCAATAAATCAATAATATTATGATTAGTAAAACAAAAATATTGACATCAGTGCGAATTGCGAATAAGATATAAGAATAACAATTCATTTAAACGAAAGAAAGAGGGGAAAGCAATGTATTACGATGCGATCAGAGATTATCTGTGGGATCACAGAGAGGAGTTCCTGAAGGATCTAGCACTGTTGGTGTCTATTGACAGTCAGAACTGTGAGCCGGAAGCCGGAAAGCCTTATGGTGATGGTCCTGCCAGAGCACTGGATGCTTTTTTGCGCCTGGCAGAGCAGTATGGTTTTTCAGCAGAAAACTGGGAGTACCAGGTGGGTGTAGTCACGCTGGGTCTGCCTGAAGGTCAGTCGGAAAAGCGAAAGCTGGATATATTGGCACACCTTGATGTGGTCCCGGCTGGTGAAGGTTGGGAAAAAACAGAGCCTTTTGTCATGCTGGAAGAAGCCGGTAGAGTTTATGGACGCGGAACGGCAGATGATAAGGGTCCAGCTCTGGCAGCGCTGTATGCCATGCGTGCGGTACGCGATCTGCGCATACCGCTGCAAGAAGGTTTGCGCTTGGTGGTGGGCTGTGATGAGGAAATGGGAGGCGGCGATATGGATTATTACTACGGAAAAACCAGCTATGCTCCTGCAACATTCAGTCCCGATGGTGATTTTCCGGTCATCAACATTGAGAAGGGAATGTTTTCAGGAAACTTTGCAGCAAAGATCAGCGAAGAAGAAAAAGACGGTCAGTCCGCAGAAACTAAAGCACACATTACAGCAATACAGGGAGGTGTAGCAGATAATATGGTCCCGCCACGCTGCATAGCGAAATGTTCCCATTTGGCGTACTCGGATTTTTTTGATATTTTGAAAGATGTAGAAAAATCTACAGGTACAGAGATCATTGCAGAGGAGGATAGGGAAAATGGCATTACTTTTATGGTCACAGGTACAGCTGCACATGCATCGACCCCCGATCTGGGAAATAATGCAGTGACGGCTATGTTGGAATTGTTGTATAAGCTTCCTCTGAAAAAAGACGGTCTGATGGAAAAGTTGGAACATCTTCATAGGATGTTCCCTCACGGTGATCATAATGGCAGAGCTGCCGGAATCTATATGAAGGACGAAATCTCCGGTAAAATCACTGTTAGCCTGAACCGGATCGAATTAAAAAATGGTATTCTGACAGGATGTTTTGATGCGAGAACGCCGCTATGTGCTACGGAGGATAAGAGAAAGCCGGTAGGACTTCTTTTGAAGGCCGGAGGTTTTGACTGCGAACTTCACTTTAGCGATCCGCACCATGTGCCCGAAGACAGTCCTTTCGTGCAGATTTTGCTCCGAAACTATGAACGTGTGTCCGGAAAAGTCGGACGCTGCATTGCGATAGGGGGAGGAACCTATGTCCATGATGTTCCAAACGGTGTGGCATTTGGTTGCGCAGTGGAAGGCGTTGACAACCGGATGCATGGTTCGGATGAGTTTGCGGAAATTCAAGTGCTTTTGGACAGTAGCAGGATGTTTGCTGGTGTCATTGCGGATCTGTGCGGTGCACCAGAAGAATCACATGAAAGAAAAAATGAATGAAAGGGTGTCAAAATGAACGTAGCGGAAAGATTTTTGAATTATGTAATGATTGATACGCAGTCTCGTGAAGGCAGCGCCACAGTGCCATCTACAGCGGGGCAGCTGCGGTTTGCAGAATATTTGGTGGAAGAACTGCGGCAGATGAAAATAGAAGATGTTCGCCTGACAGAGCAGGGGTACGTTTACGGTTCTGTCCCTTCAAATACAGAGAATAAAGTGCCGACGATTGGATTTTTGGCACATGTGGATACAGCGGATTCTTTTCCGGGTCCTTCGGATGAGAATCCACCGGTACTTGTCTCAAATTATGACGGCGGGATTTTGATGCTGCCCTCTGGAAAATTATTGGATCCAAAATCAGATAAGAACCTGAAAAAAGCGGCAGGAAGCACCATTATCACAACCAATGGAAACACACTGCTTGGCGGCGATGATAAGGCTGGCGTGGCAGAGATTGTTACAGCGCTGGAAACGCTTCTTAGAGAGGATATTCCTCATGGAAAAATTGTATTCGCCTTTACACCTGACGAGGAGATCGGAACCAGCATGAGGCAGTTTGATACGTCAGCCTTTGGTGCGGAATATGCTTATACAGTGGATGGTGCAGGCTTTGGAGAGATAGAGTATGAGAATTTTAATGGGGCCAGCGCGGAGATCTGTATTCATGGCATATCAACTCATCCGGGTGATGCAAAAGGAAGGCTTGTTAATGCTGCCTTAATCGGTACTGAACTGGCGCAGATGTTGCCGGAAAACCAGCGACCCGAATGTACGGAAGGATATGAAGGGTTTTATCATCTTGTACATATGGAAGGGAATTGTGAGACATGCAAGATGTTTTATCTGATTCGGGAAGCAGAGACAGAACGGTACGAAACGATGAAGCAGACGCTGCTGAATATAGCAGAAGGAATGAATCAGAAGTATGGTACAGGGATCGTGAAAGTTTATATTGAGGACGAATACAGGAATATGGCAGAATGCATTCTGCCATGCCGGCATTTAATAGATCATGCGGCTGCAGCCATTAGAGAGTTGGGCGGGAGAGTGCAATGCGGCCTGATCCGGGGGGCCACCGACGGTGCAGACCTCTCTTTTATGGGAATCCCATGTCCGAACCTGGGGACCGGAAGCTATAATCACCATTCAACTTCGGAGTTTGCAAATGTGGATGAAATGAATAAATGTGTACAGTTAATTTTGGGTATTATCATGCGTTACGCTGGAGAAACTGTAGGCTGATTAAAACAGAAAGGAAAGATAGCGTGAAAGAAACAGAGAATAGAAAAGGCTTTCTGGCTGAAATTCTAATCCCTGGTTTTGGACTTTTGAGACCGGGGAAATACCATGCGGGAAGGACATTTGATAACCGGGTGAAAAAGATGCTTCCTGGCATGCTGATTGAACAGACTGCAGCAGTTGTCATTGAAAACATGAATGTTTTTGTAATGGGGTTCGTCTCTGTTGCAGCTATGGCAGGTGTAAGCCAGGTAACGACCATCAATAATACGGTGATGAATTTTTTTCAGGCATTTGCTATTGGAGGTACTGTTATGACTGCACAGTATCTGGGAGCGGATCAGAGAAAAAAGGCGTCGAAGGCAGCCATGTCATCTTTAGTCCTTGGAATTCTGGTCAGTGTTTTGCTCTCTACGGTACTGTTTCTGTTTCGTGAAAATGTGATTCATGGCCTGTTTGGGCAGGCAGAGGAGGACGTTTTGAAAAATTCTCTGGACTTTTTTTTCTGGTCTGCTTTGACACCGCCGCTGTGGTTCCTGTATTTCCAATGCTGTGGGATCATGCGTAGCTGTGGGGATACCAAAACCCCCATGTATATCAGTGTGGGACTGAATATTTCGAATGTCCTGCTGAATCTGTATTTTGTGCTGATATGTAACTTGGGTGCAGCAGGTTCTGGCATGGCCCAGCTTATTTCCATCGGTATCAGTTCAGCCATATCGCTTGCGGTGATACTGCGACCGTCCTTTGAACTGAACCTTCTGAAGGAGGGAAGGAGCACTAGCCTGCTGTTCCTGATTAAGAAGATCGCAGAGATTGCTTTCCCATCTTCTATAGAAAATCTCATGTTCAACGGAAGCCGGATCGTTCTACAGGTTTTTCTGTCAGGTATGGGAACAGTAATGATCTCTGCAAACCAGGTTTTTAATTCAGTAAATCAAGTGACACTGGTGCCCTTTATGGCTCTTTACTATCTGGTGATCCCGATAATGGGTCTGGAATGTGGAAGTGGGTCACGGAAACAGGCACAGAATGCATTGGGACAAATGTATTGCCTTTCGTTGAAAGTGTCCGCGTGGACGGCAGCTGCCCAGATTGCGCTGTCGTATCCCCTCTGCTGCCTTTTTACCAGGGAGGCAGCGGTTATTTCCGTAGCTTTTCGCATGATGCTCATTTATGCAGTGTTTATGATCTTTCAGGCCGCATGTTTTATTCTACCTAATGGATTTAAGGGTGCGGGAGATGTGAAATTTGCCATGTTTTTTTCTTCTGCAACAGCATGGATCGTCCGTGTTTTTGGGACGTGGATTCTAGGAGTTCAGTTTGGCTGGGATGCTTATGCTCTGGTTGTGACCCAGGGATTAGATTATATGATCAGAGGAATCGTATATTACGGCAGATTCCTGAGCGGAAAATGGATTGCGGAAATCGGGAAATAAGAAAAAAATAAATGCCTTCATAGAAAACGTGCGGACAGCTAAATCAGCTTCCGCACGTTTTTTATGAAATATTTTTTTGTATTCGGCCGTCTTTCATGACGAAAAGTACATGATCCGCATCAGTAAGCAGTGAGATATCCTCCAGCGGATTTCCGTTGACGATGACCAGATCTGCCAGCTTTCCGGGTTCAAGACGGCCCAGAGTATCAGCTCGGCGGATGGCACGGGCTGCATTGATGGTTCCTGCCTGCAGAGCTTCCAGCGGAGTAAAACCGGAACGGACGATTGCTTCAAATTCCATTCCATTTTTCAGATAAGGAGTGCGTTTGGAATTGGAAAAGTCTGTACCTAATGCGATACAGATCCCTGCGCTGCGGGCCATCCTCATGCTTTCGATCTGACGGTGCAGACTAGACGCAGCCTTTTCCTGCATATAGAATGGCATAGTGTCCGATTCAGCGCACAGCCAGGTGACGTAGAGTGTTGTAACCAACGGGATATCCTTTGCTGCCATGATCTCAATGCAGCGGCGGTCCAGATCATCTCCGTGTTCCACACAGCTGATTCCTGCCTGTAGGGCTTGCAGCGTTCCTGCATTGCTGCTGCAGTGGGCCGCAACATACGTGCCATGACGTCGGGCTTCTTCGACAATAACTTGCATTTCTTCAAAGGAAAACTGAATATCGGAGAGGGCATCTCCGGCAGAAGATACACCTCCAGTTGCACAGATTTTGATAAATTCTGCACCTTCCCGGAATTGGATTCGGACACCGTGAAGGCAGTCTTCCACACCATCCATCAGATAGTCGATGGGGCTTACCTGATTGATCTGTTCCCGCGTGAGGCCAGGATAACAGTCGCAGTGTCCCGAAGTGGGACTGAGCACTCTGCCACCGGGAATGATTCGCGGTCCCCGGAGCAATCCTTTTTCCACTGCACGCTTCAGAGGTGCGCCGTAACTGCTCATGTCTCGCAGTGTGGTAAACCCTGCATCCAGGAGATCGCTGATATCAGATGCAGCCTGCAGGAGCCGATCATGATCGGAAACAGTAAAAATGGAACAATCTTCTCCACCGGTTCCGCATAAATGAACATGACAGTCGATGAATCCGGGAAGGATCGTCCCGTTTTCTTTTTCAATAATATTGAAGGTAGGTGGCAGAGAAGGACAGCGGGACTGGGGGCCTGCATACTGCACTTTATTTCCGCAGACAAGAACGAGACCCTCCTCTGTCACTTCTCCGGTGGCCACGTCGATAAGCCTACCTTTTAACATATAGTTTTGCATAAAGATCCTTTCAAACGTATTCTTATTTATGGAATAATGAAGTAGCGGTTTTCTATAGTGTTTTCTTCGATATCCGTCCTCAGCAGAGACAGTGCCAAGGGAGTATCCTTCGCTTCGATGGCATCCAACAGCTGTGGATGACGGCTCTGTTCTTCCAAAGGGAAATTCTTCGTGTTCAGATACGGATATAAATGCGATAAATCGGCGAACAGCGCTTCCAGTGACTGCACAAGATAACGGTTATCAGTCATCCTTGCCATGGCCATGTGAAATTGTGCGTTGACAGTGGTGTAGGACGAGTCGGTCGGTGTATCCAGCGCAGCGATCTCCCGTAGCGTACGGATATCTTCTGCCGAAGCATAACGAATCAGAAAGGATACTGACAGGGATTCCAGAGCATAGCGAACCTGCTGGATTTTAGCAAAATCTGACGTGCTGGTGTTTGTGATCAGATAGCCCTTTCTGGCATAGCTGATGAGATAGCCGTCTTCACAGAGATTGTGAAGTGCAGTGCGGACCGGCGCTTTACTGACGCCGTACTTTTCTGCAATTTGTCCTTCAGATAAAAAGGTATTCGGCGGATATACACCGGATACAATGTCTCTTCTGACATTGTCATAGACCATAGTATTTAATTTTGTTTTTTTCATAGAACAAAGCCCCTCCATAAGTCATTCTTTAATTTACCTAATTATAGTATTCCAATAGGATATATGTCAACAGAAAATCAGAAAAAATGAGCATTGAATATAAAAATTATGGTATCAAGCAATAAAAATATTGACCTACTGAACATAAAATGATATAATCAATGCAACAAAAGAAGGAGGTATTCTGAATATGATTTCTGAAAGGGAATTACAGTTGATACTGGAATGTGCTCTGCAGGGGAGAGGCGATTTTGCCGAAGTATTTTTGGAGAATACTGAAGAAAGCCAAATGAACTCTAACGGATCTGAAATAACCGGAATAAGGAACATTCAGATATTTGGTGCCGGCATCTATATACTGAGCGGAACGGACAGCATTTATGTTTATTCCAACGAGGTGACGTTTCCTTCACTGATGAAGTTGGCCGACACAGCGGCACGCCTTCTTGAGGCAGGGCAAAGCAAAGAAAACGGATCTACCGGGAAAAATCGGACAGTGAATCTACAGCGACAAGGTCTAAACTGCTTTACTTCGGCGGCCAATTTCCCGGTGACATCGTATTCCAAAAAAGAAAAGCTTCTTAGAAATGCGGTCATGGAAGGGAAGAACGCAGGACCACAGGTACAGAGTCTGCACATGGGTTATTTTGATTCAGACCAGAGGATCCGTATCGCAAACAGTGAAGGCCTTTTGACTGAGGACCGCAGGCAGACCGCACGGCTTCGCTGTCAGGCGGTGGTAGGAGATGGGATAGATAATGTTTCCCGATGGGAAGATGTATTTCTGGCAGGCGGCTTTGATGCTTTTGCAGCATCAGGTATTTATGCGGAAGCAGTACGCAGTCAGATCTGCCGCATGGACCTGGCAAGAAAAGGCAAGATGATACAGCGGTGCAACGTGCCAGTGCTACTGGAAGCTGGAACCGGAGCAGTTTTCTTTCACGAGTGCTGCGGGCATATGCTGGAGGGATGTGCAGTAGTTTCAAAAGAAAGTCCCTACAGCGATATGGTCGGACAGCGGGTCGCATCAGAGAAGTTGACTTTGGTGGACGACGGTACGATAAGGGGGCAGGTGGCGACGGCAAGGATAGATGATGAAGGACATTTGCGACAGAAAAATGTGCTGATTGAAAACGGTATTTTGAAGGGATTTTTGAATGACAGACTCTGCGGCAGGATCCTTGGCACAGGCTCAACAGGAAGCGGTAGAAGACAGAACTATACTTTCGCACCAACTTGCCGCATGAGCAATACATTCGTTTTGCCAGGGACAGATGATCACGATGAAATATTAAAGTCTATGGACCGGGGCGTATATGTGACAGGAATCGGCGGCGGAAACGGTGGTGCGCAGTTTACGATCATGGTGGAGGATGCTTTCTGGGTGGAACGGGGAGAACTGGCCTACCCATTGAAGCCCTTTACCATTACGGGAAACGGGATCTCGATGATGAAAAAGATCGATCGGGTGGGGAATCGTTTGGGTGACTATGATGGTGCTTTCTGCGGCGCGGCCTCCGGTCTGGTTCCCACTACGACCAACCAGCCAAGGATCAGAATCTCCCAGTTGTCTATTGGATGATATATGAAGGTTTAGAGGTAGAAGATGAGAGAATTGACAGAATTTGCAGAAACGATGCGGAAACTGCCTACCGATGTGAAGGCAGCCGATGTTGAACTGGAAAGGACGAAGCAGTTTCAGCTACAGTTTACTAACGGAAAAGAAAGCGGCGGACAGGAGGCTTCGCTGGCTGAACTGTATGTCAGAGTGCAGGCTTCAAAAGGAATAGGTGTGTTGTACACACAGAAAACCAGACAGAAGCCGGGGAGCGTACTCAATGAAGCTTATGAGATCAGTCAGTACGTGAAGGGAAAAGAAAATATATATATGAAGGAGGCCGCGCCGTCTGAAACGGAAAGAATGCAGGAAGAAGCAGAAGTGAAACAGGAAGAAGCAGAAGTGAAACAGGAAGAAGCCATGCGGCAGGTCCTGGCGGACACAGACAGGAAACTGTTGAAATGCTTCGGATCTCTCCTTCACCGTGAACTGAAACTGCTGCGTGCAGAAGAAAGTCGGGAGATCGTTAATCTTTTAGGTTTTTCTGCGGCAACCAGCAGAGTGTTTTATAATCTGCAGGCAACTATCAGCGCAGAACACAACGGAATAGTATATATGAGAGTGGAAGATACGGCCCAAACGCTGGATTCACTTGATGTGGATGGACTTGTTTCACAAATTCACGATGGGATCGTCAGAAATATGCCGTCAGTTGTTATGAAAGGCGGTACAATGGAAGCTGTATTAGACGCAAGATTTGTTTGCAATCTCTTTTTCATGGCATGGAAACTGTTCAGCGGACCGGCATATTTGCAGGGACAGACAGCCACAGTTGGAAAACTTGGAAAAACAATACTGTCGAAACAGATCAGTATAGAGGATCGATGCGAAAGTTCGGGCGGCGGATTTCAGTACGCACTGGACTGCGAAGGCAGTCCTGGAAGAAACGTAAAGCTGGTGGAAAGAGGTGTGTTTACAGGTCTGATGCATAATCTGCAGTCGGCGGAAGCCTTCGGGGAGAAGCCCACCGGAAATGCTGGGAGGAAGACGACATTGTCTGCGGCGGTACAGACAGAGGT
The DNA here is from genome assembly GCA_051893555.1 of Anaerovoracaceae bacterium. GTDB lineage: Bacteria > Bacillota > Clostridia > Peptostreptococcales > Anaerovoracaceae > RGIG7179. The sequence continues at coordinate 8,958 of JBJFHL010000004.1, forward strand.
TTCTGTCACACCGAAGCATCTTCACATTTTACCTGGTCAGGTCAGCCTGAAGCAGATGATTCAGTCGGTCGATGAAGGAATTTGGCTGACCCATTGCTTTGATGAATTCCATTCTTTGGATCCGGCTTCCGGCGATTTTTCCATACCAGGTGAAGGCATACGGATCGAAAAAGGGGAGTTGATAGGACGTGTGGTGAATCTTTCTATAGAAGGAAATATCTTACAGTTATTGTCAGGTGTACTGGAAGTGGGGAGGGAAACCTGCACAATGCCGCTTCCGGATGTAAGGTCTTTTTCTGTGACCGCACCTGCGGTACATGTTTCTGAGATAAGGATATCCGTTTGATTTGAAAGTGTTTAGGAGGAACGTATGGGTGAGAAGCAGATTTCAAAAGAGCATCTGGAAGAATTCGACTATCTGAAAGAGGTGACCTATCTTGACTGGGCTTGCCTGGGGCTGCCGCCGCGCAGGACTAGAGATTTTTGCCGGGATTTTCTGGATACATACAGTGAAGCTTTTGGGCGGCTTGCACATGGCCCCTATGGAAAAATGCGGGAAGAAACGCGCAGGGAACTGGCCAGACTGGTCGGTTGCAGTCCGGAAGAGATCATCTTCACGAAAAATACTACAGAAGGGAATTGTATGCTGGCAGCAGGGTTGAAATTTTCGCCGGGAGATAAGGTGATCGTAGCGGACCTGGATTATCCGGGCAACATCTATTGCTGGCGGCAAAAACAGAAAGATGGTCTTGTTCTTGATGTGGTGAGATCAAGAAATGGGATCGTGGACGAAGATGAGATCATCCGCAGAATGGACGGGAAGACTAAAGTTGTAGCTTTGTCTTATGTACAGTACGGGTCTGGCTATAAGGCAAATCTGAAAAAAATAGGGAACGAGTGCAGAAAAAGAGGAATACTGTTTTCTGTAGATGGGATCCAGGGAATTGGAAGGCAAAAGATGAATGTGGAGGAGTTTGGGATTGATCTTCTCTCCTGTGCAGGCTTTAAAGGAATGCTCAGTGTTTTTGGGAGCGCTTTCGTCTACTGCCGCAGGGAGATCTTGGCGATGCTCGAACCGATGGAGTACGGGGATAACTGTATGACGGAGATACCAGCATATACAGATGTTATGGAAGAGTTTGAACCGGTACCTCTTTATGAGGATTACCGGCGCATGGAAGCAGGAAGCCTGAATACCTATGGAATTGGGGCGCTGGGAAAGAGCGCACAACTGATCAATGAGATTGGTGTAGATGCAATCCATGAAAAAGTTGCAGAACTGGAAACCTACTTCAGAAAGTTGGTTCGGGAAAAAAAGCTGCCTGTTTCCATTCTTGGTTCTGCGGAAGAAGAACACTGGAGCGGTGACATCAGCATGTGCTTTGACAAAAGGTATACAGCGGAACTGACCACAGTAATGAAGCGGGAAAAAATCTACGCTACGGTGGAAGATGGATTTATCCGTATCGCGCTGCATTACTGTAACAGTGAACGGGATATGGAGCGAATGGCAGACGCGTTGGAAAGTGTGCTATGTGAAAGGAGAAAAGGAAAAGAATGACAGCTGATAAAAAAAAGAAAAAGTTAGTTCCGGAGGATCTTGGTCTGCTACGAATGGAAGCTCAGGAGGGTACGAATGGGAAGCAGGAGAATCTGACTCGGAGTGTGATGGACAAAAATTCTTGGTTGAAGGAGCGACAGCTTTGTGAGGTAACGGAGCAGAAAATATGGAAAGAAGGAATTCGTGCAGCAGTGACAGTTCCGCAGAGTTTACAGAAGGGAGAACTCTGGCCGGCACTTCTGTATGTGTCCGAAGCAGGAAAGTGTAATACAGCAGGGTTTGACATTGAGGCACAGGTGATTGCCTCTGCAGGGATACTGGTGGTCCGCTGCGATATACCTGTTGAGGTAAAATGGCTTGAGGCATGCGGAAAAGCAGAGCAATGTTTTGATGAACTGATGAAGATAATGAATGAAATTGTACGAAAGTATCCGGTGGACTCTGAAAAACTAGCAGTTGCCGGTGAGGCAGCTCCATATATTATAAGTCATACGAAGCGGTTTTGTGCAGCGATCTCATTGCGTGCTCTCTGGAATCCGGCGACTGGATATGGAACAAGTCGATGGGACCTGCATCTGGACAGGAATATCAGTTTTTGTGAAACCCTGAAATATTGGCTGCAGCATTCACTGGTCGATAGAATTGACGATATCGATACGCCGGTACTGGTATTGCACGGTGAAAAGGATGATGTTGTAGATCTGGAACAGGGGGAGCAACTGTTTCATGCAATGCAGGATAGAAGACCCGATATTCCGTCACGTTTAGTCGTCTTCCCAGGTGAAGGACATGATATACAGGAGACCGGTGAAGTAAAATGGAGAGTCCGTCATCTGGAAGAAATAATAGAGTGGATGACAAGGTTTTTTGAGAAGAAAAAAAATGAGGAAGAAGAGGAGGACATGGAAAATGAGTGAAAAACGTTTGCCACAAATTGGAGATTTCGCTAGGATTCGGTCTGCTTCGGAACCTGTACATAATGCAGCATCTGGAAGAACAGCCTGGGTGGAAAGCGGCTGGAGCGATACTGAGGAAACATATTATTCACATATCGTGTTTCAGACTGGAGAAATGATCAGTGCGGGCGGTATGAAAGAATCCATGCCGCGTTTCACCGCAGATGGAAAGGTACTGTATTTTTTATCCGACGCGGAAGGGCCGGCACAGATATTCAGATATGTATTTGACAGCGGCGTGACGGAGCGTGTGACCAATTTTCTACATGAGGTAACATGGTATACAGTTTCTCCTGTAGCAGATGAGATTGCACTAGTTACATACCGCTATGCACAGGAACATTCCGAAGAAGCGGAAAAAGCTGAACCACTGGTCACCGAACAACGTGGATACAGGCAGAATGGGATCCGGGGATTTAGAAAGCGTCAGCTGAAGCAGATATGTCTGCTGGATCCGAAAAGCGGAACTGTCAGAGAAGTCTATGGCGAAGAATATGATGTCAATGAGCCATCATGGACACCGGACGGGAAGGCGCTGCTGGTGCTGGGCGAGGAAGATGACGGATTTACGCTGACGCGCATCGATCAGGATACAGGAGAAAAAAAGGTGATTTTCTGTGATGAGAAGTATGGTCTTAGCGATGATTTTTCACCGGCAATGATGACGCCCGACGGAAAGAAGATCGTCTTTACCGCAGAGATCGCAGAGGAAAGTGATCTGAGCCATTCTTCTCTGTATATGATTCCTGCTGAGGGTGGCGCTGTGATAGAATTGCTGGATCCGGAAAAAGAAAATGACGGCGTGTTGCCTGCTTTGGAAAATGCATCGAATATGGGGAACGACCATTTCATGCTGCAACTAAGCAGTGACGGAGAAAGCGTTTATTTTATCGCATCTTTTGAAGGCTGCGCAAACCTATGGAAGGTACCGCTCGCAGAACATGGACAGATGCAGCAGATTACCTTCGGAGAACAGTATCTTCTTGGGATCGACAGGCAGTACGGGGATTATATGCTGGGTCTCTGCGGAGGCCCGGACAGGCTTCCGGATATTTTCAGCATCTGTCTGAAGGACGGGTCCATGGAACAGATTTCATATGTGAATCAATGGATTGATGAAATTGAAATCTCAAAGCCGGAAACATTCTGGACACAGAGCGCTGACAGTGCTTTCTCACAACAGGGATGGGTGATCCGTCCGCAGAAGATGGAAGATGGAAAACGGTATCCAACTGTGCTCTATGTTCATGGTGGACCGAAGGTGCATTTCTGCTGCGGAATGAATTACGAGCTACAGTGTCTGGCTGCGGCAGGGATTGGTGTGATCTACTGTAATCCAAGGGGTAGTACGGGTTATGGAAAGGCTTTTGCTGATGATGATGCAGCATGGGACGGCAGAGCGTATGACGATGTGATGGAATTTCTCAGAAAATCGATGGAGCGGTTTGAATGGATCGATCCGAACCGATTGGGAATCGCCGGAAAAAGCTATGGCGGCTATATGTCAGTCTGGGCTGCCGGACATTCGAAACAGTTTAAAGCCGTATCAGCCCAGAGCGCCATGGTAGGGGAATGTGTCTTATATGCATCAAGCGATTGTGCTGTATCGGATTATTCAGATGAAGATCGCAGCCTAACAGAGTTCCTTTCAGATTATATTGATAAATCACCAGTCTCATATGCGGATCAGATTACATCACCACTTTTGATCCTACAGGGCGATTGTGATTACCGCTGTCCGGCAGCTGGAGCCCGGCAGCTTTACAAGGCCGTGCGGGACTATCACCCTGAAGTTCCTGCCAAACTTGTGATTTTCCCGGATTCTGATCATGGTATGACCTATGACGGACCGATGAATATAAAACTTCGTTTCTTTAGCGAGAACCTAAACTGGTTCAGAACATATCTATAAGGGGGAATGTACGTTAAGTGAAACATCCATGAACATTTTTAAAGGAAAAAAGCTGCACAGAAAACAGCTGTAAAATGGAGGAAAGAATAATGAATAAAGCAATGAAAAAGACAATCGCGATCCTGCTGATTCTGGTCATGGTACTGGCGATGGCAGGCTGCGGTAGCGATGACAGTAAAGTAAGCGAAGGCGGGGAAAAGATACTGAAGGTCGCCGTGGACTATGAAATGGATTCTCTGGATCCAGCAAGAGCACTCGATGATGTATCAAGTCTGGTAATGTACATGATCTACGAACCGTTGATACGCTATGCCGACGGTGAAGTATATCCAGGCGTAGCAGAATCCTGGGAGGTCAATGAGGAAAATACAGAATATGTTTTCAATTTACGTCAGGATGCAACATTCAGCAACGGCGATCCGGTTACAGCCAATGACTTCGAATATGCTATCCTGCGTGCGCTGGACCCTGAGAAGGCATACGGATACAAACCAGACGAAATCATCAAGAATGGTAAGAAATATTGCGAAGGGGAATGTGATGCCAGTGAAGTTGGGGTAGAGGTTATCGATGACTACACTCTGAAGATAACCTGTGAAAATCCGACATTCCCAATCGAATTTTCTGATTCCTACTTTTTTCCTCTCCACGAGGAGACCGTGGAAGCTATGGGAGAAGAGTACGGCGCTGAAGCAGCAAAGGTACTTGGAAATGGACCGTTTACACTGACTGAATGGACACACGAATCCAAAGTCGTGGCAGAAAAGAATGAAAATTACTGGAACAAAGATGAGGTGAAGCTGACTGCAATTGAAGGTTATATCAACGCCTACGGCACCACTGCCACAGATATGATGACTGTAGGCGAGCTGGACGCAGCCAATACGATCTACACCAGAAGTGAAGTAGACGGTCTGAAAGAGCAGGGATTCACGGAAATGAACCGGAACTCCGGATGGCAGTTCCTGCATATCAGCTATAAGGGATCTTCTGAAGAAACGGTGAAATGGCTGAAGAATACGAATTTCCGTCTTGCATTGACCTATGCACTGGACAGAACCAACCTTCGAGATGCTGTATATAGAAGCGACAATGTAGCGACCCGTTTCGCGTTGCCAGGGGAAGCTGGTACAGGGGACAAACTCTATGTAGAGGAATATCCGTATGAACCATGGGGTGCCACCGCGGACACGGAAAAGGCCAAGGAATATATGGAACTTGCAATGGAGGAAATGAATGTGTCCTCTGTGGACGAGATCCCGACTTTCGTAATGCTGACGCTGGACAGTGAAGGAAATATGGATGCACTGAATGCCATGGCAGACATGTGGCTGAAAAACCTGGGGATCAAATGTACGATAGATGCACAGCCAATAGCGACTATGCTGGATAAGGCAGATGCCGGAGACTATGATTTCTGGAAGGGCGGACATGACAATACTGGAGCGGTAGATCTGCTGAAATATGCGAAACAGTATGTAAGCGGATATTTCCCTGGATACTATTACGAAGATGAAGCTTATGATGCGCTGTATCGAAAAGCTGTATCAGCGACCACATGGGAAGAAAGAAAAGATGCATGTTTCGAGCTGGAACAGTACTTCTGTGAACATGCAATTGATATCATTATCACCAATTCCATGGATGTGCTGGTGCTGTCAGGCAAAGTAACGAATGTAAAGTTTGGTTCGCAGACCATAGAATATGCGTTTGCTGATATTGTGGAGTAACCATACTTTTTACCCATAGAACTGGGATATTCTGCGGTTTTATATCGCAGAATATCCCCTATCCTCAATTGAAAAACAGAGGTGAAATTATGTCTAAATATGTACTCAAAAGAGTTATGATTACGTTGGCAACGGTCTTTATTCTGGCAACACTGACGTTCGTGCTGGTAAACCTGATACCGGGTGATCCATTTCAGAGCGATAAACTGAGTCCGGCTCAAAAGGAACGAATGTCGGAATATTACGGTTTGGACAAGCCAATATTAGAACAATATGCAATTTATCTGAATAATTTGCTTCACGGCGACCTGGGAGAATCTTTGAAATACCCTGGAAGACAGGTGAATGATATGATAAGGGAGACTTTTCCTGTATCTGCAATCATAGGTCTGATCGCGACTTTCTTTTCTGAAATCATCGGCTGGTTGTTCGGCTCGCTGTGTGCGCAGTACCGAAACAGGTGGCCGGATCGGGTACTTCTGCTGTTTGCTATTCTCGGAACGGCGCTGCCGACCATGGTCATCGGACCGGTGATACGGAATGTGTTCGGTGTGCAACTGAAACTGCTACCGACGACCGGCTGGGGTTCTGCGAAGCATATCATCATGCCTGCATTCGTTTTGGGCGTTGGTATGATCGCAGGAGGAACGAGAAGCATGCGGGCCAGTATGCTACAGACTTCTACACAGGACTATGTAAAAACAGCCATGGCGAAAGGATTATCACCGAAAGAAGTCCTGTTTCATCACAAACTGAAAAACTCTATGGTGCCTTTGATGCCCAATATGGGTTCGACGATCGCAGGGGTCATGATGGGATCTTTCGTTGTGGAAAGCATCTTTCTGGTTCCAGGCATGGGGAAATACTATGTAGATTCCATTACAGCGCTGGATTATTCAGTCATCATGGGAATGACCGTCTTCTATGGCGTGTTCCTTGTGACCATGAACTTTCTGGTCGATGTATTATATGGTTTTGTTGATCCTCGAATTCGAGTGAAATAACTGATATGGAGGGAGGAAATTATGACTGAGCTAATAAAAAGGAAAATTACTTTTTCCAAATCAGATTTTGAACCTGTTACACTGAACAATGTTATGCAGGATTCTGTAGATAGAGAACAGACCACATATCTGAAAGATGTATGGCGCACCTTCGTGAAGCAGAAGGCTGCTGTAGTAAGCGCCGTTGTGCTTCTGATCATCATTTTTATGGTTATCGCTGGTCCGTATATGACAGATTATGATTATTACAGTAATGATTATTCTGTCACAAACTGTGAACCAAGTAAGGATCACTGGTTCGGTACAGATAATCTTGGACGGGATCTGTGGACACGCGTGTGGGTCGGCGGCAGGGTCTCTTTGATCATCGCCATTCTTGCCACGCTGATCCCGGAAACATTCGGCATCATTCTCGGAAGTCTTTCCGGATATTATGGCGGTAAGCTGGACATGTTCATTATGCGTATCATAGATATCTTTTCCGGGATTCCGGAACTGATCTATATGATCTTGCTAATGATGGTTTTCGGAAGTGGAAACATTATTACTCTTGTCATCGCAATATCTATTACAGGCTGGATGGGAACGACCAGGTCAGCCCGAGGTCTAGTTCTGATGCTGAAGGAGCGGGAATACATACTGGCCAGTAAAAAGCTCGGCGCATCACCGTGGCGGATCATTCTACGCCATCTGATCCCGAACTCCATGGGATATCACGTTGTAGGCATCACCATGACGATCCCGAGTGTCATCTTCTATGAAGCTTTCCTCAGCTTTATCGGATTGGGCGTAACGCCGCCGAACCCAAGCTGGGGTCAGCTGATCAAACTGGCAACTGCGAATTTCAAAGAATATCCGTATCAGTTCTTTATTCCATGTGCAGTTGTCTGCATTACGATTCTGTGTCTGAACCTTCTGGGTGACGGGCTTCGGGATGCGCTGGATCCGAAAATGCGTGAGTAATGGAGAAAAGGAGAGCAACAATGGAAAAGCAAGAAAGAATACTTGATGTCCGCAATCTTGAACTTTCTTTTCATACTTATGACGGGGAAGTCAACGCAGTACGAAATGTAAGCTGGCATCTGAATGAAAGAGAAACGATCGCTATTGTCGGTGAATCCGGCTGCGGAAAAACGACATTGATCCAGACGGTCATGGGACTGAATAACAGACGGAACTGTAATATTAAAAACGGGGAGATTCTGTTCATGGGAGATGAGATCCTGGATAAAACACAAAAAGAAATGAGTATGCTGCAGGGAAAGCAGATGTCCATCATTTTCCAGGACCCGTTTACTTATCTGAATCCGACCATGAAAGTGGGAAAACAGATCGCAGAAGGATATATCAAGCATAATAACGTGAGTACAAGAGAAGCTATGGACCGAGTAATCGAGATTATGAAGCTGATCTCACTGCCGGATCCGGAGGAAAATATGAAAAAATATCCTCATCAGCTCTCCGGAGGTATGCGGCAGAGGATCGTGATCGCTATGGCACTGATTTGCAATCCGAAGATTCTCTTTGCCGACGAACCGACCACCGCATTGGATGTGACGATTCAGGCACAGATCATCGAGTTGATGAAGGATCTTAAAAATAAGATCGATGCGTCTATTGTGCTTATCACTCACGATCTGGGTGTAGTCGCCAATATGGCAGAGCGCATCTATGTCATGTATGCAGGAGAGATCGTTGAACATGGATATGCCGAAGATATTTTTGAAAATCCGAAGCACCCATATACCATGGGACTTCTGAAAGCAGTTCCGCGTTTGGATCAGAAAAATGAAGATGATCTATACTCCATTCCGGGCACACCGCCGCAGTTGTTGAAACCAATTGAAGGGTGTGCATTTGCAGTCCGCTGTCCGTATGCCATGAATGTCTGTCGGAAATACAGGCCGGAATTTTGCAATTTTGATGAAAAGGAGCACTATGCGGCCTGTTTCCTGCATTATCCGGAATACCTCGCTGCAAAAAAAGAGACAGAGGAGGAAGTGTAATGGAAAAGCAGCCTTTAATTCAGTTAGATAGTATACAAAAATATTTTAAAACAGATGCAGGTCTGCTTCAGGCTGTGAACGGCGTGAACCTTTCCATTGGAAAAGGGGAAACTGTCGGTCTTGTCGGAGAATCCGGCTGCGGAAAAAGCACCTTGGGCAGATGTATGGCACGTATGTACCGGCCGGATGGAGGAAACGTTCTGTATAAAGGAAAAGATATCTGGTCCATGAACCGCAGTGAGAAGTTGCAGTTTGACAAAGAGGTTCAGATGGTATTTCAGGATCCTTATGCATCACTTGACCCGCTGTTCGTGGTGAACGATATTGTTTCGGAAGGACTGGATATCCATAAGATGTACCAGGGAAAGGAGCGCAGAAAACGTGTCATAGAACTGCTGGAGATGGTAGGTCTCGGAGAGGAACATCTGAATAGATTCCCGCATGAGTTCTCCGGCGGACAGAGACAGCGGATTGGAATCGCCAGAGCACTGGCAGTGGAGCCGGAACTGATCGTCTGTGATGAGCCGATTTCCGCGCTGGACGTATCCATTCAGGCACAGGTCGTGAACCTGCTGAAATCCCTACAGAAAGAGATGGGTCTTTCGTATCTTTTCATTACCCACGATCTTTCCATGGTTCGTCAGATTTCTGACCGGATCGCAGTCATGTATTTGGGCTCGATTATAGAACTTGCACCGAGTGAGGAAATATATGACAAGAATTATCATCCGTATACGAAGGCACTGCTGTCTGCCATTCCGATTGCTGATCCAAAAGTTGAAAAGGAACGGAAGCGTATTATCATGAGGGGAGATGTACCAAGCCCGATCAATCTGAAGAATGAGTGTGATTTCTGCTCCAGATGCCCTTATGCCACGGAGAAATGCCGCCAGAAAAGACCGACGCTGCGTGAGATATCGCCGGGACATTATGCTGCATGCACTCTTTATGAATAAATCATATGGAGCGTGATGGAGGATCTATGAATTTATATCTGAAAAATTGTCATCTGATTCCTGCTCTATCTGGAGATTGGAAGGAGGATATGGCGGATATTCAAATTGAAAATGGAATCATAAAGGGAATATTTCGTAGCGGAGGCTCACGCTCTGCTGCGGAATGGTTCTCATCCGGTGAGACTATCGATTGTGATGGAAAAACTGTTCTTCCGGGATTGTTTGATATACATACTCATATAAACTGGGATTATTTGTATGGAATGCTGAATATTACAGATTTTCGGCTGATGACTCGCGCATGTCAGAGTGCACAGCGCTACCTGGATTGTGGGATTACGACGATCAGAGATCTGGGAAGTGCAAAGCGTGTTGCTCTTGCTGTCCGGGAGGCCATTGAGGAAGGAGTGATAAGAGGGCCGCGGATCCTGGCCGCAGGTATGATTATCGCGCCTGTCCGCCGTGCCGGAACTATTGACGAATACCATTTTTTGCGAGAAGTATCTGGTGAAGATGCAATGCTTCGTGCAGCGAGAGAAGAGATCGGAGAAGGGGCTGATTATGTCAAGATCTATGTGAATGGGAATCCGCCGGACATGTTGGCAGAGGAGATTCGGACGGCTATAGAGACAGCTCATCAGCTAGAAAAACGAGTAGCCGCTCATGCTCATTACACCCGTTCCATTCATCTTTGCCTTGAGGAGGGTGTGGACACCCTAGAGCACGGAACTTTTCTTGATGAAGCTTGTGTGGAGCTGCTGAAAAAAGGAAAAAGCAGACTGGTGCCGACATTATCTGTATTTTCTCCCGGTGTCCTTTCGCCGGGAGATACGCCGGAAACGAAGAAATTGGATGCGCCTATGTTTGCGGCAGCGATTGAAAGTGTGAAAACAGCATATAGGGCCGGTGTGAAAATGGGGTTGGGTACAGATACGCCCATAGAAATTCTATGCCAGCCTGAAAACACTGGTTTGGAACTTCGCATACGCCACGAACTCTGCGGGTTGCCTCCGGTAGAGGTTTTGCTACAGGCGACGAAGTTCAGCGCACAGGCTGTAGGTTTGGAAAACGTAACTGGGGAAATCAGGGAAGGTCTTGCTGCAGATCTGATCGTGGTGGCAGGCGATCCCGAAAAAGATTTTTCAGTCATGTACCAGAAACCAGAACTTGTGGTGGCTGGAGGAGAAATCCATATACCAGTGTGATGACAGAATGATGAAAAAGTAATCATGAACATAGGACATGAACTTGGATAAAATCCAATACTTCACATATATGATTAGTGAATAAAGAGCGTCGGTGCATTGGGCCGGTCTCATAACAGGCCGGCCTTTTTATTATTTGAGGAAAATAAAATGGACGGCGGAATCCAAAAGGAACTTTTACTTGGGACATGCGAAGAACAAATTGCTTTTCAAAATGAATATGAACTGTGTCAGATGCCGGGCATGCAGGCCTATATAAGGATTATGGCAGAAACAAATAAAGTGGAAAAGTCTGAATATGACGAAGTGAGTAGTTTTAAAGTATCCAACTTATGCAATGCTCAGGCTTTTACTTCAAGTTCAGAAGCATTTGAAAATCCTTATTCTGATGTGTGTACAATGGATTATGGACGAATTGGATCGTGCTACGGACGCTTTAGTGAAAAGAATGGAACATACTGATTAGGCACATATTTCAGGGCCTAAAACCAATCTTTCTTTTTTAATAAAATGTATTCCTGGGATTTAATTTACCGAGGAATACAATATTTCGAATGGAAAAGTTTTACTGCACATGTACGTGAATCCGTAAATGGTACAATTACATATAATTTGCCGCAGGATAAGCGGAAAAAATTTTTGAAATAAAAGATGGTAGGAATATCCGTGCGGAGTCAAACCACATGGATGCTTTAAATCATACTTTGAACAACAATCTTTCTGATGAAAAAAATATGGGTCATTTCACTTTAACCCTGGGAATGCATATGAAGATGAATTTTATGAAAAAGTCAGTACCCATCGCTGAGATCTTGTTTCTATTCAGTGCAAGGAGTACGGTGGTGGTGAAATCTGGTTTGATAACGAATTGATTCGAAAAGATGGCGGGTTTATACCGCGGGATCTTCAGTGCTTAAACCTCGGTAATCTACAATAATGAAATGCAATTTGAAAGGGCGCATTGCGATGAAAAATATAATAAGGACAAGTGTATCTATTTTAATTGGAAACTGTTTGCTGGCATTTATGGTGGCAGCTTTTGTTATACCGAATGAAATGATTATGGGAGGTGTAACCGGAATAAGCCTGGTTTTACAAGAGTATATACCTTTAAAAACTTCCATAATTGTGTTAGTGCTCAATCTTATCATGCTTGCAGCAGGTGGAATTTTTCTTGGAAAAAAATTTTTTTGTACTACAATTGCAAGTTCATTGCTATATCCAGTAATACTTGGACTTATGCAGCAGATTCCGGAAATAGAAAATGTTACTGATAATAAATTATTGGCAGCAATTATCGGAGGTGGGCTGTTGGGAATCGCAGTGGGCTTGATTTTACGTGTGGGATCATCTACGGGTGGTACCGATGCATTAAATCTGATTCTCCATAAATATTTACATTTACCGGTTTCTGTATTTGTATATATTACGGATACATTGATTATTCTCTGGCAGGCTGTAAATACTGAAGTCGAGAATGTACTCTTCGGTATTGTACTTCTTGTAATAGAGACCCTTGTACTGAATCAGGTTATGATGCTTGGTCAATCACAAGTGCAGATTTTTGTTATTTCAGAGCATTATGAAAAAATACGGGATAAAATTCTTTCTGACCTAGACGCAGGTGCAACAATGATTTTCATTGAGAATGGACTTATGCGATGCAATCAGAAAGGGGTTATGTCAGTAATTCCAAATAGAAAATTGTATCTTGCGACCGAATTGATTCAATCAATAGACCCTAATGCTTTTATTATGATCAACAAGGTGAAAGAAGTACGCGGAAATGGATTCACGTTGGAACGAAAAAAAAATAATACAATGACGATAAAAAATTAGATTTTGAAAAAGATTCTCTATAACCTGTAGAGGATTTTTTTGCAATTGTTATGAAAACACCATGACAAAAGGTCACTCAAATGTTCGTATTATGAGAGGCCTATTTTATCTCAATTCGTGAACCTTGAAAACTGTATACATTTCTAATGATAGCTGTTGCATTTCCCGTCCTTCTTCCTATCTTGGAAATAGCACAGTATGTCTGTGAAAGAAAGTAGCCGTTTCAGAGAAATTGATTTCATAACGCGATGTGATACAGTAAATAAGCCAAAATATTGCCTTCTGCGATAAAGCTAAATTATTATAGAGGGCAATATTTATATCAAAGCAGTAATTTTGATAGATTAATTTACTGAGTTTTTTGGAATTGTTATTGTTTATACTGTTTTGATAAAAGGCATTTTCATTCATGCTTAACAATCCTTTACATTTTGTTACTTCTTCCTTTTAAATCGGATTTAATAATGTTGTATTTCCTTGTGCATATGCATTCATGAAATGTTTAAATATCTTTACAAATTTTACAGTTATAAATCAGTCGTAAAATGTTTTTATTCTGATAAATAAAAAATTTATCCTCCCTGTTTAAAAATGAAGCTTTTTTGTCCGTATGTTGAAGGAGGAAATTCGCATCAATCAATATTACTTCTGCAGATGCGAAGCACATACGGATATGACAATCAGAATTAAATACGTTTTTGTGGATGGAAAATCGTTGAAGCTGGAATTTGACGATAAGGATCTGGCAGCGGCATACATCATTGCAGATCGTCGCAGGAAAGCAAGTGCAAGACGAAAAGAAAGGAGGCATACTTATTCCTTGGACGGTATGCTGTATGAGGGACAAGAGAATTTTGCGGAGAAAGAGACACCGGAGAGTGTAATGATCGCCAGAGAAGAAAGAGATAAGCTGCTTCTGAAAATGCAGGATCTGACCCAGACCCAGCGGCGCAGGCTGTTTCTGCGGATGCAGGGAATGAGCATTCGGGAGATTGCGGAAGCAGAAGGCGTGAGTACGCAGCGGATCAATCGGACGCTGAAACAGATTTATAAAAAAATTTTTTGATTTTTTTTCATTTTGCTTGTTTCAAATGAGGGTGAAAAATGTCCGTATAGTGAGGGGATTCATTTCAGCATGGATTTCCTTCACTGGACTTTGAAAACCGCATACCATTTATCAGGTACGTTCCCGGTGCTGTCGCGATGAGCGTGAGCACGTCAGCCGGTGCGCCATGACCTTCCCATACTCTGCTGATTTACGTGGGAAGCGAGCGATTCTTTCCGGGCTGTAAAAATCGGATGGCAGCCGATTCTGCCGCAACAGGCACCGGGGATAATGATACTCCTGCTCAGCCACAGCCCCGCATGGCGGGATCACGCAATGGGAGCAGCTTATAGAAAAAGGGGATCTGCACCGGCGAAAGCCCGGATGCAGGTCCCGTGGAGCCGGAAGCCGACGGCCGTCTGGTAAATGATTTCTTTTGTCCTAAATTCTGAAGATGTTCATAGCCTTAATCAGGAGGTGTGTGCATATGGAAGAAAGAAACGTGAAAGTGGAAAATATCTATAAATACTTTGACATGGAGATCAGAAAAAGTATGATATTGTCTGCATTCGTGAAACTGATCGAAGCAGATCTGGAGTCAAGTGTGCGAACGGAGGCAATCGCACATTTGCAGAGTGAAGAAAAATAAGATATTTTAGCTACAGAGGTGAAACGAGTGAGAACAATGAATCTGTACGAACGACCAAAAGTAGCGATATACTGCAGGCTGTCCGATGAGGACCATAATAAAAAGAATCCGGAAGAAGACAGCCGAAGCATACAGACACAGAAGGCCATGCTGCGTGACTATGCTCACGAGCAGGGTTGGGAAATATACGATATTTATTCCGATGATGATTACTCCGGCGCGGATTCCAACCGTCCGGAATACAATCGTCTGCTGGAAGATGCAGAGAAAAGAAAATTCGACATTGTTCTGTGCAAGCATCAGTCCCGTTTTACCAGGGACATGGTACATGTAGAGACATATATCAATGAAAAGTTTTCGGAATGGGGCATCCGGTATGTAAGCCTTCTTGACGGAGCGGACACCTCCCTTGCCGGAAATAAGAAGAGCCGTCAGATTAACGGGCTGGTCAATGAGTGGTATCTTGAGGACCTGTCTGAAAACATGAGGAGAGCCTATGCCACCAGAAAGAAAGAAGGCAAATACATTGCCAGCTGTCCGGTCTACGGATACAAGAAAGACCCGAACGATCCATACCATCTCATTATTGATGAGCCTTCGGCAAAGATTGTAAAAAGAATCTTTACCATGTGTATTGAGGGTATGAGCCTGAATGTGATTGCAAGAACTTTGAACGAAGAAGGGGTGCCGTCACCCACAAAATATAAGACCGAAGTGCAGGGGATCAACTTCAAGGGTACGGAAAACCTGCGAAAAGCAAGGAGATACAAGGGAGAAAGCATGTGGCAGAGCAGCTCCGTAAACCACATTCTCAATAATGAGGTTTATACGGGCGGCCTGTATCAGAATAAACGCCGAACAATCAGCTATAAAAACCATAACCGCATCAATCTGCCGAGAGAAGAGTGGATTATCGTGAAGGATACCCATGAACCGATTGTAACGATGGAGGAATTTGAACAGGCAAGAATCCGCCGGGCGAGGAATCCGCGGATTACCACCCGGGGCGAAGGTAATTTTTTCTCGGGAAAGCTGGTTTGCGGATACTGTAGCGGTGCGGTGGTATACAACAGTTCCAGGGATGGACATCGATATTACCGATGCCATAACAGGATTAACCTGAAAAACTGCAAGGGCGTTTCTGTCTCGGAGGATCTGCTGAAGCGGGAAATCCTGCGTGAATTGAAGACCATTTTCGATACATGGTTAAGCGAGGATGATATCAATGCCATTTCAGAGAATGTAAAAGTAAAAACAGATTCTGCGTTTCAGGAACTTGAAGGGGAGCTGTATTCGAAACAGGCAAGTCTTGAAAAAATCATAGAAACGAAATCCTCACTATACAGCGATATGGTGGAAGGCATTGTTTCGAAGGACGATTACAGGGAAATGTCAGAGCACTTTTCGCAGAAGCAGAAGACTCTGAAAAAGGAGATTGAGTCTCTGGAGCGGATACTGGAACTGGAAAAGACCACAGCCCAGCTCAGGCAGAAGCGAGAGAAAAAACTCAAAGCTCTGGTCCGGCAGACGGCAGATAAATATCTGAAATGCGAAGAACTGACAGTGGAAATGCTGCAGACCTTCGTGGACTATGTAGAAGTAAAAAACGGAGAAAAACGAGGCTCGAAAGAGCTTAAAATACACTGGAATTTCTGAAATTTGTGGCATGCGACAAAAAAACAGAAAATAAGCCCCTTGAACATCGTCAAATATTTGATAAAATAAAGGGAGAGTTAAAGGAAGAGTTAAAAGGAGAGTTAAAGGGAGGGAAAGCAAATGGCATTGCCTATTAGCGTAACGGATTTAATAAACCGAAGGGTTGTGGAAAATGCTCGTGTTGAATACAAGGCGGATTGGAATCCGGAGCCGATTCTGCACTCTATATGTGCTTTTGCCAATGATATCGATAACTGGGGAGGCGGCTATATTATAATTGGTATTGAAGAAGAAAGCGGAATGCCGAAGCTTCCGGTGAAAGGACTTGAAAAGAGTTCCATCGACAGGATTAACAAAGAACTCATGCAAAAGTGCAATTTGATTGAACCGAGATATTTACCTGTAGTTGAGCAGACGGTTTATGATGGAAAAGAAATCATTGTCCTGTGGGTTCCAGGTGGAGACACGCGCCCATACAAATGTCCGGTTGCGTTTCCAACAGAAAAGGCAACCAGAGCAGAGAAAGCATATTATATCCGGAAGATGTCCAATACGATTCGTGCCAATCAGCTGGAAGAAAGAGAACTATTTCTCCTCGCAAACAATGTGCCTTACGATGATCGCGCAAATCTTTCAGCGAATATTGCAGATATGAAATCCAGTTTGATTTCTGAATTTCTGTACGCAGTTGGGAGTGACCTGTATGATTCATCATTGAAGAGACCGGTTGAGGAGCTGGCAGCAGATATGAAACTGGTAGGTGGGCCATCAGAACTGAGAAAGCCGTTAAATGTAGGACTGATGTTCTTCAATGAACATCCTGAGGACTTTTTCCCTTATGCAAGAATTGAAGTGGTTGACAAACCTGATCCAACGGGAGAAGGAATGACGGAAAAGATTTTTTCTGGTCCTTTGGATAAGCAACTGCGTGATGCACTTAGCTACATTAAAAACTATATCATCCAGGAAAAAATAATGAAGATTTCAGGACAGGCTGAAGCAGAGCGGATTTTCAACTTTCCATATGCAGCTGTCGAGGAAGCTTTATCGAATGCTGTATATCACAAATCATATCAGATAGGAGAACCTGTTACGGTCACTGTTACACCGGAAAAGATGGAGATAACAAGTCTGCCAGGTCCGGATCGTACCATAACAGACGCAGACATCAGGAACAGAAGACTTGTTTCAAGACGGTATCGTAATCGGAGAATCGGTGATTTCCTGAAAGAGCTAAAACTGGTAGAGGGACGAAACACGGGAATTCCTACGATTCTTCGTGCAATGGAAGCGAACGGTTCCGACCTACCGGTATTCGAGACGGATGAAGACAGAACCTATTTTACGGTAATCCTTCCTGTTCAGAAAAAGTTTCTTAACAAGGAAGTGGAAAAAGAAAAGAGAAAAACGAGAAAGACTTTTGATGAGGTAAAGACCCTGATTATAGAAACCCTTGAAAGAGAAGGTGACCTCTCAACATCTGAACTGGCAGTGAAAATGGGGTATTCTAAACTGACAGACACGATTTCCAGAGCGGCGAAAGAACTTATGAAAGAAAAAAAGGTTGAGTATTCAGAGCCTGAAAAGAAAAACAGTAAAAATCAGAAATTGCGCCTTATGAAAAAGGAAAACAGATAAAAACGAGGCTCGAAAGAGCTTAAAATACACTGGAATTTCTAAAATTTATGGCGGCTGTGCAGGCCTAATGCCCCGGCTGGGTGATCACGGCACGCACATCGCCGCCGTTGTTGATCCGGCTGAATTCTCCTTCGGTGACGGTGGCCCGGTTCATCACCACCGTAGCAACTGCCCGCATGCCGTCGTCGCCTTCGCCGCCGGCCTCGCACTGGATCAGCCGTGCAAAAAGTTCTCTCGTATCTAATGGCATAATTCACCTCCCAAATCAATTCATAGTATGCGGATACAGGGATTGTTGTGAGAAGAAAACAAAAAAATCTGCCGTTCGGGCAGATTTTTCAGCTTGCAGTGGTTGCAGTTTTTTGTATCTGGCTTAGTATTTCAGCCGGAAGGTCAGCTGAACCGGGTTATGGTCGGAGTATGCGAACTGCAGATCCACGGTGTCGGCGGTGATGCATTCCACGTTGTCTGAGATGAGGAAGCCGTCGATGGTCAGCTGGTAATTGGTTTCCGGATCCCACGGTGCGTCGGCATTGCGGCTGCTCGGCACAGGATGGTCTGGATTGTACGGAACGACGATGGAAAAACCGTCAGGCACGTTGTCGAAGGGAAAGCTTTTCGCCCAGTTGCCGCCTTCCATGGACACGCCGAAGATGGCGGAGGAATCGCCCAGGAGATCTTTGTTGAAGTCGCCGCCGCAGACCACATAGTTACCGGCGCTGTATTCGGCGGTCATGTCTTCGTAGAGCACGGCCAGCTGCTGGTCAGCGATGGTCGGGTCGGTGGAATAGGCGGAGAGATGGACGTTATACAAAACCAGCTCTTTGCCGTTTGTCGTCGGGATACGGCTGGACGAGTAACAGCGGTCCAGGTCGATGAATTTTGCGAAGCCATCCTGAATGGGGAGACTGCGCCTTTCGGCAGAGGTGATTGTATATTCCGTCAGGGTCAGAAGGCCGGCTTTGGATTTTCCGTGGGGCTGGATCAGGGGCCAGAACAAGTACGGAGAATCATAATTCTGGGCGTAGACCGCGCTTTGCGCCGGCAGGGCTTCCAGCAGTAAAGATTTCTCATCGATGTGGTAGGAGCGGGTAGCGTCCACATCGACTTCCTGCACCAGATTAAAATCAGATCCGAAGTTTGCCAGCTGCGTGCCGATGGATTCCACCGTTTCTTTCACAATCTCTTCGCTGAAGCCGCGGGAATAATCTCCACCGTCCATGAAGAAGCTGAACTGGTCGGTATAGGCGCCGAAGCCGATGTTCCAGGAGGTGACGGTCAGATTCTCTCCAACCGGCACGGACTGGGCGGTTTGTTCGGGCTGGGTGGTCTTGGCGGCAGCAGGTTCTACCGTGAGGTTCAGATGGTCCTCCAGGCGATAGTAGCTGGTGAAGACATAGGCCACGTAAGCGGCCAGAATCAGAATCAGAACGGCCACGGCGGCCAGTATCCATTTCAACGCTTTTCTCATTTCTGAAATACTCCTTATTTTCTATCGTAATTTCATTCCATTTTACCACAGCGGGTCAGAAAAATGCAATGGCTGCGGCGTGGATTATCTGTGTAAAAAAAAGAATAAACATGTTTACATAATTCACGAAATGAGATATAATGGAAAAAATGGAAAGGAAGTGTGTGCAGTGAGAGGATTTCAATCTGAAATGGAGCGTGACATGAAGCTGGAGCTGGATATGCTGCGGCAGTACGAGACGGAACTGACACATGTCCCGAAAGGAAGTCTGGCATGTTACGTGAAAAAGGGAAGAATCTACTTCAAACATGTATATTATCTGCGGGTAAGCGGTAATAAAAAGAGCGTTCGCATGGAGCGCCACCTGGGGAAAGAAGATGAAGCGCTGATTCGCATGCTGCATCGGAAGGCCTATCTAAAAAGGGCGAAATCCATCCTGGAAAAAAATCTGGCGGCACAGAATCTTGCAGCCCGGAGTTATTCACCCTATGATTACAATCATATTATGGAGGGTGCCGGGGCGGCGTATCAGCTTGAAACGCTGGAATTGTTCCTGCAGCAGAGAGGGCAGGATAATGAGGCACAGCCCGGCAGCGAAGTGCAGAAAGCATTTCGGCAGGATGGACTGACACAGATGACTGCGGCAGGATTTCGGGTACGGAGTAAGTCAGAAGCGCTGATTGCAAATTCCCTGCATGAAAACAGAATCGTGTTTTTCTACGAAAAGGAAATTCGTGTTACGCTGGAGACGGGAGAGACAGTCATACTCCATCCGGATTTTGCGATCCTTCTTCCGTCGGGAGAGCTGATACTCTGGGAGCACCTGGGACTGCTCCGAAAAAAGGAGTATGCATTGAAATTCGGAAAAAAACTTCATTTGTACAATCTGGCGGGGTATACCCCCGGCGTAAATCTGATCCTGACCGCCGACGATGTCAACGGAAGCCTGGACATGCAGGCGGTCGCCAGAATCATCGACTGGCTGAAAACAATTTGTCAGAAGCGGTAGTGGCTGCTTGCGTCATTGGAGAAGTGTAGTTCTCCACATCATGGCTGATTTCTGCCTGTATGGCGAACTTTTTGCGATTCTTTCTCCACTTTTGGGGCAGAGGGACAGATTGTGGCGAACGAGATTTGTCTTTTCTTCGCAAAATTCGCATTCCCAGCGCTTTTTCTGTGCATTTTCGGCAAGATTGGTCGGCTTGTGTTCGACACATAAGAGTCTGGCTTATGTAATGTGGAGAACTTTTTCGAAAAAGTTCGACATAACTATCGTGAACTGTTGAAATGTGTAGAACTGCCTGGCTGCAACTCTTCACTTTTCATCTGTTCATCTGCTGCGAATTGTGGTAAACTATAAGAATCTAAGAAACGAAAGGTGCGAAGGACTATGGCATTTACCCATCTTCATGTTCATACGGAATACAGCCTGCTGGACGGTGCGGCACGCATTAAAGATGTGGTGCGCCGCGCGAAGGAGCTGGGCATGGACAGCCTGGCCATCACCGACCACGGGGTCATGTTCGGCGTGGTGGATTTCTATAAAGAGTGCAAAAAGCAGGGAATCCGGCCCATCATCGGGTGCGAGGTCTATACCGCCAAGCGGAAGATGACCGATAAGGATGTGGAGAAGGACAAGCATCAGGGCCATCTGATCCTGCTGGCGAAGAATGAACAGGGCTATAAAAATCTGATAAAAATCGTGTCCCTCGGTTTCACGAAGGGATATTACTATAAACCCCGCATTGATAAGGACGTGCTGCGGGAACACAGTGAAGGTCTGATCTGCCTTTCCGCCTGCCTGGCCGGGGAGGTCCAGTTCCGACTGATGAACAACGATTACGAAGGGGCCAAGGCGGAAGCACAGGCTCTGGCAGAGATTTTCGGTCCGGGGAATTTCTATCTGGAGATCCAGGATCAGGGCCTGGAAGAGGAGGCATATATCAAGCCGAATCTGTTGCGTCTGGCCAGCGAGCTAAACCTGCCGCTGGCGGCCACCAACGACGTCCATTATGTGCGCCGGGAGGATGCGGAGGCTCACGATGTGCTGCTGGCCATTCAGACGGCCACCACCATCGACGACCCCAACCGGATGCGGTTTCCGAACGATCAGTTCTATCTGAAGAGTGAAGACGAAATGCGTAAGCTGTTTGCCGGGATCCCGGAAGCTTGCGACAATACCCAGAGAATCGCGGAACAGTGCAGCTTTGACTTCCGCTTCGGCGAATATCATCTGCCACAGTTTATTCCGCCGGATGGACTGGATAACGAGACCTATCTGCGGAAGCTCTGCAGTGAGGGCCTTGCGGATCGATACGGCGTAAATCCGGACCAGAGCCTGCTGGACCGGCTGGAGTATGAACTGCGCACCATCATTTCCATGGGATATGTGGAGTACTTCCTGATCGTATGGGATTTCATCAACTATGCGAAACAGAACGGGATCATGGTGGGTCCGGGCAGAGGATCGGCGGCCGGTTCGCTGGTTGCTTACTGCCTGAAGATCACAGACATTGATCCGATCAAATACAATCTGATCTTTGAGCGGTTCCTCAATCCGGAGCGGGTCAGCATGCCGGATATCGATATTGACTTCTGTTATGAGAGAAGGCAGGAGGTCATCGATTATGTGGGGCGCAAGTACGGCGAGGGTCGGGTTTCCCAGATCATCACCTTCGGAACCATGAAGGCCAAGGCAGCGGTTCGCGATGTGGGACGGGCGCTGAATGTCAGCTATGCGGAAACCGATGCCATCGCCAAGGCCATTCCGTTCGATCTGCACATGACCATCGACAAGGCGCTGGAAACCAATCCGGAGCTGCTGGCCCGGTATGAAAACGAAGACATGGTCCGGCAGGTGCTGGACATGTCAAGAGCTATCGAAGGCATGCCGCGCCATGCGTCTACCCATGCAGCAGGCGTGGTGATCTCCAGGGAGCCCATCGATGAATATGTGCCGCTGTACATGTCCGATAAGGGCATTTCCACCCAGTTCACCATGACCACCATCGAAGAACTGGGGCTGCTGAAGATGGACTTTCTGGGCTTGCGGAACCTGACGGTGATCCGGGATGCACTGGAAATGATCGAAAAAAACTACGGGGTCACCATCGATTTCAGCAAGATGACCTATGACGATCCGAAGGTCTACGAACTGATATCTGCCGGAAATACCTGCGGTGTGTTCCAGCTGGAAAGCCAGGGAATGACCCAGTTTATGAAGAGCCTGAAGCCGACCTGCTACGAGGATGTGGTGGCCGGTATCGCACTTTATCGGCCGGGTCCGATGGACTCCATTCCGAAATATATTGAAAACAAGAAGAATCCGAAGGGGATCCGCTATGTGGATCCGGCGCTGGCGCCGATCCTGGACGTGACCTACGGCTGCCTGATTTATCAGGAGCAGGTGATGCAGATCGTCCGGGATCTGGGCGGCTACAGTTACGGACGTTCCGACCTGGTGCGCCGCGCCATGTCGAAAAAGAAGATGGACGTGATGCTGGAGGAGAAGGAGTACTTCATCCACGGAAAGACCGACGAAGACGGCAATGTGGAGATTGCAGGCTGTGTCCGCAACGGTATTCCGGAGGCGGCGGCGGAAGCCATCTTCCAGGACATGGTCAGCTTTGCCGAGTATGCGTTTAATAAAAGCCACGCTGCTGCTTACGGCGTGGTGGCTTATGAAACAGGCTGGCTGAAGGCCCATTATCCGGTGGAATTCATGGCAGCACTCATGACCAGCGTTATGGGGGATTCGGATTCCGTCGCAAAATATATCCGCAACTGTTCCGAAATGGGCATTGAGGTTCTGCCGCCGTGCGTCAATGAAAGCCAGAAGAAATTCAGCGTGGTGGACGGAAAGATTCGGTTTGGTCTGCAGGCAGTGAAGAATGTGGGTGAGGGAGCCATCGATGCCATCATCGAGGCCAGAGAGCAGAAAGGGCTGCCGAAGACCCTGCCTCAGTTTATTTCCAATGTAGAGATCAGCCAGGTCAACAAGAAGGCCATTGAAAGCCTGATCAAGGCCGGAGCCACCGACTGTCTGGAAGGAAACCGGGCCGCACAGCTGGCTGCATACGAGGGCTTGGTGGAATCGGCCCAGAATACATCGAGAAAGAATCTGGAGGGACAGATTTCCCTCTTCCAGATCGCCGGCGATGAGATGCAGGCCGGCGGGCTGGAGGTACGTCTTCCAAACGTGGAAGAATTTTCGAAAGACCTCAAGCTGGCTATGGAGAAGGAGATGCTGGGCATCTACCTGACGGACCATCCGCTGAATGAATATGCGGCGCAGATGAACCGGCTGTCTTCCGTCACCAGCGATCAGCTGCGCCATGCGGCGGAAGGGCTGGAGGCAGGCGATCCGGCCGCGGAATGTGAGCCTTGCGGAACCGTGGCTGCCGGTCGGAACGGAGAGAAAATCCGGGACGGCATGCCTGTGGTGATGACCGGTATGATCAATTCCCGCAGGACACTGATCACGAAAAACAGCAAAATGATGGCGTTCCTCCAGCTGGAGGATCTGTACGGCGTGACGGAAATTGTCGTTTTTCCCAATGTCTATGAGCGCTGTGCCGCCTTTACGGAGGTGGACCAGGTGATTGCCGTCCGGGGCACCCTGAACTTCAAAGAAGAGGAAGCGCCAAAGGTGCTGGCCGATGAGATTTTGCCGCTGGAGGAAGCGGCAGAGCGGGGATTCAGCCAGAGGGGCAGCCAGAGAGGCAGTCAGAGAAGTGTGCAGAGCAGTGGCCAGAGAAACGCGCAGAGTACCGCGCAGAGTACCACGCAGAGCAGCGGACCGCGTGAGACACAGCAGCCGGCAGAGCAGCCGGAAGGGCTGGTCAAGGTGAAGCTGACGGCGAAGATGAACCGGGAGATCACCCTGGAACAGGTAAAAAGCGTGCTGAAGCGCCATCCGGGCAAAGCCCAGGTACTCATCTATCTGCCGGAGGGAAAGACCCTTCGGACAGACCGACAGCTCTGGGTGAAGCCGGATCAGAATCTGGGCAACCAGCTTATGGCAATCCTGGGAAAAGAAAATGTAAAAATGACAGAATAAAAAATGACAGAATGAAAGGGGAGGCTATCATGAAAAGAATCGGCGTATTGACCAGCGGCGGAGATTCACCGGGTATGAATGCAGCCATCCGGACCGTGGTCCGGTGTGCTATAGAAAAAGGAATGGAAGTTTACGGCATCCAGCGGGGCTATGAAGGCCTGCTGGACGGCGAACTGAAGCAGATGGACAGAAGTTCTGTGGGGGACATCCTTCACAGAGGCGGTACCATGCTGAAAACAGCCAGAAGCGAGCGGTTCAAGACGCCGGAGGGCATCGACCGGGGTGCGGAAATGCTGCGGACCTTCGGAATCGAAGGGCTGGTGGTGATCGGCGGCGACGGTTCCATGCGGGGCGGTATCGAACTGGCCAGACGGGGCATCACGGTCATGTGCCTGCCGGGAACCATCGACAACGACCTGCAGTATACGGATTTTACCATAGGTTTTGATACGGCAGTCAATACGGTTCTGGAAGCCATCTCCAAGCTGCGGGATACTTCTTCTGCCCATGACCGGACCACCGTGGTGGAAGTCATGGGACGCCACTGCGGCGACATCGCGCTGTACGCAGGACTTGCCGGCGGTGCGGAAGCCGTTCTGGTACCGGAAGTGCCGTCGGATGTGAACGAGATTTGCCGTCATATCATCGAGGGACGAAATCGGGGCAAGTTGCACAGCATCATTATAAAGGCAGAAGGCGCCGGAATCTCCAGCGAAGAACTGACCAGAACCATCGAGCAGAAGACAGGAAAAGAAACCAGACTGGTGGTGCTTTCCTATCTGCAGCGAGGCGGAAGTCCGACGCTGCGGGATCGGAACCTGGCCACGCTGACGGCAGCCAAGGCGGTGGATCTGCTCTGGCAGGATTCGGGCAGTAAGGCGGTGGGAGAAGTCGACGGAGCCATTGTGGCTTATGATCTGGAGGAAGCACTGCATTTACCGAAAGAATTCGATCAGAAGATGTATGAACTGATTTCCGTACTGAGCAAGTAGAGGAGATGGAAGAAAACTGAAATGAGTGAGAAGAAAACCGTTGTAATATATAAAGGAAAATACGGCGCCACAGAGCAGTATGCCAGATGGATTGCCGAGGAACTGCAGTGTGATATCATGGATGCGGATCATTTCCTGGGAAGGGATTTCCAGAAGTATGACAATATCATCTACGGCGGCGCACTGCAGGCCGGCGGCATCAAGGGATTCGAGCTGATCCGCAAAAACCGCATGAAGATCATGGACAAGAAAGTCGTGATCTTCGCCGTGGGACTGAGCACGGACAGCCAGGAAAACCGCATACAGGTGCGGGAGATCAATTTCAACAAGCATGCCCTGTCCGGCATGACGCTGTATTACTGCAAAGGAGCGTTTGACCCCGGGAAGGTAAAGGGTGTGGACCGGGCCATCATCAATCTGACCCTGAGCATGCTGAAAAAGAAGCCAGAAAACCAGTGGACCGAGGACGAGCGTCGGCTTTATCACGATATGACGGAAGGCGTCAACTATATCGATAAGAAATATATCGAGCCCATCGTGGCGGAATTCCGGGATTAGGCATGGAATTCCGGGATTAATCATCGCTGCTGGGGTCGTCGATTCCCAGATCGTTTCCGAGGACGCCGCCGAAGGTGATGGCGGAGGAACCGAAGCGGTCACGGATGGAATCCATGGTCCGTTCGATCTTTTCACCGCGGGCATGGCTTTCATTGTCGGAGGCAAAGAGGCTCAGCTGCTCTTCGGTCTCTTCGTCACAAAGGTTGATGGCCGTGATTGTGAGTAGCCGGATCGGTGCGCCGCGGCGCCAGCTTTCGTGGATCAGCTCCATGGCAGCCTGGGACAGCTCTGCCGCCAGATTGGTGGGAACGAAGAGCTGTTTTTGACGGGAAATGGTGTTGAAGGTGGGATCTTTGATGTCCACCTTGACGCCGAAGGCCTTCCGGTGGTGCTTCCGCAGACGGCCGGCCACGGAATCTGCCAGGCTGGTAACTGCGGTGCGGATATCCTCTTCGCTGACCAGATTGCGGCGGAAGGTCATGCCGTTGCCCACGGATTTCATGCCTTCCCCTTCCCCGTAGCGGGCCACCGGAGACGTATCATATCCGTTGGCATAGGTCCAAAGCATCTGCCCCTGCTTTCCCAGCAGGGCGGTCAGCCGTTTCGGGTCACAGACCGCAATCTCTCCGATGGTTTTGATGCCGGATTTCAACAGCTTTTCTGCCGTTGCTTTCCCGACGAAAATCATATCCGATGCCGGAAGCGGCCAGAGGATGTCACGATAGTTGGAACGCGTGATTTCCGTGGTTGCGTCCGGTTTTTTATAATCGCTGCCCAGTTTGGCGAAAATCTTGTTATAGGACACGCCGGCAGACAAGGTCAGACCCAGTTCTTCCCGCACCGCAGCACGGATGGTGTCGGCAATTTCCACGCCGCTGCCGAACAGAGACCGGCTGGCGGTCACGTCCAGCCAGGATTCATCGATGCTGAAAGGCTCCACCAGATCGGTGAAACGCAGGTATATCTGGTTGATCAGTCTGGAATAATAGGTATACTTCTCCCGGTGAGGCCGGACCAACTGCAGATCCGGACATTTCTTTTTCGCCTGCCAGATGGTTTCCGCCGTCACCACACCGGCTTTTTTGGCCAGCTCATTCTTGGCCAGGATGATGCCGTGGCGGCTTTCCGGATCGCCGCAGACAGCCATGGGCACATTCCGCAGATCCGGCCGGTCCAGCAGCTCCACAGAAGCATAGAAGCCGTTCATATCACAGTGAAGAATGGTGCGGTCCGACGTACGAACAGCAGGGTCCGACGTGCCAACGGTACAGCCTGACATGCCGTGAAAATCCTGAGAACACATTTTGCGCAGAAACCTCCTTTCCGGCAGCCGCATCTTCGTTCCGCGGGCCAGCCTTTCTGCATTCATTTTACCACAGCCGGCGGCGTACTGCTATATGGTTTTTTTGTGAAGGGAAAATGGCTTGCCTTGACTTGACGCCCCGTACAAAGTATAATAAGAATACTGAGAAGGAGGACTTTCCATGAGAATTATTACGATCATGATGGGCACCCTGTTCAGCATAACGGGCATCTACCTGATAGCCAACGGCGGACTGACCTTTATGTCCGTGGCTTTCATCGTGGGACTGATGTTCGCAGTGGCTGGCGTGATCGAGTGCCTTTCCTATAGCGGTTACCGCGGCGAAGATGAAACGAAGAGCTGGATCCTGATCGACGGAACCTGTACCTTCATGCTGGGCGTGCTGATTCTGATGAACAAGCTGTCGGCTGAGGCGGCTGTTCCTCTGGTGCTGGGCCTGTGGATCCTGTTCACCGGCATCCGGAATTTCGTCAAAGCCTGGGAAAAGATCGATGTGCGGGGCGACGGGTTTTATGACCACCTGATCATCGGTTTCGTGAACATCGTCCTGGGTCTGTATGCGTTTTTTGACCAGGACCTGTTTGACTTTTCCACCATCACGCTGGTGGGCATCTATATGCTGTCCGGCGGTATCAATATCGCCCATGTGGGCGCCACCATCAAGATACGCAAGCCGGAATTTTTGAAGACCAAGGAAGAGAAGCTGGAGGAGGCGGCGGCCAAGGCGGCGGAAGCCCATCAGGCGGCCAAGGAGGCGATTCGCTTCGCCAAGGAAACCAAGGCTGAACTGAAAGTCATCGAGCAGACCCCTGCCGAGGAGATGGACAGGACCCTGGCGCCGAAGCCGGGTACGGAGGTTCCGGCCGAAGCAGCAGATGCGCAGGAATCGGAAGGATAACAGCGGAAGGGGAATCCTATGGATTTTGATATTCTCATCGCCGGCGGCGGTGCGTCGGGGCTTGCAGCTGCCATCAGTGCGGCTCGCTTCGCAAAATCCGTCAGCCCGGCTCGTTCTCTCCGGATCGGCCTGCTGGAAAAGAAGGAGATTCCGGGGAAAAAGCTGTCGGCCACCGGCAACGGGCGGTGCAACTTGTCCAATGCGGTCTGCAGCGGCCGGGAAACGGTGGACGGATTTTTTGCTTCTGTCGGTCTGGTGACCCGGATCGACGAGGCCGGAAGAATGTATCCATACGGGGAGGAAGCCGCAGAGGTGAGTGCACTTCTGACGGAGACCGCCCTGTCTTATGATGTAAAGATTATGACAGACTGCCAGGTGACGCAGATCCGGCCGGTGGAAGACGCCCGGCCGGCGGTCAGCGCGGCGGGGAAATCCCCTGCGGCTTGCGTTCCATCGGGCGGTTTTATTGTGGAAATAAACCGGACCGGCAGCCGGCAGCTGGAGTGCCGGATCCTGCTCCTTTCCATGGGCGGCAAGTCCTACAGCGTGTTCGGGACCAGCGGAGACGGCTACGGCTTCGCCCGCCGTCTCGGTCACACCGTGACCCGGCTGGCGCCGTCGCTGGTCCCGATCCAGGTGACCGAAGATCTGCAGGGACTGGCCGGTGTGCGGACGAAGGCAGATGTGACCCTGCTCCATCTGGGGAAGCCGGTGGCACGGGAAACGGGAGAGGTGCAGTTTAACAAGGATTGCCTGTCCGGCATCTGTATCATGAATCTGTCCAGACTGCTGGTGCTGAACCCGGAAAAGCCGTTTGCAGAGGCCTTTCGGGAGTATGAACTGCAGCTGGATCTGCTGCCGGAGTTCCGCCGGGAAGAAGTGACCGAAATCCTCCGGCAGAAGAGCGGCAGCCTGCAGACCCTGGTAAAGAAGAAGCTGGCGACATGGATCGAAGCGGCGGCGGACGAAGCTGCCGCGCCGGAAAAACCTGCGGCGGCGGATCCTGCCGCGATGGCGGACCGGCTGAAGTCCCTGACCTTTTCCGTCTGCGGCACCAAAGGCTGGAATGACGCTCAGGTGACCCGGGGCGGTGTGGTGCTGGAGGAAGTGGATCCGGAGACCATGGAGTCGCAGCTGGTGCCGGGACTGTATTTCGCAGGAGAAATCCTTAACTTTGACGGACCGTGCGGCGGCTTTAACCTGCATTTCGCTTGGGAGAGCGGCATCCGGGCGGGAAAGGCCATGGCTGCGGCGGCACTGGCGGTATCGTCTGCATCGAAGGAGTAAATACAGCATGTATCGAATTCATCAAATCAAGCTGGCTCTGGATGAGCCACAGGAAAAAATCCCTGAGAAGATTCTGAAAAAAATCGGCGGCAGGGATTTGTTCATAAAGGAATGGAAAATCGTGAAGGAATCCATTGATGCCCGGGATAAAAACCATATTTTTCGGGTTTATTCGGTGGACTTCAATGTGGCATCCCGCAAAAACCCGAAGAAGAATCTCCGCCTTCCGTCGGCGGACAAGCTGCGGCTGGAGATTGCACCGGACATGCGGTATGTACCGGCGGAGCCGGCCGATGGGGCCGCGCCGCTGGCGGCGCGGCCGGTGGTGGTGGGCCTGGGGCCTGCGGGGCTGTTTTGCGGGTTGGTTCTGGCGCAGGCCGGGTACCGGCCGCTGATTCTGGAGCGGGGAAAGGATGTGGACCGGCGCCATGAGGATGTAGACCGGTTCTGGTCGGACGGCGTGCTGAATCCGGATTCCAACGTCCAGTTCGGCGAAGGGGGTGCCGGCACCTTCAGTGACGGCAAGCTGACCACCGGCATCAAAGACGTGCGGATCCGAAAAGTCCTGGAGGAGATGGTGGATGCTGGCGCACCGGCAGACATTTTATACAAGCAGCGGCCTCATATCGGGACGGATCTGCTGCGGATTGTGGTGAAAAACATCCGACAGGAGATCATCCGGCTGGGCGGTGAAGTGCGGTTCAGCACCAGAATGGAAAAGATTATTCTCAAAGATGGCGGGGTGTGCGGTGCTGCGGTCAGGGATCTGGCTCGGGATGCTGCAGAAGAGATCCCGTGCCAGGCTCTGGTTCTGGCGGTGGGGCACAGTGCGCGGGATACCTTCCGCATGCTTCATGCATCCGGCATTGCCATGGAACAGAAACCATTTTCCATCGGTGTGCGGATCGAGCATCCGCAGGATATGATTGATATTTCCCAGTACGGACGGCCGGGGCGGCAGCTGGGGCTGCCGCCGGCCGAATACAAGATAAATTACCGCTGCGCTGCCGACGGACCGGCGGCAGGGCGTGGTGTTTATACCTTCTGCATGTGTCCCGGCGGCCAGGTGATTGTGGCCTCTTCCCAGGAAGGGGGCGTGGTGACCAACGGTATGAGCTATCATGACCGGGACAGCGGTACGGCCAACAGTGCTTTGCTCTGTGATGTGCGAACCAGCGACTTCGGCAGCAGTGATGTGCTGGCCGGTATGGCGTTTCAGGAAACGTATGAGCATTTGGCTTTCCAGGCAGGGCGGAAGCAGAATCCGGACGGAAAACCTTACAGCCCGCCGCAGACTACCTGGGGCAAATTGCGGGACGGTCTGGCGCCGGAGGTGGAAGCATGTCTGCCAACCTTCGCCGTGGCAGCCTTCCGGGAAGCCATGCCCCAGCTGGGAAGAAAGCTTCACGGCTTCGATGATGCGGATGCGGTGATGACGGCGGTGGAAACCCGCAGTTCCTCACCGGTGCGGATTCTTCGAGGAGAAACGTATGAATCAGAGGTTTCCGGCCTGTACCCGTGCGGAGAAGGGGCCGGCTATGCCGGCGGCATCACATCGGCCGCCGTGGACGGCATCCGGGTGGCGGAAGCCATCATCCGGAAATGGAAGCCGGCTGCCGAAAGCAGGAAGCTGTAGTTTCATCAAAGCGTGCAGGGTTTTGATTAAATGTGATTGAAAATGATTGACTTTGACCGAGTTTGTGCTATACTAAAGTCGGCAGGAGGAATACAGGATGTTGCAGAATGAAAGACAGAACAGAATTCTGGACGAACTGGAAATTCACCATGCTGTGAAGGTCAATGAACTGGCAAAACAGCTGGACACCAGTGAATCCACCATACGGCGGGATATCAACGAGCTTGCTCAAATGGGAAAGCTGAAAAAGGTGTTCGGCGGTGCGATCTCCGTCAGCCGCGGGTCTGCTTTCGTGGAGTCGGATGTGGCTTCCAGATCCCGGATGAATGTGGAGGAAAAGGAGCGGATTGCCCGATATGCGGCGTCCCTCATCGAGGACAACGATTTCGTGTATCTGGATGCGGGAACGACCACGGGACGGATGATCGATTTCCTGGAGAAGAAGAATGTGACCTATGTGACCAACGGCATCACCCATGCCCGGCGTCTGATCGAACGGGGATTTCCTGTATTCATGATCGGCGGGCTGCTCCGTCCGGCTTCCGAGGCGGTGGTGGGGGAAGCGGCCATCGAGGCGATCCGGCGGTTCAATTTCACCAAATGCTTCATGGGGGCCAAGGGTCTGGACGCAGAGAAAGGCTTTACCACCCTGGACATCAGCGAGGCGGCGGTGAAGACGGCAGTCATGAAAAAAGCAGGCTGCACATATATGCTGGCGGACCACAGCAAGTTCAATCTGGTCTCTTCCGTGTCCTTTGCAGCACTGGAGGACGCCTGCATCATTACGGACCGGCTGGAGGATTCGCGATACCGAACGCTGACCGAAATCCTGGAGGCACCGGAACATCGGGACGACATATTTTGACGGGACGATATATTTTGAGAAGAAAAATTTGAAAAAATCATAAAAAAGAGGAAACAGGAGGGATTTATCATGACGACAAAAATTGCGATCAACGGATTCGGAAGAATCGGACGGCTGGCATTCCGCCAGATTTTCGAGGATGACTCTATGGAAGTGGCAGCGATCAATGACCTGACCAGCCCGGACATGCTGGCGCATCTGCTGAAGTATGACAGCGTGCAGGGCGGCTACAAGGGCCACACCGTAACCAGCGATGAAAACTCCATTACGGTGGACGGAAAGAAGATCACCGTGTTATCGGAAAAGGATCCGGAAAATCTCCCGTGGAAGGAAATGGGCATCGACATTGTTCTGGAATGTACCGGATTCTTCTGCTCCAAGGCAAAATCCGAGGCGCACATCCGTGCCGGTGCCAAGAAGGTTCTGATTTCTGCCCCTGCAGGCAGTGACCTGAAGACCATCGTTTACGGTACCAACCATGAAACGCTGACGGCAGAGGACAACGTGATCTCTGCTGCGTCCTGCACCACCAACTGCCTGGCACCGATGGCCAAGGCACTGAACAATTACCGCGAGGTGCGTACCGGCTTCATGACCACCATTCATGCATACACCGGCGATCAGATGATTCTGGACGGACCGCACAGAAAGGGCGACAAGAGAAGAGCAAGAGCCGGTGCCATCAACATCGTTCCCAACAGCACCGGAGCAGCCAAAGCCATCGGTCTGGTCATTCCGGAACTGGACGGCAAGCTGATCGGTTCTGCACAGCGTGTTCCTGTTCCATCGGGCTCCATCACCATTCTGGACGCAACTCTGAAGGACATGACGGATACCGTATCGGTAGAAGGCATCAATGCGGCTATGAAGGCTGCGGCGGATGAGTCTTACGGTTACACGGAAGAGGAGCTTGTTTCCAGCGATATCATCGGCATGACTTACGGGTCTCTGTTCGACGCCACCCAGACTCTGGCGCAGAAGTGCGGCACTCACATTTATGAAGTGCGTGTGGTTGCCTGGTACGACAACGAAAACAGCTACGTTTCCCAGATGGTGAGAACGCTGAAATATCTGAAGAAATTCCTGTAAGGAAGATGGGGAATTTTTGATCATCGACATAAAGGACATCCCTGAAATCATTGCGATTTCCGGGGCGACTGAAATTTCCGAGACGATTGAACTTTCCTAGACGATTGGGGCTGCTGCTGCGGCCCCTTTTTTCGTGCGGTGCGTGTTTCCGGCGCTATTCAGGGTTTATCTGATGGGTCTTCCGGTTTCCGCAAGACAAAAGGGACGCCAAAGGGACATTTTTTGTTGGATTGGCGTGTATAGATGATCTAGGTATGTGCCCAAATGGGTGTTAAATTCACAGAAAATCGTGGATTCGGCCCTTCGCATGAATAATTATAAATTAAAATAAATTAAAATAAATAAAAATTCTCACATTTCTGCCGCCGGAAACCGAAAAAATCAATAAACCTGTTTATTTTGCAATATTCAGACGATTCGGGGACGCCAATTAAATCGAATCGATCCGTTTGGCGTCCCTTTTTGCTTGCAAAAAAAGGATCGGAAGCTCTGACGGCGTCCGATCCTCAGTATTCCATGAATATTAACTTCTACTCTTCAATCAGGCACGCTCCGGTCATTTCCGGCGGTACCGGCAGATCCATCAGGTGGAGCAG
The DNA here is from genome assembly GCA_051893555.1 of Anaerovoracaceae bacterium. Classification (GTDB taxonomy): domain Bacteria; phylum Bacillota; class Clostridia; order Peptostreptococcales; family Anaerovoracaceae; genus RGIG7179. The sequence goes on from JBJFHL010000004.1 coordinate 42,890, forward strand.
GGTCGGTGCGATATCAGCCAGCTTGCCGCCTTCCCGGAATCCGGACACCGGCTGGTCAGCGATATGTACCAGAGGTACCGGGTTGGTGGAGTGGGCGGTTACCACATTGCCTGCCTCATCCAGCATTTCGTCGGCATTTCCGTGGTCTGCCGTCAGGAGAATCTGTCCGCCCGTTGCAAGGACTGCTTTTTCGATACGTCCCACGCAGGCATCCAGGGTTTCCACTGCCTGCACCGCCGCGTCGAAGACCCCCGTATGTCCCACCATGTCCGCGTTGGCGAAGTTGAGAATAATCAGATCGTATTTCGACGATGTGATCTCTTCCAGCACTTTTTCCGTCACCGTTACCGCGCTCATTTCCGGCTGCAGGTCGTAGGTGGCCACCTTCGGGGAAGGAATCAGGATCCGGTCTTCCAGCGGATTGGGTTCCTCCACGCCGCCGTTGAAGAAGAAGGTCACATGCGCGTACTTTTCGGTTTCCGCAATGCGGAGCTGATGAAGTCTCAGCCCGGAAATGTATTCGCCCAGCGTGTTTTCCAGCCGGTGCGGCGGGAAGGCCACTTCCACATTGGGCATTTCCGCATCGTACTGGGTCATGCAGACGTAGCACAGATCGTGTATCGTTTTTTTACGTTCAAACCCGTCAAAATCCGGGTCCACGAAGGCGCGGGTCAGCTCCCGGGCCCGGTCCGGGCGGAAGTTGAACATGACGATGGAATCTCCGTCGCCCACATATCCCTTCTTTGCAAAATCCGCACACCCGGCGTTTTCCTCAATGCATGCCCCGGCGTGATTCCCGGCGTGATTCCCGGCGTGATTCCCGGCGTTTTCTGCGATGCTTTCGCCGGCTCCGCCGCAGACGGTGGGCAGGATGAACTCGTCGGTTTCGCCGCGGGCATAGGCTGCCGCCACGGCCTCGCTGCCGCTGGCCGCCTGCTTTCCTTCGCCCAGGGTCAGGGCATCGTAGGCCAGGGAGACCCGTTCCCACCGCTTGTCGCGATCCATGGCGTAATACCGTCCGGACACGACGCCCACGCGGCCGATGCCTTCTGCGACCATGAAATCTTCCAGCTGCTTCATGAAGTCAGCGCCCGATGTAGGCGGTACGTCCCGTCCGTCCATGAAGCAGTGGACGAAGACTTTGGAAACGCCCCGCTGCTTCGCCAGACGGAGCAGAGCAAACAGATGGGTCAGATGGCTGTGGACGCCGCCGTCGGACAGAAGGCCGTAAAAATGCAGGGCACCTCCGGTCTCCAGCACATGGTCACAGGCATGGTTCAGCGGCACGTTATCAAAGAAGATGCCGTCTTCAATGGCTTTGGTGATCTTTGTCAGTTCCTGATAGACGATGCGGCCTGCACCGATGTTGAGATGCCCTACTTCAGAGTTGCCCATCTGACCTTCCGGAAGGCCTACCGCCAGTCCGCTGGCTGCCAGCCGGGTATTCGGGTATGTATGAAAAATCCGGTCCAGATTCGGTTTCTTCGCGGCGGCGATGGCATTGCCGGCCGCGGAATCGTTGAGGCCGTATCCGTCCAGAATCATGAGCATGGTTGGTTTTTTCATGGCGTATTTCCTCCTGCTTCTATGCAATACGAATGTTCTCCTTCAGTATACCACAGTCTGGCTCTTTTCTAAAGAGCGAAAATCTGTTACAATGAAGAAAACAGGACGAATGGAGAGGAACGGATAAGATGAACTGGACAGAGCAGCAGCAACAGGCAATTGAAGAGCGGGGAAAGAATCTGCTGGTGGCAGCCGCCGCCGGCTCCGGCAAAACAGCAGTACTGGTGGAGCGCATCAAACGGCTCATTCTGGAGGACGGCTGCCCCATCGACCGGATGCTGATTGTAACCTTCACCAACGCGGCAGCATCGGAAATGAAGGAGAAGATCCGCCGCGCCGTCAGCCAGTCCATCGACGAGCTGGCCCGGCAGATCAGCGAGAGCGAGCAGATCCGCGCCGCAGAAGAACGGTGCGGCATACCGGAAGAACTCCACACCCTGGAAGAAAAGCTGCATTTTCTGAAGCAGCAGATGAACAAGCTGTCCCAGGCCCAGATCAGCACCTTCCATGCCTTCGCCCTGGAGGTCATCCGGAAGTATTTCTATCTCATCGACGTGGAGCCGAATTTCAAAATCTGCGACGATGCCCAGCAGACCCTGCTGAAAGCAGACGCCATGGATCAGCTGCTGGAAGAGCAGTATGAAGAAGATGACCCGGCCTTCCTCCATTTCCTGGACTGCTACAGCGGCGACCGGAACGACGACAAGTTCCGGCAGCTGATCGATAAAGTATATACAACCATACAGAGCCTGCCGGAACCGGCCGCCTGGCTTCATGAAAAAGTGGAAATGCTGCGTGGTGCCCGGGAGGCCATGGCGCCGGTCCTGGACTTCCTCTGGCAGCTGGCAGCATCCCGCCTGCAGGAGGCAGAAGAAGCCATCGGGGAAAATGCAAGACTTGCCCGGGAGGCAGGCATGGTGCAGGCAGTCACTCTGGCAGAAGACGATCTGCAGCAGCTGAAACGACTTTGCGAAGCGATGGAAACCAGGGACTTTGACCACTTCCGGGAGGCCCTTGGCACGTTCAAACTGGGGACTTTGCGGAAAAATTACTACACCCCGCCGGAAGGCAGCGCCATGACCCCGGAAGAAGCGGAGGCCATGAAAAACGCCGCCGCGTCCCGGCGCGACCTGGCCAAAGACCATGTGAAATCCATCCGTACCGGCTATTTCAGCCAGTCCGCAGAGGCCATGGCAGAAGAGATGGCCCTGACCTACAGCGATGCCGCCATGACCGAAAAACTGGTGACCCGCTACGGACAGCTCTACAACGAAGAAAAGAAAAAGCGGGGGCTGGTGGACTTTTCGGACATCGAACACTACGCCTGGGAGATTTTGAAGGATGAGGAAGTCAGCGCCTTTTACCGGGAAAAATTCCTCCACATTTTCGTGGACGAGTATCAGGACAGCAACGTGATGCAGGAGGCCCTGCTGTCCCGCATCTGCCGGGAAAACAACCTGTTCCTGGTGGGAGACGTGAAGCAGAGTATCTATAAGTTCCGGCTGGCCGAACCGGAGATCTTCCAGCGGCGGTACCGGCAGTATGCGGAAGGCGGAGCCGCGGGGCCGGATGGCACTGGACAGAACTCCATGAAAATCGATCTGAACCGCAACTTCCGGAGCAAAAAACCGGTCATCGATTTTGTCAACCAGGTGTTCGACGGGATCATGTCCGGTTACGACGAAGACGCGGCCCTACACATGGGGGATCCGTACGGCGACCGGTACTATGCCGAGCCGAAGCTTTACCTGGCCGGCGCACCGTGGAGCGAAGACGAAGCCATCGACGACGAGCTGAAAAATATGATGAAAGCCGAAAAAGAGGCTCTTGCCGCCGTGAAGCTGATTCGGGACAGCCTGGGCCAGCCCATTTACGACAGCAAAGCACAGACCATGCGTCCGCTGGAACTGCGTGACGTGGTGATTTTGCTCCGTGGGGTCCGGGGCTACGGTGATATTTTCTATAATGTGCTCATGGAAAACGACATCCCGGCCTTTGTGGACGACAACGACGGCTATTTCGACACCATGGAGATCAACACTTTCCTGTCGCTGCTGTCGCTGCTGGATAACGAGAAGCAGGACGTGCCGCTGCTGACGGTACTCCGCTCGGAGATCTTCGGGTTTTCGGTGGAGGAGTTGGCAGATGTCCGGATTGCCTGCAAAGAAGGCTCCTATTATGACGCCTTCATGGCCTGCGGCCGGGGAGAGACGGGGTGCGACGCAGTTCTCTGCGCAAAATCCGCCGCCTCGGCCCGTTCTCTGGCCCAGTGGCAGTCGCTGGCGGTCTTCATGCCTTTGGAAGAACTGATCTGGAAGCTGCTTCTGGATACCGGCTTTTATATTGCCATGGGTGCCATGCCGGGAGGCCGGCAGCGGCAGGCGAACCTGCGGGCGCTGGTGGACAAGGCAGCCGGCTACAGGAAAAGCCAGGGCGGGTCTCTGTACGGGTTTATCCGATATATCGAAGCGGTGAAGGAAAAGAAGGTGGCCAGCGGACAGGTGAAGCTGGTGGGTGAGGGTGATGAGCTGGTAAAGATCATGACCATCCACAAGAGCAAAGGGTTGGAGTTTCCGATGGTGATCCTGGCCGGATTCTGCCGGAAGCTGAATTATACCTCCATGGGCCGGTCTCTGGTGATCCATAAGGATCTGGGTCTGGGTTTCCCTGTGGTAAACAAGGAGGAAAGCTGGTTCCGCACCACAGTCCTGCAGAGCATCATTAAGGAAAAGTTCCATCAGGAAGAGGTGGAGGAGGAAAAGCGGATTCTCTATGTGGCCCTGACCCGGGCAAAGGATCGGCTGGCGATTCTGGGCATTTGCGAGGATGTGCAGAAGGCGCTGGATCAGGTGGGCAGCGAGCCGCCGAAGGATACCTCCTATTTCCGAATGACAGGGAACCGGATCTGTACCCGGCTGCAGCAGTATGAGATCATCGAGGATGCGGACCTGGCCGGCTTGGTGAGCCACCGGCAGCGGCGGGCAGACCTGGTACTGGACCTGTTTGACCGGGACAATCACACGGGAGATGAGCTGCTGGCTGCCCAGGTAGACCGGCAGATGCGCTTCGTCTATCCCCATGAACGGGATCTTACCATCAAATCGAAATATTCTGTCAGCGAACTGAACGCTGCCGCAGGTGAGTGGAATGACGGAGCCGGGGACCCGTCTGCGCATCCCCTTGAAAGAGAAGTGCATCTGGAGGAGCCCGCCTCTTTCAAACAGCGGAATGTGTTTACTGCGGCCCAGAAGGGTACCATTTATCACTGTCTGCTGGAGCATCTGGACTTCCGGGCAGCCTATGCCGGCGGCGACCGGCAGGCAGGTCTTGCTGTCATCGAAGAAACCGTACGATATCTGGTGGACGGCCAGTTCCTGACGGAGGAAGAAGCTGCTGTCATTCAGCCGGAGAATATCCTGAAGCTGATGACATCTGACCTGGGACACCGCCTGGCGGAAAGTCCGGCGGTGCATCGGGAGCAGCCGTTCAACCTGCGGATGGAGTACGATCCGGATGGCAGCGGGCAAGTGGCAGAGGTCATGGTGCAGGGCGTCATCGACTGCTATTTTGAAGAGGACGGTCAGCTGGTGCTGGTGGACTACAAGACCAGCCGCATCCGCCCGAGATCTGAGCCGGAGAAAGAAAAACGGCGTATCGCAGACCACTACCGGGTGCAGATGGACATCTACCGCCGTGCCCTGGAAACAACCACAGGAAAGAAAGTCAAAGAAGCCTATCTATACCTCACCGACAGCGGCGAATTGGTGGAGATGTGACATAGCATCCCGCTTCAACGAACGAGTTAGCCATTGCTAATGCAACAATATAAAGCAAAAAATCGCTTATATTGTTGCATTAGATATAACTAACCACATGACCAGACAGCGACATGGCAGGAGGACGCACGGTGACAGCCCGACAGAAGATCGGCAGCAGGCAGACAGCAGGCGGCCAGGGCGGCCAGGTAACAAACAGAAAGAGGCTGCCCCGAAGGACAGCCTCTTTCATTATAGTTAAGCCAGATTGGTATATTCAGAGATTATACAATGCCCTGTGCCATCATAGCCTGTGCAACCTTTTCGAAACCAGCGATGTTTGCGCCGGCTACCAGGTTGTAGCCCAGACCATACTTTTCGGAAGCAGCTGCAGCATTGTTGTGAATGTTCACCATGATGGTTTCCAGCTGTTCGTAAACCTGTGCAGGGGAGAATACAGTGTGACCTGCGTTCTGACCCATTTCGATGCAGGAGCAAGCTACGCCGCCGGCGTTTGCAGCCTTGGAAGGACCTACAACTACGCCGTTCTTCTGCAGGTAAGCGATTGCATCGTTGGTGGTAGGCATGTTGGAACCTTCGCAGAGGAACTTGCAGCCGTTTGCAACCATCTTTTCAGCATCTTCGATTCTGATTTCGTTCTGGGTAGCGCATGGGATGTACAGGTCAGCCTTCACGCCCCAAGGCTTTTCGCCTGGATAGAAGGTAGCACCAGGGAACTTTTCTGCATAAGGTGCGCAGATGTTCTTGCCGGAAGCTCTCAGCTCTAACAGGTAATCTTCCTTTTCACCGGAAGTTACGCCATCCGGATCGTAGATGTATCCATCCGGACCGGAGATGGTGATGACCTTTGCGCCCAGTTCGTTCAGCTTCTGAACGGTACCCCAGGTTACGTTGCCGAAACCGGATACAACAACGGTCTTGCCCTTTAATTCTTCGCCGCAGTGTTTCAGCATTTCTCTTGCGAAGAATACGATACCGTAACCGGTTGCTTCGGTTCTGCCTGCCAGGCCGCCGTAAGCCAGACCCTTACCGGTCAGAACGCCTTCATATCTGTTGGTCAGTCTCTTGTACTGTCCGAATAAGTAGCCGATTTCTCTTGCACCTACGCCCAGGTCGCCTGCCGGAACGTCAGTGTGAGGACCGATGTGTCTGTACAGTTCGGTCATGAAGGACTGACAGAATCTCATGATTTCGCCGTCGGACTTGCCGTTCGGATCAAAGTCAGCACCGCCCTTGCCGCCGCCGATAGGCAGTCCGGTCAGGGAGTTCTTGAAGATCTGTTCGAAACCTAAGAACTTGATGATGCCAGGGTATACATTCGGAGCGAAACGCAGGCCGCCCTTGTAAGGTCCGATTGCGCTGTTGAATTCGTATCTGTAACCTCTGTTTACCTGTACTTTGCCGTTGTCGTCAACCCAAGGAACTCTGAAGCTGATGCCTCTTTCCGGTTCGATCAGTCTTTCTACCAGACCAGCTTCCACGTATTCCGGATGTGCTTCCAGAACAGGTTCGATGGAAGTTAATACTTCTTCTACGGTCTGTAAGAATTCCGGTTCGCCCGGGTTTCTCTTAGCTGCGATTTCAATGTACTTCTCAACTAATTTTGCCATTTCCCATTCTCCTTTTTTGTTTCACAGTTAATTTGCTTATGGCTAGTCATCTGGCTAGTTTTTCTATCATCAAGATAACACCTCTTTCGACGGTTGTCAACACCGTGTATACAATATTCTTGTGTTTTTTTTAGCGTACATTTCGACCGGCGGCGCTGCCGGGAAACGCAAGTGTTTGCAACGGAAAACAGGCCGGAGAGAATGGATTTTGTACAGAAAAAAGCTTGCAAAAACACGGGATGCGGGGGTATAATAAAATGTAATGCACAGAATAAAACGAAAGGAGAAAACCATGGATAGTGTACCGGTCGATAAACGAAGCACAACCGACGACCACATACGAAACTGTAAACTGACAACTGAAGACTATCCTGTTTTCGCCCGGATGTAGTATCGGAGAATTCTCTGCCCTGCGGTCCGGCGGCGGAAGCAGGACCTGTGAAGGGAGGAGAATCCGATGAACAAGGATATTTTGCTGCGTCACGACGAAGCGTTTGAAGAATCTCTGGAAAAGATCTTCGAATGGTTCGACGAGAAGATGTATTTTAAGATTAAGGACGAGCTGCTGAAGTATAACGAAGCGGATATCGCCGAAATGTTTGAGGAATTTCTGGAGGACGAAGATCTGCGGAGCCGGACCGTGGTGGTGTACCGGCTGCTCCCGAAAGATATTTCTGTTGATGTTTTTGCTTACCTGCCGTCTGACGACCAGCTGAAGATTGTGGAAGGCATCACCGATGCCGAGCTGACCTACATCATTCAGGAACTGGACTTCGACGATAAGATCGATATTCTGGAGGAACTGCCTGCCAATCTGGTGGACAAGATTCTGGAAGCGGCGCCGAAAGCGGAGCGGAAGCTGATCAACACCTTCCTCAACTATCCGGATGACTGCGCCGGCAGCATCATGACGCCGGATTACATCAGCCTGATGAAGGAATGGACCGTCCGTCAGGCGCTGGACTATATTAAAGAAGTAGGGATGGATACGGAAACCATCTACACCTGCTATGTGAAGGATGCAGGGAGAAAGCTGCTGGGTATCGTTTCCCTGCGGACCCTGGTCATCACCGATGACAACGTGAGAATCATGGACATCATGCACACGGACTATGTGTGTGTCAATGTGTACGATGACCAGGAGGAGGTTTCCGAAGACTTTAAGAAATACGGGTTTCTGGCCATGCCTGTGGTGGACAAGGAGCACCGGCTGGTGGGAATCATCACTGTCGACGATATTCTGGAGGTTATTGAAGACGAGAATACCGAGGATATCGAGCGTATGGCCGGTATCATCGACCTGGAGCAGAGCGACCAGGAATATCTGGATAAGAGCGTGTGGAAACATGCGAAGAACCGTCTGCCGTGGCTTTTGTTCATGATGTGCATGGCCATGGTGACCGGCGCCATCATCAGCAGTTTTGAGGAGATGCTCAGTTCGGTTATCGTACTGGTGTCCTACATGCCGATGCTCATGGGAACCGGCGGAAACACGGGGGCCCAGGCATCGACGCTGATCATTCGCGGTCTGTCCCTGGGCGAGGTGGATTTGAAGGATGCCGGCAAGGTGGTGTGGAAGGAAATGCGCATCGCACTGTGCGTCGGGCTTGCTCTCAGCGCCGTGAATTTTCTCAAAATCCTCATCATCGATCAGGAGTCGGTTGCCATCGCGGCGACGGTGTGCCTGGCCATGATTTTTATCGTTATGTTCGCCAAGATGATCGGCGGCATGGTGCCGCTGCTGGCGGAGAAGGCGGGGGTGGACCCTGCGCTGATGGCCAATCCGGTGATCGCGTCTTCCACGGACATGATTTCCGTGCTGGTATATTTCCTCATGGCGAAGCTGATCCTGGGGCTGTAAATACGGGATTGTAAATTTGGGATTGCAAATATGAAACAATGTATAATTTCGGCCGAACTGGTCCAGAATAGCATCAGAAAGCGAAAAAGGGAAATACATAAGGGCCACTGCGGACGTATCCTGCTGGTGGCCGGTTCGGAGGGCATGATGGGTGCGGCAGTCCTTTCCTGCAGGAGCGCGCTGCGAAGCGGCGGCGGTCTGGTGCAGCTGGCCGTTCCGAACGAGCTATTTCCTGTGGCCCAGGCGGCGGTTCCGGAAGCAACCTGCCGGCCGCGGAGCTTTTCTGCCGGAGACCTTGCCCGTTACGACGCCGTGGCAGCGGGCCCCGGCCTTGGTACTGACAGGGAAAGCGTCGAAACGGTTCGATATCTTCTGGAATGTTATGAAGGAAATCTGGTGCTGGATGCAGATGCACTGAATGTCATCGCAGAATCGGAAAACCATCTGATGGACCTGGTGCGAAACCGAAAGGGGCAGACCATCATCACGCCCCATCCGGGGGAAGCGGGAAGACTGCTGCAAATGCCGGAAATCACCGGCGTGACAGACAGCGTCCGGCGGATGGATTTTGCAAAGAAGCTGGCGGAGAGAACCGGCGCAGTGGCTGTACTGAAAGGTGCAGAAACCATTGTAGCCACTCCAGGCGGTGATTCATATACTAATACTACAGGAAACCCGGGAATGGCCACCGGTGGATCCGGTGATGTGCTGACAGGCATGATCGCCGGGCTCTGGGGGCAGAAGCAGGCCTGTGAAGATGGGGGACTGCGGCGGCTTGCTGCATGGGAAGCAGCGGTCTGCGGCGTGTTTCTTCACGGACTGGCGGGGGACCTGGCGGCGGAGGCGCTGGGCGAATACGGCATGATTGCCGGTGACATCGCCGAAAAAATACCTTTTGCCATCAGGCAGATCCTGGAGAGAAAACCGGAAGGCAGGGAACGATAAGTAAGAGATTACAGGGGAGTGTTGGACTTGATAGTAAAAAAGGGAGACCTGTATTTTGCTGATCTGAGTCCTGTTGTAGGTTCGGAACAAGGGGGAGTAAGACCTGTACTTGTGGTGCAGAATGATGTAGGAAACAAATACAGCCCGACCATTATCGTTGCGGCTGTCACATCACAAACTTCAAAGGCAAAGCTTCCAACGCATGTGGAACTTGCAGCCACACAGGGGGGACTCAGCAAGAATTCGGTGGTTCTGCTGGAACAGCTCAGGACCATTGATAAGCAAAGGTTAAAGGAGCGTATCGGTGCGCTCAGCGATTCACAGCTTCCGGATGTGGATGCGGCGCTTGGCGTCAGCCTGGGGATCGCAAATTTACCGCATAACCGTTAATTACCGGAGGGGAGCCGGGGAAGGCTCCGGTTTCCCTTCGAAAACATATTGCCGCAGCCGGAAAACCAACACCCGACGGGGAGAGAAGGTCCGGAATACCGGAAAACAACACATCACCGGGAAGGGTGCGGCAGCAAACCAATACCAAATCAATACCAATCTATGAAAAAATGACTGGAGGAAAAAATGGAAACGAAACAATACCAGGAGATTGCGGCGCGTGTCAGAGTTGGCATCGTGAAAGCAGTACATAGTGCAGGTTCCGGCCATCCGGGCGGATCCTTAAGTGCGGCGGACATCGTGACGGCGCTGTATTTCCGTGAAATGAACATCGACCCGGAAAACCCGAAGATGGAGGGACGGGACAAGTTCGTTCTGTCAAAAGGCCATGCGGCCCCGGTGCAGTATGCGGCACTGGCGGAAAGAGGCTATTTCCCGAAGGAGGAACTGCTGACGCTCCGGAAGCTGGGTAGCCATCTGCAGGGACACCCGAACCGGGACAAGGTGCCTGGTATTGAAATGTCCACCGGTTCTCTGGGTCAGGGATTTTCTGTCTGCGTAGGCATGGCCCTGGCAAACAAGCTGAATCAGGATCCGGGCAGAATCTATACGCTCATCGGTGACGGCGAACTGCAGGAAGGACTGATCTGGGAAGCCGCCATGGCAGCAGGCCACTACAAGCTGGACAACCTGTGCGCCATCATTGACTGGAACGGTCTGCAGATCGACGGAAACAACGACGATGTTATGACCGTAAAGCCGATTGACGAAAAACTGAAAGCCTTTGGTTTCAATGTGCTGGTCATCGACGGCCACAATTTCGAAGAAATCTTTGCAGCGTTTGATGCAGCCAGAGCCTGCAAGGGCAAACCGACTGCCATCATCGCGAGGACCCATAAAGGCCACGGCGTCTCCTTCATGGAGGATCAGGCCGGCTGGCACGGCAAAGCGCCGAACGAAGAACAGGCCAGACAGGCTGTAGAGGAACTGGGAGGTGAATGGTAATGGCAGAGAAAATCGCAAAAGGCGACAAAATGGCGACCCGCCAGGCATACGGAAAAGTCCTGGTGGAACTGGGTGCGGAAAATCCGAATCTGGTGGTAATGGATGCCGACCTTTCCAAGTCCACCATGACGGCCGACTTCGGCAAAGCCTATCCGGACCGTTTCTTCAATATGGGCATCGCGGAGCAAAATCTGTACGGCACCGCCTGCGGGCTTGCTCTTTCTGGCAAAACTGTCTGTGCGTCCACCTTCGCAATGTTCGCGGCAGGACGTGCCTTTGAAATTATCCGCAACTCCATCGGTTATACCCACGCCAACGTAAAGGTCTGCGCCACTCACGCCGGCATCACCGTCGGTGAGGACGGCGCCAGCCATCAGACCTTCGAGGATATCGCCCTCATGCGTACCATTCCGGGCATGACCGTGGTCAACCCATCCGACGGTGTTTCTGCCATGAAGCTGCTGCGTCAGGTGGTTGCCTTCGACGGTCCGGCTTATGTGCGTCTCGGCCGTGCAGCCGTTCCTGTATGCTATGATGAGGCAGACGAGATCGTGCTGGGAAAAGGCAATCAGCTCCGGGACGGCAAGGACGTGACCATCATTGCCACCGGCATCATGGTCAACGAAGCCCTCATGGCGGCAGAACAGCTGGCAGCAGAAGGCATCGACGCCCGCGTCATCGACATGCACACCATCAAGCCGCTGGATGAGGACATCATCGTAAAAGCCGCATCCGAAACCGGTGCCATCGTCACCGCAGAGGAGCACTCCGTCATCGGCGGTCTGGGCAGCGCGGTGGCAGAAGTTGTCGTGAAGAAGTGTCCGGTGAAAATGGCCATGGTGGGCCAGCAGGATACCTTCGGCGAATCCGGCAAGCCTGACGAGCTGAAGAAGAAGTACGGCATGACGGCAGACGACATCGTGAAGGCTGTGAAAGGCCTGCGGTAGAAGGACCTGCAGAAGGCTCTGCAGTAGAAGTGCCGGCAGTGTCCGCCGAAGACCCAGATATTATACATATAATACGTAGGACAGGAAACAGACTATAATCTGCAAAATCTGATCTCCAAAACATGATCCATACAGGCAGGGCAGCAATGCCCTGCTTTTTGCATGCATAATCCCGGCCCTGTCCTCATAGTTTATTATGAGATTCTGTGAAGGGAGTTTGACTATGAGTGACGATAGAGTAAGAGACAGGGATACCGACCGGCGGGACGAACGGGGCGGACGGGATGGTCGGGACAATCGCCGTGATGGTCGGCGAAAAATCTTTTCGCGGCGTTTTCTCTCGCGGGCAGCTGCCGCGCTTCTGGTTCTCGGTCTGCTGGGGGGCGGTGGATACATGCTGGCAGGCAGCGGCGCTCTCAGCGGAATTACTGGGGGAAAAACCGTAGAGTTCAAACAGCTGGCCTCTGACCAGGTGCCTCAGTCCATTGAAAAAGATGTGATTCCGGAATACCGTGAACTGGAGCGGGCCCTGGGCTGCCTGGTGGACGGAAAAGTGTATGTGGTGGTGACGCGGGGAGAAAAGCCGACGGCGGGATATGATCTTTCCATCGAGAAGATGAAGCTGGAAAAAACCGATGACGGACAGAATCTGGTGGTGACCGCTCTGTTCACAGAACCGCCGGAAGGTGAATCTGTGTCGCAGATTATTACCTATCCGTATAAAGTTGCGGAAACAGAACTGACGGAGCTTCCAGATACCATCGAGTTGCGGACCCGATTTGCGTGAGAATACAAAAGAACTGTGAGTGAAAACGAAAGCGTAGGAGGTCGGGACAAAACTGCAGCGGGGAGGACAAAAGCACAAAGGGAGAAAACAAAAACGCAAAGGGCGTGGACAAAAACACAAGGGTGAGAAGGGACATGAACATGATTTCCGTGGGTTTCGCAGGATTATGTTTCCTGTCCTTTTCTGTTTTTTCTCTTGACATCTGCGCCAAAGAGGAATATTCTATTCTGGTAAGATATCTGTGGGCCCGTGGCTCAGCTGGGAGAGCGCCGCGTTCGCAACGCGGAGGCCGAGGGTTCGAACCCCTTCGGGTCCACCATTATGAAAAAAACAGGGATTTGTTCCCTGTTTTTTTCATATATTGAAACCTGGGCGAAGGGGTTCGAAGCCGCAGGGCAGCGCCGGGGGCGGAACAGTCCGGTGGACTGTGGAGCCGGCGCTGGTTAATTGATACTTCCATCCCATAACGGCATATTTCGAATATATTCCTCTTGAATTGCCGGCACATAGTAAGCACCATAGTCTGTTAAACCATTTTCTCGCCGCATTTCCGGAAGTTCAATATAGAATCGATAATAGGGAAGAAATATTTTTTCGGTGTTGCTTCTCCTGTAAACAAGTTCTGCCTTGCAAATCAATTCAGCATCCGTGATTGCATAAGGAACGGAAGTAATATAGTGTCCTTCTAATAAAAGCTCATATGCCTCATCGGTTGAAATAACAGGATAATCGCCCATTTTTTCCGCACAGGAAAGCCCACTGTAAATTCGGATCAGAGAGAGATTTCCATTTTCATCAGGATAAAATCTGACGAAGTTAAAATTATAGTTCAAAATATCTTCCAATTCATCTCCGGCGGAATCATATAAAACGTATTCTCGTTCAAAGCGCGGCTCTGTGATATAATTTCCGGCTTCATCATAGTCGTTCCAGATAATATAGGAACCAGACAGCACCTTTTTCGGTTCGGATAACCCTGTCAGTTCGAAATACTCCTGTGACAGATACTCCAGCACCTGTTCTGCCTCAGCATCAGTTGTGTCAAATAAAGTAAAGCGATATTCCTCCGGGAGTGTCCGTCCGTTCTCAAACCAAACATCAATTATCCCGTCAGCATAAGCACAAATTTGCAATTCATCGGTGCTTGCCGTAAGGCACTCCTGCGCTGTTTCAGTATCATAGCTGTCCAAATCCAAAGCAGCTAGTGCAGTTTCCAACCTCTGTTTCATGTCGGTCTGTGACAAACCAACCGGTTTTCCTGCGGAATCGTAGGAACCGTTCCGGTAGACCGGCAGCACAGAAACTTCCATAGATTCAGACCATGGATTCCCATTGTTCCATTGTGAAATATCGTAGCCTAACCAACTTTCAAATCCCATTCCGCTATTTTCAAAATCCGGAATTGTCAGCATTTGAAGCCCATCTTTCTCCGGGGAAGTCACTATTACACCTGCTAAAATCGCTACGACAACACACGCTGCCATAGCTCCCCATTTCATCCAATGGGGCTTCTTTGCTTTCTTCTTGTAGTTGAGGGCTTCGTCAACGTATTTCGTATCAAGTTCACTCATAGCGTCGGAAAACTTCTTTGCGTTCATACCAATACCTCTCTTTCTATCAAGTACTGTTTCATCTTTTCGCGGATACGGGTCAGCCGGACGGAGATGTTTTTCTCCGAAAACCCCATAAGTTCGGCTATGTCTTTGTAGCTGTCGGCAAACCAGTAGCGGCGTATGAAAATGACGCGGTTTTCGACAGTCAACATATCCAAAAACTCTCCAATGATACAGGCTAACTCTCTGGCTTCGATTTCATCTTCCACGGTTTTCCGGTCTGCGATACAGCCTTCGATTTCCTCTAATGCAATCTTGTAATGTCCGTTTCGTTTTGCGGCTTCCTTTTTCCAATAGATTTTGAGGGAAACATTCCGCACGATTTTCGCGATGTATGACAATAACGGGTCAGGGCGTGCCGGGGGAATGGCGTTCCATGCGCCGAAGTAAGCGTCGTTGACACATTCCTCTGCGTCATGCCTGTTATTCACGATGTTATATGAGAGATTATGGCAGATTATTCCGTACTTCATGTCCAGTTCATGGATGGCTTGCTCTGATCGTTCAAAGAACATTTCTATGATTTTTTCATCGTCTATCATCTCACCGCCTCCTTTCCGGCCTCACCTATATACTACGGTTTTAGCGGCGAATACTACATCAGTTCCAAAACTTTTTTCAAAAAAATTGTACCACACTTCGCGTGAGATTGCTCGCGGAAGCGGACCGGTCGGCCCCTTTGAATGCGAAAAATGACGCAAATTCAGACGTCCCAGACGAATTTGCGTCATGGACAATCCGGGCATACAGAGCATAAATACAATAAAACGCTTTAATATAAAATAATTACAGTAAAAAATTATAAAAACTGGCAGAAAGACATGGAAAAGTGCCGTAATTTATGCATTATTGTAAAGATGTCCGTCTGAAAATGGATTTAACACTGAAAAACAGAATTGTTGATGACGCAAAAGGAACAATTTTAAACTGTTTGCGTCATTTTTTGATGTCCGGAAACCTCTGCGGCTTCAAATACCTATGGCAGAAACTCCTGCGGCGTCGTGATTGCGGATCCAAAGCAGAGCATGATCCACAAAGGTCTGCACCGAGTTGGTGCAGGGCTCGCCACCTCGCACTGCAATGACGATGTCCATGAACTCTTCTTTGTCCAGGGGAAGGCTCACCACAGGAGCAGGTGCTATTTCTGCCAGACTCTGTGGAACGAGACAAAATCCGAAGCCCTTTGCCACCAGTGCCATGGCGCTGTAGTCGTTGTCCACCTGAAACCGGATATCGGCTTGCACACCGTTTTTTATAAAAATGTCTTCAATCATTTTTTCACCACACCCGGCCACATACGGATGCTTTCCCAGTTCTTTCACCGGAAATGAATTCCTCTCTGCGAGAGGGTCCGACGGAGAAACAATGGCCACGATAGGGACGCTGGCGAGAGGATGGATTTTGAGGTCTGATTCCACCGGAGTCACGTAGATCCCGCAGTCCACCTCCCCCCGGCGCAGCATTTCCCGCCCTTCCAGGTCATCATCATACATAACGATCTCGATCCGGACTTCCGGGTAGACTTGCCGAAACTGTGCAATGATTCCGGGCAGCCAGAGGACGGACACGCTGTTGAAGGCGGCCACCCGGATTGTCCCAGTATCCATGTGGCGGATCTCCCGGGCTTTTGCATATAGAGCCTCTTCAATGTTTTTCAATTGCCGGAACCACGGCAAAATTTCTTTTCCTTCATTGGACAGCATGACACCGCCGTATTTCCGGTAAAACAGCTTGATGCCCAGTTCTTCTTCCGTTTTCTGTACGATATACCGGATACCGGCACCGGTGTAGCCAAGTTCCTCTGCAGCTTTTTGAAAGCTTCCGAGCTCTGCGATGGCAAGCACCACGCGGACACTGTCTTTTCCTACCATAATAAAAAGCTCAACTTTCGTTTTTATAAAATAATACAAGTTTTTCTTTCTTTGATAATTATAGTATACTGTAAGCAGAAAAACAAGGAAAGGAAAGGGGAACTATGGGAAATCTGATTTCATTTCTTCCGATTACTGTATTGCTGATTTTTGCTGTTTCCACACGTAAGATGGCAGAGTCTATGATTGCCGCGGCTGCCGTGGCGTTGCTTTTGCTCCACCGGTCGAATCTGGTTCGGGGCACGTTGGATTCCTTTTACGAGACGTTTTCCAATGATTCGTTTCAGTTCTGCGTTCTGATTGTGTTTTGTTTCGGGATTGTGATTCGTCTGTTTCAGGAGTCCGGAGGACTGCAGGGCTTCGCGGCATGGCTGCGAAACTATATGAAGGGACCGAAAAGCACACTGGTTTTCTGCTGGCTGCTTTCTGCGGTGCTTTTTGTGGATGAGTACCTGAATGCGCTGACGGTGGGGTTTTCCATGAGCGGCATCACGGACAGCAACAAAATCCCCAGGGAACACCTGGCACTGCAGGTGCACCTGATGGCATGCAGCCTTTGCATGACCATTCCTCTGACAAGCTGGACCGCTTTTACCATCGGGCTGATCGGGGACTATGGAATGGGCTTTTCGGATTATCTGAAAGCTGTTCCGCTGATGTTCTATCCTGTGATGTCCGTGGTGCTTTGCCTGCTGCTGGCGCTGGGCGTGTTTCCAAAGCTGGGAAAACTGAAGACAGCCTATGACAGAATAGGCTCCGGCGGCCCGGCATTTCTGGAAGAAGAAAAAGAAACGTCGCTGGTGGATCTGGGCAAACCGGATGAATCGAAAATCGCGTCACCCATCTATCTGCTTTTGCCGCTGCTTACCATGACAGGTGGGACGCTGTATTTTGACATGAATCTTGCGGCAGGCATGCTGGTGACCATTGTGTGTCAGTTTGTTCTGTATGTGTTGGGGAAGCGAATGACGGTATCGGATTTCTTTCAGTATTTCTTTGACGGTGCGGGTTCCATGCTCATGATCAATATCGTTCTTTTCTTTGGTTTCATTCTGAGCGATGCCAACGAAAAGCTTGGACTGTTCGATACTGTGATCCGCCTGGTCAGTTCGTCCGTACCGGGGGCGGTGATTCCGGTTCTGACGTTTTTCATCGTGGGTTTCATCGTTTTCGCATCAGGGACCTGCTGGATCGTCATGTTGATTACCATGCCGATTTTCATTCCGCTGGCTGCTGCGGCCGGGGCGTCACAGATTCTGACCCTGGCAGCACTGATGAGCGGCGTAGGTGCCGGATACACGCTGTGCTTTTATGCGGATACGGTATTCATGACCACCGCAAGCACGGGTGTAGGAAATATCACCATCATTCAGACGATTCTACCGTACTCGGTCATCATGATGGCCATTTCCGGTCTCGGGTATCTGGCGCTGGGATGCATGTAACAGAGTTTTGCAAGGCAAAAGGGACGCCAATGCGGGATTTTCGAAGCCTTTGGCGTGTATAGATGATCTAGGTATGCATGAAAAAATAGATAATATAAACAAAAATTAATAAAAATTACTGTAAATAAATATAAAATAGAGAAATAAATGTACAATGTACGAAAAAAATCAGAGAAATTCATCAGAAAAACGGAAACTGCGCAGTGATTTTTCGTGAAATCTGGTCAACCGGGACGCCAACGGACTCAATAATAGTCATTTGGCGTCCTTTTGGGCTGACAGGATTGCGGTCCGAGCAGGAAACCCGGATGCATAGGAATCCAGACAGACGGGAAACCCGACAGCCAAGGAACACGGCGCACAGAAACCCGGCAGCAAAGGAACACAGCGCACAGAAACCCGGCTTGACAACCGGTGCGGGACGTGGTAAAGTGGAGATAATAAATTTTGCGAATTTTCTGAAAATTTTGAATGAAGAGAGAGCCACAAACCCGAAAAAAACCTCTTTTTATTCGGAACGTTTTAGAGTAAAATAGTGAAGTAAGAGAAACAAAGGAGCATAAAAATGATCGCAGTATTAAAGAAAGAAACGACGGACAAGCAGCTGCACGACCTGATCGACTGGCTGGAGTCCATGGATCTGAAAGTACATCTTTCCAAGGGAGATTACACCACCATCGTGGGGTTGGTTGGAGATACATCAAACATTGACCGGGAACTGCTGGAAAGCCTGGACATCGTGGAATCGGTGAAGACCATTTCGGAGCCGTTCAAGAAGGCCAACCGGAAATTTCACCCGAAGGACACCGTGGTGGACGTGGGCGGCGTGAAAGTCGGCGGCGGAAATTTCGCGGTGATGGCAGGACCTTGTTCGGTGGAAACGCCGGAACAGATCGAAGAAGTGGCCCGGGGCGTGAAAGAGGCGGGCGCGTCGATTTTGCGGGGTGGAGCGTTTAAGCCGAGAACCTCGCCGTATGATTTCCAGGGATTGAAGCATGAAGGCATCGAACTGCTGGAGCATGCCAAGGAGCACACGGGCCTTCCAATCGTGACGGAGATCATGAACCCGAACCATCTGCCGATGTTTGAGCACGTGGATCTGATCCAGGTGGGCGCGCGGAACATGCAGAATTTCGAGCTGCTGAAGGAACTGGGAAAGATCGACAAGCCGATTTTGCTGAAGCGGGGCATGGCCAACACCATCAAGGAGTGGCTCATGAGTGCGGAATACATCATGGCCGGCGGCAACGAAAACATCATTTTATGTGAGCGGGGCATCCGGACTTTCGAGACATATACGAGAAATACGCTGGATCTTTCGGCGATTCCTGTGCTGAAGGAACTGACCCATCTGCCGGTCATCGTGGATCCGAGTCATGCCACGGGGGTGGCGCGGTATGTGAAGCCGATGGCGCTGGCGGCGGTGGCTGCGGGAGCCGACGGGCTGATGATCGAGGTGCACAACAATCCGTCCAAGGCCCTTTGCGACGGGGCCCAGTCTCTGACGCCGGCACAGTTTGCTGACGTAATGGCGGGCGTGCATCAGCTTCGTGAGGTGATGAAATGACAGAGACAGACAAAACACAGGAAATGACCGTCGGCGTGGTAGGTCTGGGGCTCATCGGCGGTTCGGTGGCCAAGGCATATAAGGCGGCAGGCTATCGGGTGCTGGGTGCGGACCGGGATGCGAAAATTCTGGGTTTTGCCCGGCTGGCTGGAGTCATCGACGAGGTGCTGGAGCCGGAGCTTAACCTGGGACAATGTGATCTGGTGTTTCTGGCCGCCTATCCGGGTGCCGTCATAGAATATGTAAAGGCAAACGCCGGCCGGTTCAATAAGGATGGGCTGGTCATGGATTGCTGCGGCGTGAAGAAGGCGGTCTGCGAGGCCTGCTTCCCGGTGGCCGAGGAATACGGGTTTACCTTTGTGGGCGGTCATCCCATGGCAGGCACCGAGCGGTCAGGGCTCAAAGTCTCCCGTGCCGATCTCTTTCAGGGGGCGTCCATGGTGGTGGTTCCGCCGGTGTTCGACGACATCCGGCTGCTGGCCCGGGTGAAGGAGGCGCTGAAGCCCATGGGGTTTGCCCGGTTCAAAATCACCCGTGCAGACCATCATGACCAGATGATCGCGTACACCTCCCAGCTGTCCCATATCGCGTCCAACGCTTTCGTCAAGAGTCCGTCGGCGCTGGAGGAAGAGGGCTACAGCGGCGGCAGCTTCCGGGATCTGACCCGGGTGGCTTATCTGAATGAAACGATGTGGACCGAGCTGTTCATGTATAATAAGGAAGCGCTTCTGACGGAACTGGATATTTTGCTGGGAAGCCTGCAGGAATACCGGGACGCTATCGCCGCGGAAGACCGGGAGACCTTGGAGCAGCTTCTGCGGGACGGCCGGGAGCGCAAAGAAGAACTGGAGAAGAAACGACCGGAGAAAAAATAATGAAAAAAACCATTCATGTAGATACAGCGCGTCCCTACGACGTGCACATCGGGGCAGGCCTGCTGGACAAACTTGCAGACCTGCTGCCGGAAAAAATCAGAACCGTGGCAGGCCGTGGCGGCAAGGCGGTTCTGCTGACGGATGAACATGTGGATCCTTTGTATGGCGATCGTACGGCGCAAAATCTGTCCGCCCTGGGTTTTCAGGTGCTGCGGACGGTGGTGCCGGCGGGGGAAACGGCGAAAAGCGGAGATTGCTATCTCCGCCAGCTTTCTTTCATGGCCGAAAATCATGTGTCCAGACAGGATGTGATTTTCGCCCTGGGAGGCGGTGTGGTTGGAGATCTTTCGGGATTTCTGGCTGCGACCTATCAGCGGGGGATTCCTTTTGTGCAGCTTCCCACCACCCTGCTCTCCGCAGTGGATTCTTCGGTAGGTGGAAAGACGGCCATCAACCTGCCGGAGGGAAAAAATCTGGTGGGAGCCTTTTATCAGCCTGCGGCGGTGATTATGGACACGGACACCCTGGATACGCTGGAACCATCGGTATTTGCCGATGGATGCGCAGAGGTGATCAAATACGGTATGATCTGGGATGCGGATCTTTATAATCGTCTTACAGAGAAGGTGCTGCCGGCATGCTGCAGCGACAAGGAACTGCTGGCGGAGATCATCGCAGCCTGCGTGGATATCAAGCGGCAGGTGGTGGTGCAGGATGAACTGGACAAGGGGCTGCGGAATCTGCTGAATTTCGGCCATACCATCGGCCATTCCATCGAAAAAAACAGCGGATTTGAAATTTCTCACGGCAGTGCGGTGGCCATGGGCATGGCCATGGTGACGAAAGCTGCAGAAGAGGACGGAACCTGTGAAGCAGGTACGGCAGACGGACTGAAGAGGCTGCTGGAGGCATACGGCCTTCCGACAGAAGCGCCGTTTACCACGGAGCAGCTTCTGGCAGGCATGCTTTCGGATAAGAAAATTGAGGGCAGAGAGATCAACCTGATCCTGCCGCGAAAGATCGGGGACTGCTTTATCAGTCACATGGATGTGGAGCAGGCGCAGAAACTGCTGGCAGGAGGGAGAGCATAGATGGAAGTCAGACTGGATAACAGAAAACTCACCGGAACGGTGAAGGTCATACAGTCCAAGTCCTTTGCCCACCGGATTTTGCTGGCGGCGGCACTGTCGAAGATCACATCCGGGGTGGAAACGGAAGTGAAGCTGGAGACCATCAGCGAGGACATGGAGGCGACCCGGCGGGTCATCACGGCCATGGAGCGGGGTGAGAACCTGCTGGACTGCGGTGAAAGTGGTACGACCCTGCGGTTCATGGTGCCGGTCTGCGGCGCGCTGCAGGGAAGACGGCAGGTGGGAGATGTGCCCGGAAAAATTCGGTTCACCGGTCGGGGCAGGCTGATGCAGCGGCCCATGGGACCTTTGTTTGAAGCCATGGCACCCCACGGCGTCAGAGCCTTCTATGAAGACGGGCAGCTGGTGCTCACTGGCGGACTGACTGCAGGGGAATACTTCATTGCAGCCAATGTGTCTTCTCAGTACATCAGCGGGTTGCTGTTTGCACTGCCTCTGCTGGAAGGAGACAGCGTGCTGAATCTGACGGGCAAGGTGGAGTCCCGCCCGTACATCGATATTACCCTGGATGTGCTGAGGCAGTTCGGGATACGGATTGAAGAGGATGTGCCGGAGGCGCAGGACGCACCGGATGAGCCGGTAAACAGGGAAACCGGGAAGGATGCACCGGTCACCTGCCGGTTCCGCATTCCGGGCGGACAGGTTTACCGGGGACCGGCCTCCATGGATGTGGAAGGCGACTGGTCCAATGCGGCCTTCTGGCTGGCGGCCGGCGCCGCAGGCGGCGGCCCGGTGACGGTGACGGGACTGAATCTTCGGTCGGTACAGGGGGATATGGCTATCTGTCAGGTGCTGCGGCAGTTTGGCGCAGCTGTGGAAGAAGATGCGGCAGCGGGCAGCGTTACCTGTAGCTGCACGGATGGCACGCAGCTTCATGGAGCGGAAATCGATGTGGCAGATATTCCGGATGCGGTACCGGTTCTTTCGGTGGTTGCGGCAGCGGCAGCCGGGGACACCAGAATCTATAACGCGGGGCGGTTGCGGATCAAGGAAAGCGACCGGCTGCAGACAGTGACCGCCATGCTGCAGGCACTGGGCTGCCCGGTGGAAGAAGGAGAAGATTTCCTGGTGATTCACGGCCAGGGCTGCGGTGGACAGGACGGAGGAAAACATCTGGCCGGCGGCACCGTAGACGGCGCCGGCGACCACCGAATTGTTATGAGTGCAGCGGTGGCAGCAGCCATTTGCAGCGGACCGGTGGTAATCACAGGCGCAGAAGCAGTCAATAAATCCTATCCGGGATTCTTCAGGGAGAGAGAAACATTATGGGAAGCACATACGGAAAAAAACTGAAAATAACCATCTACGGGGAATCCCACGGAAAGGCCATCGGCATGGTGGCAGAGGGCTTTCCGGCAGGAGAAATCATCGATATGGATGAGCTGCTGGCCTTCATGGCCCGGCGGTCCGCAGTGGGAAAAAAATATTCCACACCGCGGAAGGAGCCGGATCTTCCGGTGTTCCTCAGCGGCGTGCTGGAGCAGCCCGCAGAGTTGCTGTCAGAGCAGCCGGTGAAAAAGACGATGGAGCAGACGGGAGCAGATGCGGACGGCGGCGAACTGCAGAGCGGGCAAGGTTGCGGACAGAAATATAAGATCCTCAATTCGCCGGTCTGCGTGATGATTGAAAACACCAGTCAGCGGTCCGGGGACTATAACAATCTGAAAGACGTGCCGCGGCCCGGCCATGCGGATTTCGCAGCCATGATGCGGTACGGATCCGGCGTGGACCTGCGGGGCGGCGGCCATTTTTCCGGACGACTGACGGCACCGCTCTGCGCTGCTGGCGGCATGGCCAAACAGATCCTGGCCCGGCGGGACATCACGGTGACGGCACAGATGATTGCCGTAGGCGGCGTCAGCGGCGCAGCAGCCATGGACCCTGTGACCGGGATTCATACAGTGGACGAAGCGGGAATGGAAGCCATGATGGAGGCCATGGCCCAGGCCCAGGCGGAAGGCGACTCAGTGGGCGGCATTATCGAATGCGTGGTGGAAGGTCTGCCGGCAGGAAGCTGCGGCGACCACATGTTTGACGGTATGGAGGGAAGAATTTCTCAGGCGGTGTTCGGCATTCCTGCCGTGAAGGGCATCGAGTTCGGCAACGGATTCGCCTGTGCGGCGCTGCGGGGCAGTCAGAACAACGATCCGTTTTTCGTCGATGAGGATGGAACCGTCCGGACAAAATCCAACAACCACGGCGGCATTCTGGGCGGCATTGCCAGCGGCATGCCGGTGGTATTTCGTGCGGCAGTGAAGCCGACACCTTCCATTTTCAAGGAGCAGGACAGCGTTTCCATGTCCGGCGGCTGCGATACGAAGCTGAAAATCAAAGGGCGTCATGACCCTTGCATTGTGCAGCGGGCAGTCCCCGTGGTGGAAGCGGCAGCGGCGCTGGCAGTGCTGGACGGACTGCTGGACAGTACACCGGCAGGACGGTAAACCGGCAAGCATGCTTGCGGGCACGCAGGCAGAAGAGAGGAGATCAAAAGAATGAAAATACTTGTTATAAACGGACCGAACCTGAATTTCGTGGGAATCCGGGAGCCGGAATTATATGGGCACCAGACATACGCGGACCTGGTGGAATCCATCCACGGGTGGGCAGCAGAACTGGGCCTGGAAGTGGAAGTCTATCAGTCCAATCACGAAGGCGACCTGGTCACCAAAATTCAGGAAGCCTACGGAAACACCGACGGCATTGTCATCAACGCAGCGGCCTATACCCACACCAGCGTGGCTATTTTGGATGCCCTGAAGGCAGTGGCCATTCCGGCGGTGGAGGTACATCTGACCGACATCCGGAGCCGTGAGACATTCCGGCAGCATTCCTATGTGTCCATGGCTGCGGAAAAGATGATCTGCGGCAAAGGCTTCGACGGATATCGGGAAGCGCTGGAGTATTTCGCGGAAAAACTGCATGGAAGGGATTGACAGAATTCACTTCCGGCAGTAAGATAGAGGCGGAAGAAAAAGAGGATATGCATTTTGCCCGTGGAAACGGAGCAAAACAGATGGAACGGATTTTTTTCAGAGAGCGTACGGTATGGGAAGACAAAGCACAGCTTGAAGCACCTGTGTGGAATCTGTCCTGCCGAAAAGAAAAAAAGAAAATTGCTGTAGTCGGCATCAGCCGGGGCGCAGGCACTACCTTTGTAGCCATGTCCCTGGCTTTTTTATTGTCGAAAAATGTCGAGAAGGAGCAGGTCAAAGAGCAGAACAGGGGAAGAAGCGCTGGCCTGGGCGGCAAAGGTACCTTCCCGGAGGGAAGAAGCGCTGGCCGTGCGGCCAGTCGGGCCGCGGGCCAGCCGGGCTGCCTGGCAGCCGGTGCGGCCTATGTGGAGCTGCGGCAGCCCGCCGCCGGCGAAGCCGGCGGCTTCTTCAGCGCGGGGCTGGATCTCCGGTTCCGCAGAAATCGGTTTACCGATTTCTTTCAAATCTATCTGCAGGGGCGGCCCCTGCCGCCCCGGGTGAATCTCCATAAAGGCATCAACTGGGTGGTCTGGCGGACCCCGACCTGCGCTGCGGAGAGCGCGGAGGCGGATGCAGATGTGCACCTTTCGAAAATTGACGCATCACTGGTGTTCCCGCCTCAGCCCTCCCTTGCCGATTTCCCCTTGGAGCAGCTGGCGGGAGAGTGGATCATCGCAGATAATCCGCCGCTGGAAATGCTGCACCGGTTCGATCTGGTCATCGGCGTCATCGATCCGCTGCCATCCAGGGTGTTTGCCGGGACGGAGACCTATGAAGCCCTGCGGGATCTGGGCACCGGGGGAGTGCATACTTTGTGGATTTTGAACGGGGATAACCCCGAAGTGAATCATGGGGAACTGCGCCGTTTCCTGCGGCTGAAGGATTTTCGAACCATTCCTCTGGCGGATTCTGCGGTGTTTTACCGGGCGCAGTATGCCTGCTGCCTGCCGGTGGAACTTCTGGCTGCAGACAGCAGGCATGAATCCGGAGATTCCGGCAGCAGGCATGCAGTTTATGCGGCACTGAAGGCACTTGCGGAGGAAGTGGCTGCAAAATGGAAGGAAGCGTTATGACCACTTCGCAACCTCACAACCTCATAACGCTGTGACTTCATAACCCGGTTCTCCACTTTTCGCTTTCTGCACAGGGTGTGGCGAACTTTTTCAAAAAAGTTCGCCACATCGCAGGAAATCAATCCGTATATGGCGAACTCCGCTGCAAATGATGCTTCAGACCGCGCTGCAGGCGAAACGCAAACGAGGTCTGTGCGCAGAAAAACTCCGGTTTGCCATAAATTACTGTTCAAAAAACCGTCGAAATATAGTATAATGTTACTGTATAAGTCGGTTTCTGAAACCTGAAACAGGATAGAAAAAAGGGGAAGAAAATGATTCGTTTTGAACATGTAACCAAAACTTACAAGACCAACGTTGGGTTGGAGGATGTAAGTGTGCATATTAAAAAAGGGGATTTCGTCTTTCTGGTAGGACCAAGCGGCGCCGGAAAATCCACCTTTATCAAGCTGATCCTGAAGGAGATCAATGCGGATAAGGGAAGCATTCTGGTAGACGGTCAGGAAGTGACACAGCTGTCCAACCGGGAGATTCCGCAGTACCGCAGAAAGCTGGGAACGGTATTTCAGGATTTCCGGCTGCTGCCGAAGAAGACGGTATTCGAAAATGTTGCTTTCGCCATGGAAGTAGTACATAAAACACCGCGGCAGATCCGCAAGCAAGTGCCGCAGATTCTCAGTCTGGTGGGAATCAGCGATAAGGCACACAAATATCCGGAAGAGCTCTCTGCCGGTGAACAGCAGAGAGTGGCCATTGCCCGGGCCATCGTCAATAATCCGACGGTGCTCATTGCCGACGAGCCGACGGGAAATCTGGATCCGGACACCGCATGGGAAATCATGGACCTGCTGGACCAGATCAATCTGCGGGGCACGACCATCGTCATGGTGACCCACGCCAAGGACATTGTGGACCGCATGAAGAAGCGGGTCATTGCCATAGAAGCAGGGCGTGTCGTCCGCGACGAGCAGGGCGTCTATGGCTTCGAGCAGGCAGCGCCTGTCCAGAAGGAAGAACCTGTCCAGCAGGCAGCACCTGCCCAGAAGGAAGAACCTGTTCGAAAGGAAGAGGCTGCGTGCCAGCCGGAAGCCGGAAAGGAGGAGAGCGATGCTGCGAAGTCTGACGTATAACATCAAGCAGGGTTTTACCCAGATTTTCCGAAACCGGGGCATGAGCCTGGCCTCCATCTTTTCCATCACAGCCATGCTGCTGATCCTGGGTCTGTTTTTTGTCATCATGGTCAACGTGAATATGTTTACGGAGGCGGTGAAGCAGGACTACGACCAGATTGAAGTCTTCCTGAAGGACAAGACAAGCCAGGAAGATACCATGGGTATCATGAGTCAGCTGAAAACCTGCGACGGCGTCACCGAAGTGGAATACCGGACGAAGGATGAGGCGCTGGAAATCATGAAGCAGCGGTGGGGAGAAAGCGGATATCTGCTGGATACCCTGGGAAACAACCCGCTGCCAAGTTCCATACTGATTACAGTGGATTCTCTGGATCACGCCGGAAAGGTGGCGGAGTATGCCGGCACCTTTGAAGGGGTGGAAGACATCCAGTATTATCAGGAAACCGTGGAAAAACTCACAGATATCACCAATTTCCTGCAGATTGCTGCGCTGATTATCATGGGATTCCTGGTGGTGGTCTCCGTGGTGGTGGTGTCCAATACGGTCAAGCTGACGGTTTTCGCCCGGGCGAAAGAGATCCGCATCATGAAATACATCGGTGCCACCAACTGGTTTATCCGGGGGCCGTTCCTGGCGGAAGGCATTCTGATCGGCATGCTGGCCTCCATTGTGGCCACAGGGCTGATTGCACTGATTTACGGAAAAATCGTGGAACTCATCGGAGCACAGGTGCTGGCCATCGTATCCTGCCCGCTGATTTCGGTGAGCTATCTGACAACCAACATGGTCATCATCTTCCTGGCGCTGGGCATGAGCATCGGTGCATGGGGAAGTATTGTATCCATGCGGCGATTCTTAGATACGTAGGGGGACGGGTATGAGAAAAAAACATTTCTTTGCAAAATCCGGAAAGCAGGGCCTGTGTATTTTGCTCAGTGTGCTTCTGGTGTTCTCGGCTGCAGGCATGAGTCTGGCGTATGCAGGACAGACGAAAAGCGAAGTGCAGGGAGAACTGGATGACGTAAACGATCAGAAGGAAGAAGTGAGTAATGAGCTGGCTCAGGTGGAAAAGGATATTAAGAGTTTATCTGCCAGAGTGGACAGCCTGTCTGCTGCCATTCGGGCCACTGCCGATGAGATCGCAGCCACGGAGAAGAAAATAAAGAAAAAAGAAAAAGATATGCAGGAGCGGGAAGACGGACTCAATGAACGTCTCCGGGCCATGTATAAAAACGGGTCGGTGGGTTTCCTGGATGTACTTCTGGGTTCCAGCAGTATTTCCGAGTTCGTTTCCAACGTGGAAATGATCCGGAGAATCTACGAAAACGACGTGGATGTGATGGAGACTCTGGAAAAAGAGCACAAACAGCTGGAATCCATCAAGAAGGAACTGAAGGCGAAAAAGCAGTCCATGGCAGCCCAGAAAGAGGAGCTGGCTGCGGATCAGGAATCGCTGGACAGCAAGAAATCCGAACTGGAAAAGAAAGAGGACGAACTGCTGGCACAGGCCAAGGAACTGGAGCAGACGCTGAAAAACATGGTGGATGTAAATTCCGAATATGTGGGCGGTGTCTTCACCTGGCCGGTACCGAGCAGCCATTATATCACATCCTATGCAGGCTACCGCATGCACCCGGTCTATAACGTATGGAAGTACCACAGCGGCATGGATATTGCAGCAAGTTACGGTGCGGACATCGTGGCCATGGGGGATGGAAAGGTAATCATGTCCCAGTCTTACGGCGGTTACGGCAACTGCGTCATGATCGACCACGGCGGCGGTATCGTTTCCCTGTATGGACATGCCTCCAGTCTCTGTGTCAGCACAGGGCAGACGGTGAAGAAGGGACAGGTCATCGCGAAGGTAGGTTCCACCGGAACCTCCACCGGAAATCACCTGCATGTGGAAGTGCGTGAAAACGGAGCCATCGTGGATCCGCTGAATTACTTAAAAGGATAGAAAATGGCAGAAATCAGCAATACAATCAAAAAGTTATTAATAAAGCGGGGGATCGAGTCGCAGGAAGACCTGGAGGAATTCCTGTCTCCCAGCCCCCGCAGGACCTATGACCCTTTTCTCCTGAAAAATATGGAGGAAGGGGTCTCGCTTCTTCTGGAAGAGGCAGCAGCCGGGGAGCGGATCTGTATCTACGGAGACTATGATGCCGACGGGATCACCTCCACCACACTGATGCTCAGCGTCCTGTCCCACATCACTGAGCCGGGCCAGGTGGATTACTACATTCCGTCTCGCTTTGAAGAAGGGTATGGGCTGAATCAGGAAGCGATCCGCCAGATTCATGAACAGGGCTTTCAGATGCTCCTCACCGTGGACTGCGGCAGCGTATCGGCGGCAGAGGTGGAATATGCCAAATCACTGGGGATGAAGGTTCTGGTCACAGACCACCATAATGTGACGGACACCATCGCAGACTGCCTGGTGATCAATCCGAAGCAGCCGGGCTGCCCGTATCCGTTCAAGGGGCTGGCAGGCTGCGGAGTGGCTTTCAAGCTGGCCCAGGCCATTCAGCAGAGGGCGGATCTGCCGAAGTCGGTGATCAATAATGTACTGGATCTGGCCGCCATCGGCACAGTGGGAGATATCATGCCCCTGGTGGATGAAAACCGGACCATCGTCAAATACGGACTGCGCATGATTCACCGGGGCTGCCGGGCCGGTCTGGTTCGCTTGCTGGAAGCGGTTTCACTGAAGCCGGCAGCCGTCACCTCAGAGAGCATCAGCTTTATCATCGTGCCCCACCTCAACGCTTCAGGACGCATTGAGGATGCTTCCGTGGCTGTGGAACTGCTGCGGTGTGCAGAAACGCCAAAAACTGCGGCAGAAGACGAAGCGCTGGATGAGAAGGTGGCACTGCTGGTGAACCAGAACATGCAGCGGAAGAAGCTGCAGCAGGAAACCTTCCAGAGCTGTGTACGCCAACTGTCGGAAGCCGGCTGCGGCAGTGAAGAGACGGTACAGGATTTCGTTCTGATCCGTTCCGAGGATGCCCACGAAGGCATTGCCGGCATCGTGGCAGGAAAGCTGAAGGAAACCTACTACCGGCCGGCGGTGCTGGTTACCCCGACCGGGGAAGACCGCAAATACCTGAAAGGAACCGGAAGAAGCATTCCGGGAGTCAGTCTCTATGCGCTGCTGAAGGAAAATGAAGGATATTTCGAGAAGTTCGGCGGCCATGCCAGTGCCTGCGGCTTCCTGATGAAGGCAGAGTATCTGCAGCGCCTTTCGGAAAATCTGCTTCATGCCATGGCAGAAATAAAGAAGGAAAATCCAGACATTTTCCGCCGCAGCTATGACATCGATCTGACGGCCGGTGTGGAGGAAATGACTCTGGGACTGGCGAAGGAACTGGAGCTTATGGCACCATTCGGAAGCGGAAACCCGAAACCGCTGTTTCTTCTGGAAGATGTCACTCTGGAGGACGTGCGTCTCATGGGAGATCAGGGACTGCACATGCGGTTCGCTGCCCGCAGCCGGTCGGGATACCGTCTGCCATGTGTACTCTTCAACCACGCCCGGCGCTACGAAGACGGAATCCGCAGCCACCGGCCGGCCCGCCTCATCGGTACGCTGGAGTGTCAGGTATGGCAGGGACAGGAGCGGCTGCAGTTCCTGACCGACGAAATACAGTTTGACTAAGACCGACGGTGGTGTTATAATACTTTATAGTATGAAAGTTTGAAAGCACCCGCGTGCCGGGAGCAGGCGAAAGGAGTTCGGAACATGGAATATCAATCCAAATTAAAACGAGATGACATCGATCAGCTGTTTGATGCGGTGCTGACCCTGGAAGACCGGGAAGACTGCTACCGGTTTTTCGAAGACATCTGCACCATCAATGAAATCCATGCAATCGCGCAGCGACTGCAGGTGGCAAAGCTCCTTTCCGAAAAAAAGACATACAGCGAAATAGAATCCATCACCAATGCGTCCACCGCCACCATCAGCCGGATCAATAAGTGCCTTCTGTACGGGGCCGACGGCTACAAGCGGGTGCTGGAGCGCCTGGGAGAGAAGGAGCCGAAGGACGTACCTGCGGCGGAAGAATAGCGTAAACAGTAAGACACCGCCTGCGGTGTCTTTCGTTTTGTCATACACTTTGAGAACGGATGGGAAAAAGCATGTTTCAGATCTATCTTTATCACGATCCCGGGGCAGCGGACCGGCGCCTTACTCTGTTGCGGGATGCGGCCCGCAGCTATGCACCACATCTGACGGAAGCGGAACTTTCCATCGGCCGGAGTCCGGCGGGAAAACCTTTTTTCACTTCGCCGGCGGCAGCGGAACTCCATTTCAGCATCAGCCACAGCGGCGGGTTCTGGGCATGCATTCTGGGAAACGGTCCGTGCGGCATGGATCTGCAGGAAAACCGGGCATGCCGGCAGGATGCTATTGCAGCCCGGTATTTTTCCGATGCCGAGGCAGACTATGTGAAGCAGGACGGACTTTCGGGGTTTTACCGGGTGTGGACCCGGCGGGAAGCCCTGGCAAAATTCACAGGCCTGGGCTTTTTCGGCATGGCCGGGGAGTTGCCGGATTTTGGGGAATGTGAGGAATGCCCGGAGAGAGAGAAAGACGGGAAGCAGGTGAGACTGCGGGATTTCGTCATCTGGAACGAGCAGAAAGTCTGGTTTCATGAAGTCAGGGTTCATGAGACAGCAGCAGGCGCCGGATTTACCATGGTCTGGTGCAGCATGGAGGAAAAGGGGGAAGCAGAGATTGTCGACCGAAGAGAAGAAGCAGAGCAGCACGCAAATCCATAAAGCAAATGCCTTTGACAAGGCGGCAGCCTATTTGTCTGCACAGCCGCGGACCCAGTGGGAAGTCCGGAAGTATCTGAAACAGAAGGAATACGACCCATCGGAAATCGACGATGCGGTGGAACAGCTGCTGGAATACGGTTATCTGGATGATCTGGAGTATTGTCGGAGTTACATTCGCGTGGCAGCAGAGAAAGGAAAGGGGCAGAAAAAGATCCGGCAGGAGCTGGAAGCACGGGGCATCGGGCGGGAAACCATGGAAGAGGCCTTTCCGGAGCTGGACGAAAAAAAGCGGGCACTGGAAGTGGCGGTGAAAATGGCCCGGCAGCAGCTTTCCGAAGGAAAAGGACTGGATGAAAAATTTCTGGCCCGGGCGGCGCGGCGCTTGGCCGGACTTGGGTATACTACCGATGTGATATATTTTGTCATAGGAAAACTGAGAGGAATCAAGACGAGATGAGGATGGAAGAAAGACAGGAAGATCAGTTTCAGAGAACACGCATGCTCATGGGAAGTGAGGCGGTGGATCGGCTGCAGCAGGCCCGGGTGCTGATTTTCGGCCTGGGCGGCGTAGGCGGATTTACCTGCGAGGCATTGGCTCGTGCCGGTGTGGGGTACATGCATATCGTGGACAAGGATGTGGTGGACCTGACCAATCTGAACCGGCAGATTATCGCCACCCATGAGACGGTGGGCAGGCCCAAGACGGAAGTGATGAAGGAGCGGCTTCTTTCCATCAACCCGGCCATGACCGTAGTGACCAGTCAGTGTTTTTATCTGCCGGAGAGGGCATCGGAGTTTGATTTCGGCACATATGATTATGTGGTGGATGCCATCGATACGGTGACCGCGAAGGTGGATCTCATCTGCCGGGCGAAAGCGGCGGGAACGCCGGTGATCTCTTCCATGGGGACGGGAAACAAGCTGGATCCTACCCGGTTTGAGATTGCGGACATCAGCAAAACCAGTGTCTGCCCGCTGGCAAAGGTGATCCGTAAGGAACTTCGGGACCGGGGCATCAAGGACGTAAAAGTGCTCTATTCGAAAGAAGAACCGGTACGAACCGGTCTGCGGACGCCGGCCAGCGTTAGTTTCGTGCCGTCGATGGCCGGACTGATCATCGCCGGTGAGGTGATTAAGGATCTGACCGGCTGGGAGAGGGGCACCGGAAAATGATACAGAAGCTGAAAAACTTTCTCGAAAAAGAAACGGTCATGGTCATTGCCTTTCTGCTTGCCCTGGTGTCCTGCTTTTTCATGACGCCTTCTCTGTCACAGATGGCTGGGTTCGTCGACTTCCGGGTGCTGGGCATCCTGCTGAGCCTGATGGTGGTGGTGGCAGGATTGCAGCGGGTGGGCGTATTCGACTGGATCGGCGTGAAGCTGCTGGTCCACGTGTCCGATACCCGGTCCCTGGTTCTGGTGCTGGTCATGCTGTGTTTCTTTCTCAGCATGGCGGTAACCAACGATGTGGCACTGCTGACCTTTGTTCCCTTTGCCATCTTCGTGCTGGAGAAATCCGGCCATCCGGAGCTGCTGGTATCCACGGTGGTGCTGCAGACGGTGGCAGCCAATCTGGGCAGCATGCTGACTCCGGTGGGCAATCCTCAGAACCTGTACATCTATCAGCATTACGGCTTCACGGCGGGTGGTTTTATCGAAACACTGCTGCCGTATGCGGCGGCTGCATTTCTGATGCTTCTGATTCTCATTTTCCTGGGAAAGAAAGAATCCATCCGCCTGGCGGAAACGGATTTCGCTGTGGTACATACGGACTGGAAGCGGGCAGGTGCTTATGTGATGCTGTTTTGCGCTGCCATCGCAGCAGTGACCGGTCTGTTTTACTGGTTCCCCGCCATGCTCCTGATTCTATTCGCGGTATTTCTTTCAGATCGTGCGATCTTTCGATCCATAGACTACTGTCTTCTGCTGACCTTTGTGTTTTTCTTTGTGTTTATCGGGAACATGGGCAACATTCCGCTGGTGCGTGACCTGCTGGGCAGCCTTCTGACCGGAAATGAAGCGGTGGTTTCCATCCTGGCCAGTCAGGTGATCAGCAACGTACCGGCGACCCTTCTGCTCAGCGAGTTCACGGAGAACAGCCGGGACCTTCTGATCGGCGTCAACCTGGGCGGCCTGGGCACGCTGATCGCATCCATGGCCAGCCTGATCAGCTATAAGCTGTACGCGCACCGCTATAACGAGACCAAAGGACGGTATTTCCTCTGGTTCACTGTGGTGAATCTGGTGTTCCTGGCGGTGCTGTTCGGGCTATATCTGGTTCTTGGGTGGATGTGATATGATTTGAAATTAGCAATTTCGAACACCTTTGTTTCTCTTTTTTTGTCAACAAATGTCGTGCAATGTAAAAATATGACGGAAAATATTGGTTGAAAAATTATGGTATTTATGGCATGATTATCATAGTGACCGGTCATTGACAAAACAACGTATTTTACATAAAATAAAGAGGAACAAACAATGATGAAAACAACGATTTCCAAGGATATTGACCTGGCAGACGCGAAGGCTGGTTATGATACTGCCTGTAAACAGATTCTGTCCAATAAAGTGGTGCTGGCCTGGATCTTGAAAAGCTGTGTGGACGAATATCGTGACTGCAGCATACAGGATATCGCGGAAAAATATATTTTGAAATCTCCTTCGGTGGCGAAAACGCCGGTCCATGGAGACGACCCGCAGTCGAAGCTGGATGGCCGAATCGTGGGCGAGCGCAATGAAGATGCGTCCATGAAGGAGAGCACCGTCACCTTTGATATTCGGTTTCCGGCTCTGCTTCCCCATTCCATGGAACCAGCGGAGATGATCATCAATCTGGAGGCCCAGAGAAAATATCATCCAGGTTATCCACTGACCAAGCGGGGATTCTATTACATATGCCGGCTGATTTCCTCCCAGCGTGGGACGGTTTTCACTGGGGAAGCGTATGAGAAGATTCAGAAAGTATATTCCATCTGGATCTGCCTGGATCCGCCGGTGCACCGGCAGAATTCCATCACCAAATATGCAGTGAAGGAGGAGCAGGTCATCGGCAGCTGCCACGAGAACCCGGAGAATTATGATTTGATGACGCTGATTATGATCTGTCTGGGGAATCCTGAAATGGCGGGGGCATATATACTGCAGATGCTGGATGTGCTGCTTTCCGGCAGCATACAGCCAAAAGAGAAAAAAGACATACTGGAATCAAAGTTCCACATTCCAATGACCAGAAAAATGGAAGGAGATGCAGAGAAAATGTGTAATTTAAGCGATGCAATTGAAGAAAACGCCCTGCGGAAAGGCAATCTGACGTCCATCCGCAATCTGATGAAAAACACTGGATGGACCATTGAAAAAGCCATGGAAGCCCTGGGACTTCCGGAAGAAGAACGTCCTGAGTACCGGGAATTGTTGAAAAATCAGACGATTTAGATTCTAAAAACAGCGAAGGCACGTGCTGACGCAAGGTTTACCTGCAGCAGCATGTGCCTCTTTTTTTTGTTGAATAGGAAATATCGTCAGCAGAAGGGGAAAGAAAAACACCTATC
>JBJFHL010000005.1:0-21869 GCA_051893555.1 Anaerovoracaceae bacterium
TGAAGATATCAAAGAAAAATCTGCGATAAAATTCTCAGGTGTAATGGCAACTACTTCACTTTCTGCAAAATCCCGTATATTTCTCGTAATAATATAATCTGCCTGAATACGTTCTGCTGCTGTGCTTTGCAACGCATCTTCGAAATCGCTCCATTTCATTTTTGCTGCATTTGTTAAATCAGATTCCTTCAGTTCTACAAAATGAAAGATTAAGCCAAGTCCCTTTAATACTTCCTCAATTTCCGTGGGTGTCAGTTCTTTGCGCATCACATATACTAAATTTGCAAACGTAAGAACTGAGACATAGCCTTCCGTCTGGCCTGTTTCACATAGCTTCCAGATAATTGACGAGTCTCGATAGTACAGTTCTCTTCTTTGCAGAACATCCAGCAGAACATTTGCATCAATCAGTAATTTCATACTTTTCCCTCAGGCTTTCTTCCCGTGCCCTGCCAACGTCATAATTCGTTTTCAGAATTCCGGTCAGTGCATCGGTCAGATAGGAAACCGCAGCATCCTTCGGTATGAAACGGCCCACTTCTTTTCCGTTCTTTGTAACAATCACTTCTTTTCCCTCCATGACAAGGTTTAAATATCTTCCAAAATTGTTCTGCATTTCCGTTGCAGTCGCAGTTGCACCAATCATTTCAAACCCTCCTTTTATTTATAGCTAATTATATTATATTTTATTTTAGCTAAAGTTCAAGGCAGAATCTGATATTTTTTTATTTTTTTCTCTCCAGCACAAACAGCATCGTAAGAAATCCCATCGACAAGGCAATCAGAAACAGATACAGCATTCGCTGTCCCGGATCGCCCGTCTTTGGCACATCCGCAGGCACATCCGTTCTGTCAGGCGGAGCCGGAGATGTCGGATTTTGCGGATTGAGAATGCTTACGGTCTGCCCTCCGTCGTTGATATCGGTATGCTTTGCAACCAGCGTGCTGCCAAGATACAGTTTCTCAAATACAACGACGTCAAGGCCTTCGAGGCAGCTTGCATCGAAGGTAAAGGTCATCGTAACCGTTCCGTTTTCGGTCTTCGGTGTAAAGGTCTTTTCTGCAGTCACTTTCTTACCATCTACGATAATCGCACGCTCCGTATCCTTGTTCATCAGGGTTCCCTTTAAGGTATAAGTTTCTCCCGGTGTCAGTTTTTCATAGGTTACGGTATCCACGATGGTTACCTTCTTGTCTGCAGAAATGGTCTTATCGCCGTCTTTTCCGGTTGCGGTGGTTGCAATCTGCGGTTCATGGATCTTTTCATTGACCATGGTTACCTTTTCAATCACGCTTCCGTTTTTGATTTCTACCTTGTAGTATTCACCGTCGCAGATGTAGCCTGCCGGTGCTTTTGTTTCGTGATAGAAGTAAGTTCCTGCACTGTCAAGCTCAATGGTCAGCTTGCCGTACTGTCCGGTCACATATGGCTTGTCGTTCAGCGGCTTTTCGTCTCTGACCAGCTCGCCGTTTTCCATGTGGCTGCCGTAGATATCAAACTCTGCGCCTGCCAGGGTTTCTCCGGTTTCCATGTCACTCTTGGTGATTTCCAATAGATACTTCGGAGTAGTCGGCACATATGGAATATCCGGTGTCGTGGTCTTTTCGTTTTCCACGGTGATTTTGAACGGATCTTCTCCCCTTACCACACGGAATTTATGGTAGTCGGTGTCAAGCGTGTAGCCGTATGGCGCACTGATTTCACGATAGAAGTAGATGCCATAGTCCAGCGTCATGCCAAACTTACCATCTTCGCCGGTGGTGTAGGTGCCGATCCGCTGATCCGGCTCTACCGTCCATTCTCCGGATGGTCTTGCGGAGTAGATTTCAAATCTCGCACCGGACAGCGTCTTGCTGTGGTCGTCTTTCTCCACTTTCACAAGCTCTACATACGGCTTGTGGTCATTCTTTACGGCAAAGGCATCTTTGTTATCGCTGTTGATCTTAATCATCAGCTTGTCTGCAGAAGTGTCCTGGCGTCCCAGGGTTACATTCTTTGCAAATGCAAAGGATCTTGTTCCAAAGGTTCCGGTGGTAGTGACTTTCGCATTGTCCGCATCCTCAAAGTAGTCAAAGAGGGTGTTCTGAATCACTGCACTGACCACGCCGTACTTATCCATGGATGCGATCACTTCTGCGCCGGATGCTGTCTTTAAGGTTACGGTATCCTTTGCATTCAGCTGGATCGTTCCGTCTGCATTCAGCGTTTCCGTTGTCACGGTGCCGTTTGCAGTTCTCTGATACTGGCTTGCTGCCGTGTTGTTACCCAGGCTGTCCTTTACGGTCAGAACGGCGCTGTGTGCGAAAATCTGATTGCCCGATGGGATCAGGTTTCCTGCTGTTTCGGTTACGGTCGTATACCCAAGTTCCGGTCTTGCCGGATCCACCAGTTCGTCACGGGTGGTTACCGTCGTGGATGGTGTATGGGTAATTT
The DNA here is from genome assembly GCA_051893555.1 of Anaerovoracaceae bacterium. GTDB lineage: Bacteria > Bacillota > Clostridia > Peptostreptococcales > Anaerovoracaceae > RGIG7179. The sequence continues at coordinate 2,435 of JBJFHL010000005.1, forward strand.
CTGCCTGCAGAATGACCGCATCCTTATCCGTTCCGGCTCCCGTTAAAGTGAAGGACGGCGTGTAGGTGTTCAGGTCTTCCCCTGCGATGGCATGCCATTCTTCCGCATAGCTTGCGCTGTAGCCGGTATAGGTTACGGTTGGAACAAAGGTATTTGTTACACCGTCAATGGTGTAATCAAAGGTGTTATCTTCGGCTTCCACCTTCAGAATCTTACCGTTTGGCAGGGTAATGTCCGTCGGGGTGCCTTTTACGGTATCGATGTAGATTTCGGTATAGTCTCTGTCTGCATCGATGGTAATGGTTTCATTTTCAAAGTCTGCATCCAGCGGATAATCGGTTCCGTCGATGGTAATCATCGGCATCGGATACCGGCTTTCCACATAGATTACGGTCTGTACATGGCCCTTTTCTTCCATCACCATCTTGCCGCGGATGCCGCTTCCGGTGATATAGTCGAAGGTCACATTTGCGGAGTAGTCTCCGTCATCCTCCCGTACCGTAAAGTGATACAGAAGGTCGCTCATAATGTAATCTTCCGGTGCATCCAGTTCCTTCAGGTAGTAAGTACCTTCCGGAAGCTTTTCGTCGATGGTCACGGTGCCGGCATTTTCTGCAGTTACCGTAATCACATCAATCAGATTGTCCTTCTTGATAGTCTTTGTCGTGGTATGCAGAATTCCATTTGCCGTTGCGGTAATGTCTTCTCCTGCATAAAGACCGAAGGTCACGCTCTGCCCTTCTACCGGCGGAACGTAGTCGTCAGACTTGAATGCCGTTTCAAAGACTTTGGAAAGGTCAAGCTGCACCGTGAAATACTGGTTTTCAAAGGAGGTGTCTCCCCATGCCAGCGGTGTGAACTGATCCTTCCAGGTTAAGGATACCAGCTGATCCTCACCGTTGTTCAGATAGTTATCGTCTGACTTCAGCTCTCGCACGATATAGTCGCCAAGCGGCAGAAGTCCGCTTTCTGCAAAGCCGTCCGCATTGGTCGTAATGGTCTGAATCAGATCCGTTGCAGTGTAGCGGTTGGTTTTGTAAACATTGAACAGGTCGATGATGCCCACGCCGTTACCGGAAGCTGCATCTGCGGTGTAGATTTTCATGGTGTATCCGTCTGCAAAGGTCACTTCCAGCGGATGGTCTTCCTTCTGGTTTGTGATGATCTGCAGCGTATACATCACTTCGCCGCCGGCTGCAGCCGCATCGATTCTCTTTGCAGTCACCCGGACGCCATCCGGAAGCCCATCGTCGATATCGAATACGATGGTCGGATTTTCCGGAGAAAGGTCATTGTACCAGTCCAGAATCTTACTGTAGGTTTCGCCGTCCGCACCAACCTGTGAAAAGTCCAGAGTCGGTACGATATGCTCGTAAGAATAGCCGACAGCTGACTGCGGCATGGTAATGGTCGTATAGGCAACGCCGCCTTTATAGATCATTTCCGTGCGGATGCCGGAGGTGGTCATAAAGTAGATCGGAGCGGTTACCGGTACGGTTCTGAAGGTGATGGTATCGCCCTGGTCTTCGTACTCATAGCCAAGACCTACATCAATGACTTCCCCTGTCATCGGATTTGCCTGTTTGGTAATGGTTGTTGTTGCTTCTCCGGCTTCAGGATCTGCAGCAGCTCCCAGGCTGAATCCGTCGAAGTTCACGGTAAATCCATTCGGATCTCCCGCTTCCTGGGTGTACTTCACCTTATATACCTGTACGGCTGCCTTCACAAAGTTTCCGTCTGCCGTACATTCCTGCCAGTTTGTCATATCGGCCAGCAGTACCCGGTATACGATATTTCCGGTTTCCGCATCAGTCTGGGAAATGATCACATACTGCGGATCGTTTTCCGGATCCCCGGTGAACGGCAGTTTTGTCCAGCCGTCCGGAATGGTGTATTCGATGACCGGTTCCCCGGTTTCGTCCGTTTCCACGAAGGTAAACGGTCTTGCAAGTTCAGTGTACTCGCCTGCAGTGTAATATCCCTTTACAGCTGTTTTGTAAGTGCCGGCTTCTTCGCCCAGAATGATGGCTCTGTCACCGACTGTCGGTGTATTTGCCAGGATTACGTTATTATCCCATTCGAACATGGTCCTGGTTTCTTTGTCCTCTACCGTCTTGTAGGTCGGCGGGTTATCGCCTTCATCGTCATAGTCGCCGTCGCCATTGGCGTCATCGCCCGGCACGTCGATTTCTTCATGACTTCCCACAACACGTTCTTCCGTCTTCAGATCATCCTTGGTCAGCGCATAGTACATGTATTTACGCACCATGAACCGATCCGGGCAATACTGAGACAGGTCTACCTGGGTATCTTCAGCAAAAGTGAACAGGTTATCTTCTCTTCCGGTTCCGTCGGAGTAGATTTCCGTTTCGCCGTCTGCTTCAAACGTATACACACCGCTTGCTGCGGACAGGATTGATTTGTTCTCAAAATCGATTGCATCGGACGGTGCCCGGTAGTTTGCAATCGGATCCAGTACCACATCGCCCACGCTTCCGGTCATTTCCGTCAGCGGAATTTCCGGTACAAAGCCGGTTACCGTTGTGGTGGTCTTTGTGATATTCACATCGGTTACATTCTGGCCGCCGGCCTTATGGCTCATAGTCACTTCCACATCCCAGCGGTAGTTGAACTCACCATCGGTCGCTTCATAGACGTACTTATACTCTGTATCTTTTTGTTCTGGGGTTACATAAAGCGTCCGTTTTACGTTTCCTTCGGAGGCGGCTCTTTCCAGCATGGACCAAAGCTCTGCGCCGGATACATCGGAATAGGTACTGATGTCATAGTCACCCGCCGTATCATAGTCCTTCGGGTGCAGCAGCTTTCCGACGAAGGCGTAAATTCGTTCTACCCGGTTGCTGGTGTTGGTGGACTTTTCCTTTACCAGTTTCACCTTTTCTCCGCTCTGTGCATCATAGGCAATCGGACCTTCAGAGCCGTCATTTAAGGTTTCATCCTTTGCGGCAAAGATACCAAAGACCGCATCCTTCAGCTTGGTTACGGTTTCAAAGACCGGCTGCAGAATTTCGTATCCATCCTTCTGGATCTTTTCCCAGCCAACCAGTTCTTCGCCCAGCTTTTCCACGGTGATCTTGCCTTTTACCGCATTATTAATGACCGCTGCTACCTTGTAGTAGTTGGTGTACGGATAATCGCCCTTGTCATAGGTCGGATCTGCATCCATGCGGCTTCCGTCAAAGGTTACCAGTTCGGTATAGTTTCCATCTTCATGCTTGTCCTGCTTTGTCACCGTGAAGGTGTAGGTGTTTACCACCATGTCATGCAGGTTTTCAAAGGAGTATTCTTCCTTATCCTGGTAGGTAACACGGTTTCCGTTTGCATCATAGATGGCAACGGTATCGGTGAAGCCGTGATTTCCGGTCAGATCTCCCAGGACAAAATCGCCCTCATCGATCATGCCAAAGTCATGGTCTTTTCCAATGCCGTCTTCGCCGTATTTGCCGACGTAATATCCTTCCGGCAGCAGCCATTCACAGATTTCATACTTGCCGTATGGCAGCTGATACGGAATCGTGAAGAAGCCGTTTTCGTCCAGCTCAAAGGTGTAGTTGGTGCTTGCAGAGTGGATGGATTCTGCATTCGGCAGGAAACGGTTGTAAATGTTCTTGGCAACCGTTCCGTTTTCACCGTATCGTGCCTGGTTTTCTTCATCGGTATAGTCCGGATTTCCCTTGTACCGGAGATATACCTTGGTGCCTTCCATGCGGACCACTTTTCCGGTTTCGGAATCTACCTTCTGCAGCTGGATCACGTTGGACTTGATCTTATCCCGCAGATTGGCCTGATACCGGTTGTTGTAGTAGTCGCCGGTGCCGGCTGATACCGAGCCGATGGCATTGGTTCCTGCTGTCGCATACCCTGCAAAGGAGCCGCTTGCCGGGACATGACCAAGAGCGCCGTATTCTGCTTTTCCAGCGTCTCCGCCGTTATGCTCACTGACGACCACGATGAACTGTTCCGGTACATACATCGGGTCATCAGTTCCTACTTCTTCCACAATGTAGGTGCCGTATGGCAGGTCTTTTAAGAGCAGGCTGCCGTTGGAACCAATCACCAGCGGATGGTCTGCTGTATTGGTCACAGCACCCGGATCACGGGATACGGTGTACTGCGCCGTTCCGTCTCCAAGCACTGCCGGCGTCTCGCTGACAAGATGAATATATTCGGAACCTTCATAGCCTTTGGACTGCAGTTTTACAGTCCATTTGGTCTGTTTGGACATGTTGCTGTCCGAGCCGCCTGCCAGAGAATCCTTGAACGGATTTTCTTTTTCGTTGGACTTGATCAGCAGCAGCTCGCCACGGAATACATCGTTTACGAAGGTTTCCAGATCGCAGTTTAATTCTTCCTGCGGCGTGGTGGTCGGGCCATCCGTGTACGTGCCGCCTTCTCCCAGGGTCTTTCCCCAGTTAAAAGTATATTTCACATCGGTCCATGGATCGCCGTGGCACCAGAACTGACAGGTATCCTCAGTTTCCGCATGATAGTTGAAGCGATATTCTCTTACGCCTGCATACAGATCCGGGTTGATGTATCTGCCGTCCGGACGGGTTTCTGTGATGCGGTAGTTTACCGTTACATCCCATGCCCGGTTTGTCGGCTCCTTGCTTCCTGTATGCTCATAGCCAATTACATTGCCTTCTGAATCAGTAATTTCATGGTCGCAGGCAGAAATGCTTCCGGATTCGGTCAGGTATGCTGCCAGTTCCTCTGCCGAAGCAAATGGCTGATCCTGGAAGATGAACTCTTCTCCCATTTCCGAAAGCTGCTGGGTATCGATAGTTTCCCATGCACCGCCTGCAATCTGACGCTGCAGCGTATAGGTTGCAGCTAAGGTAGCATCGCCCATCGGGGTGGTGTTATCTCCGTCAAATCCGGTATTGGCATCTACTTTTCGGATTGGCATATATACCGTCGGGAATACTTCCACATCCGGCGGCGTGCAGTCACCTTCCGGTATTTCTTCCTCCGGCGGAATAACGCCTTTTGTCAGCTTTAAATATCCCGGTAACGGGTCTTCCAGACCGGAGGCAAAAGCCTGTGTATGACTGGTTGCCGTTTCATATTCCCACACATACCTTCGGTATTTTTCACTCTGATTCAGATACTTTTCTGCTCGTTTTGCAGCACCATCTTCATGTTTGATTCTCCAGGTTTTTTCCAGTACGGATTCATTCTGTACGGTGATGGTATATGTCTTCGTTCCTTTATCATAGTTGATGGTAATTCCGTCAATCTTCTTATTGTTATCATCGACCACCTTATATGCACCAGCCGCATTGCCGCTGCTCTGTACCTGAAATGTATATGGGAAGGTTGCATTTTCCGGAATCGTGAATGACTTTGGTCTGCCTTCTTTTAATGAGGCCAGTGCACGGTCAAAAGTTGCATCTTCCTTCACCTTGGAAGCAATGAAGTTATAAATATCTATCGCAGGTTTATTTGCAAGAATATTGGTGTAATGGTTTCTTTCGATTTTTACGCCGGTGGACTCGCCGGATCCGTTGACAAATGCCTTGGCATAGTATAACTGGCTTTCCTGCCGGTTAAAGTCCTTATCCCGCATCAGCTGCTGAGATTCCCACAGCAGCATCTGGGTTGCAGCCGTCCAGTCGCCAAGGGTATAGGAAGATCCGTTATTTTTGTAATACTTGGATTCCTTAAATCCAAGATCCTCAATCAGCTCGGTGCTTGTACTTCCATCTACCGGTCCGTAAAACAGAATCTTAAAGATATTTTCGATTGCGTATTCCGCTCCGGCAGCCTCATATATGTCATACATCTTTGAATCTTTATATTGCGTTGCTTTGAGCGTTGCATTTGGTTCCTGATGCACCCCGTGTTCCATACAGAAAACCTGAAATCCGCCAATCTCAAACAGATGCAGATTTCCGGACTCTGGTGAAGTCATCACCCGTAAGGCCTTTCTCTGATAGTCTGCATACCAGATCTGCAGCACCTTAGTTCCTGAAAACATATAGTTTGACAAGTTTTTCTGTGACAATGTCCCACTGTAGGAACCGCTTGCTGCATCGGCCGTGCCGGTGATTCCTGACACATATCCAAGTGGGATACTGGTAAAAACGATTGCCAGCGCCATCAGGATAGTCAGGAGTTTCTTTCCAAGCCGGCTTTTTCCTTTTGATCTCATTTCATTCTCTCCTTTTCTAGTATTTTATCTATGGCATAAACGGGAACAAACCCCGGAAATCTGGGAATTGCAGAACGACTCATTTCCCTGGATGCAAAAAGACGTGCCGGAAACACGTCTTCATTCATCGGATTTTGTTGGGTATGTGTGCTTAGTACAGCATCCATATCGCATAGTATGTTTTTACTGAATTATTCCCTGAAATGCCTTCTATATCGCCTGGATAAGACTTTCGGATGTAAAGGAATCCGGATTTTTCTCCACCACTTGTTTTCATTCGGTCAACGTATCTTGCAATGGTTTCTTTATATGCTTCAATCACGTCTTCCTCTCTTGCATACATAGAGAATCCCGCAAAAGCGCCCTGCACATAATATCCGGAGTTTTCTGGTGTCTGCCCGATATTATCATCATCGTATTTGAATTCCGGGTGATTCCTTGCTGCATAATCGATCGTATATTGCCGCAGCGCCGCCAGGATCTCATCCGAATTCAGAGTCTCCTTAAGCGTGTATTCATCCGACCAGGCTCCGTAGACCTTCTTTCCGGTTACGGTTCTGTATGCCCGGACGCGAAATTTGTAGATGCTGCTATCATCGACAATATCAATCCATGCCTGCGTCTTTGTAATATTTCTTGCAAGATCTTCTTCCAGCGTGAGTGTTTTCACCTTTCCATCTACAAGTGTTGTCACATAACCGTCTGGATATTTTTTCTTTTCTGATGCAAGCAGGGAATCGTAGGTATCAAACGATTCCCTGCGTCCGTCTTCATTGTATACATAACTCCGCCATCCAGTCCATTTTCCATCTTTCTTTCTGTTAACCTGACATTCATACCCGGAGGCGCCTTCTACTGATTTCCAGTCCAGTGTGGTAACACCAAGCCCTTTTGGGGTTCCGTAGACCTCATTTATTTTAACTCTATTCGGTCTTGCGCAGGTTGCTGTTATCGGAGAATACTTCGTATACACGGTCTTTCCGTTCATCTTCTTGTATCCTCTGACCTTGTAGTAGTAATACTTGCCGGTCATTCTTCCGGTATTGATATAACTTGTTTTCGTTGTTGTGAATGTCCTGGTGAACTTTCCGTCCTTGCTGGCTGCACGATACACGATGTACCCATCCAGGCCGTCGATCTTGTCCCAAGTCACTTTAATCTTGCTGTAGCTGTAAGACGCTGCCTTCGCGGAAGGTGTGATTACCTTCACCTGTGCAGCGGTGCGTTCGGTTGATTCCGACGCATAAACCGGCAGAGCCATGGTAAGCACCATCGCAATCATCAGAACTGCACTCATCACATGTCTGAACCTTTTCATTTTCTCTTCTCCATTTCCTTTATTTGATCATTGTTTACAAGCACCCGGACTTGACACAGCAGCCTGTCCAGTGGAATATTGGTATTAACGAGGAAGTGCCGCTTTTTGCGGGGCGGCTCCGTCCTGCTTAGGGTGAATCGCGCACACTTATGACCAGGGGTGATGAAAGCAACAGTGCCGTCGGGAAGAACGGCTGCGCTGCCTGCAGGCTTCGCTGAAAGCCTGCAGGATAAGGAGGAGGCACCCCTGGTCATAAATATGCGAAAAGAAAAAACAGCCTGCAGGCTGTTTTTCCAAAAGGTCATGTATGTCTGGATTTTAATTTCTTTTATCTGCTTTCTGTCTCTGTTTTTCCGTATTTCCGCTGAAAAAACTTTACTGTTTCCACAACCGGAATTACCAGGAATGCAAGACCGATGGCAACACCGTATTCCATCAGACTGATATGCTCAAACGCAAAGGCATTAGCCAGAAATGGCACTTCAATCACAAGTGTCGTAGCAATCAGGCTGGCCACGGCACCCAGCCAAAGCGCTTTATTCTGCCCATCCAGCGTAAAAATACTTCTCCTCTGAGAACGCATATTGAAGCTATGGAATATTTCCGCCATGGACATGGTCAGAAATGCCATGGAAATGCCGTCGGGACTTGCCGCGATCTCCCACACGCCACTTTCCATAAAGTGGCCTATGAAATATGCAGCCAGCGTCAGTGCCGATACCACAACACCCTGATACAGCATATCTGTGCCCAGACCGCCGGAAAAAATCCCATCCGTGGGTTTCCGCGGGTTGCGCTTCATGATATCCGCTTCCGGCTTTTCCATGCCAAGTGCCAGTGCAGGGAAGCAATCCGTCACCAGATTGATCCACAGAAGATGAACCGGATGGAGAATGGTAAAGCCCAGCAGGGTGGCCATGAAAATACTGATTACCTCGCTCATGTTGGAGGCAAGCAGAAACTGAATGGATTTACGAATATTGTCGTAGATCCGCCTTCCTTCCGAAACCGCACCGACAATCGTGGCAAAATTATCATCTGCCAGAACCATGTCTGCCACATTCTTCGTCACATCGGTGCCAGTGATTCCCATGCCTACGCCGATATCGGCGGACTTGATACTTGGTGCGTCATTGACACCATCCCCCGTCATGGCAGTCACATATCCAAGCTTCTTCCATGTGTTGACGATCCGTACCTTATGCTCCGGCTGTACACGGGCATAGACTCCAATATGGTGAATCTCCCTTTCAAATTCCGCATCACACATTTCGTCCAGCATGGCGCCGGTGATTGCACGCTTCTCCTCATTCAGGATCCCCAGTTCCCTTCCGATGGCTGCCGCGGTATCTACATGGTCCCCTGTGATCATGACGGGTGTAATGCCTGCACTGTTGCATTCCTCAATGGCAGCCTTTACCTCTGGTCTTACCGGATCGATCATTCCGACCAACCCGATGAAGCAGAGATCATGTTCCACACCTTCAGCGGTAAGGTCTGCAGGCATGGAATCATAGCAGGCAGCCGATACCATCAATACACGCAGCGCCTGCTCTGCCATTTCCCGATTGGCTGCCAGAATAGCTTCCCGGTCCGCATCGGTCATTTCAGCAGGTTCCCCGTTTTTCAAAATGTGGGTGCACTTTTTCAGTACCTCATCCGGTGCCCCTTTCGTATATTGAATAAAATTCCCTTTTGAACCATTTTCATGGATGGTGGACATCATTTTCCGGCTGCTGTCGAAAGGCACTTCACCCACACGAGGCATCCGGTTTTCTATTTCATTTTTATCCAGATTCAGTTTATATGCATAGTTCACCAGTGCACATTCTGTCGGCTCTCCTGTGGCCTGCGTGTCTCCCGGTTCCATCTTCGCATCACAGCAAAGTGCCATCGCCGTGGCAATAAGTGCTTCATCCTCGCCATAATGCTTCACCACAGTCATCTTGTTCTGCGTCAGGGTTCCTGTCTTATCCGAACAGATGATCTGTGCGCATCCAAGGGTTTCCACTGCAGTCAGCTTGCGGATGATTGCGTTTCTCCGGCTCATATTCGTAACACCCATGGAAAGTACAATGGTTACCACTGCAACCAGCCCTTCCGGAATGGCTGCCACAGCCAGACTGACCGCGATCATAAAGGTATCCAGCAACACCAGTCCATTGATTGCATCCGCCCGAAGAAGACTGACGGCAAAAATCACCGCGCAGATCGCAAGAACTAGCACCGTGAGGATTTTGGAAAGCTGCGCCAGCTTCATCTGAAGCGGCGTCTTTCCTTCTTCCGCCTTTGCCAGTGCGTCGGCGATTTTTCCCATTTCCGTCTGCATGCCGGTGGCAGTAATCACTGCACTTCCTCTGCCATACACCACGGTACTTCCCATGTATACCATATTTTTTCTGTCGCCCAGCGGCACATCCTTCCCATCACCCAGTGCCAGTATTTCTTCCGTCTTGTCAACAGGAACGCTTTCACCAGTCAGAGCAGCCTCCTCGATTTTCATACTGGCACATTCGATAATACGACCATCGGCAGGGACTGCATCGCCTGCCTCCAGAATCACCACATCGCCGGGTACCAGATCTTCACTTTTCACGGAGATCATTTTACCGTCACGCAGCACCTTGCTGGTTGCTGCGGCCATCTCCTGAAGAGCCTCGATTGCTTTTTCCGCTTTGCTCTCCTGATAAACGCCCAGAACCGCATTAATGAGAACGACCGCCAGGATAATGATCACATCTGCAAAGCTCTCCCCCGCATAAAACGAAGTTACACCGGAGATGATTGCTGCCGCAATCAGAATCAGGATCATTGGATCCGCCATTTGGGCAAAGAACCGATGGATCAGGGATTCTTTCTCGGCTTCCTGCAGTTTGTTTTTCCCGCAGGTTTCCATTCTCGTCTGCGCCTCTGTTCCGCTGAGGCCTTCTTTCTGTGTTTTGAGCTGCGTCATGGTTTCTTCTGTGCTTTTCAAATAGTATTGCATCTGCTTCCTCTCTTTCTCCCAATGGGGATTCCGGTAAAAGCCCATAAAAAAAGACTTCCACCATATACACAAAAATATACGGTAAAAGTCTTACTATTTAAGATATCAGCGAACCAATCTGCTTCCGGAAACGGCAGATTCGGTTGTCCTGACGCAAAATACCACACCAGAAGGTGCCAGTTACTCCCTTTTACAGCTTATAATCTTACTATAAAACTACCCTCAGTGTCAATAGACAAAGAGGGCAGAATGTCTATAAGATTTTGCTAAAAAACGGTTCTACAGACGGATCAGATCCTCTCTTCCCGGTCCGTTGGAAACAAATTTGATCGGATAGCCAACCAGGCGCTCGATTTCCTTCACATAGTTCTTTGCTGCTTCCGGCAGAGCATCGAATTCTTTGATACCCCGAATATCGCACTTCCAACCCGGCATGGTTTTCAGCACTGGCTTGGCTTTATAGCAGTCGATGGTATTCGGAAAATCTTCCGTCACCTTTCCGTCAATCTCGTAACCGACGCAGATTGGAATTTCATCCAGATAGCCCAGAGGATCCAGGACGGTCAAGGCAATTTCCGTGGTTCCCTGCATTCTGCATCCATATCTGGTTGCCACTGCATCGAACCAGCCCACACGTCTCGGCCGGCCGGTGGTTGCGCCATATTCACCGCCGTCTCCGCCTCTTCTGCGCAGCTCATCAGCTTCTTCGCCGAAGAGTTCAGAAACAAACGGACCTGCACCTACGGCACTGGAATAAGCTTTCACAACCGTAGTTATATTCTGGATCTCATACGGCGGAATTCCTGCACCGATGGCTCCGAATGCTGCCAGGGTAGAAGAACTGGTCACCATCGGATAGATTCCGTGATCGGTGTCCTTCAGGGAACCAAGCTGACCCTCCAGCAGAATATTCTTTCCTTCTTTCAGTGCCTGATGAAGAAATACGGAAACATCACCCACATATGGGCGTATCATTTCACGATATTCCACACAAGTCTGGTAAAGTTCCTCTGCATCCAGCAGCGGCTTATGATACAGGTGCTCCAGAATGACGTTTTTCTGGGTCACCACATTCGTTAATTTTTCTTTCAGATATGCATCGTCAAACAGTTCGCAGACCTGGAATCCGATTTTTGCATATTTATCGGAATATGTCGGCGCGATACCGGATTTTGTGGAACCGAAGGACTTTCCGCCCAGACGTTCCTCTTCATACTGGTCGAATAAAATATGATACGGCATTACCACATGGGCTCTGTCGGAAACCAGAAGCCGGGGTGCCGGTACACCCTGTTCCACCAGAGACGCGATCTCATGGATTAAAATCGGAATATTCAGTGCCACACCATTGCCGATGACGCTGGTGATGTGCTGATAGAATACGCCGGAAGGCAGGGTATGCAGTGCGAACTTTCCATATTCGTTGACAATGGTATGTCCCGCATTGCTTCCGCCCTGAAAGCGTACTACAATATCCGACTCCTTTGCCAGGCTGTCCGTAATCTTCCCTTTGCCTTCATCGCCCCAGTTTGCTCCTACGATTGCTCTGACCATTTTCTTTTCCTCCTAAACTGTAATCTCAGCCTCCGCACCCAAAACGTCTGCATTGGCTGCAAGTATAGGCTTTATGACCCCGTTTAGAAACTCAGTCGTCTGCTGCGGTGCTCGTCCGACAAAATTTTCTGGCTTCATAACCTTCTGTAAAGCCTCAAGTTCTATATGAAAGGCCGGATCTGCCGCGATTCTTTCCAGAAGATCGTTCGGCTTTCCCTCCGCTTTCACCATCTTCCCGGCTGCCATGGAATGTACACGGATTCTTTCGTGCAGTTCCTGCCGGTCGCCGCCCTGTTTTACGGCTTCCATCATAATATTTTCTGTGGCCATAAACGGCAGCTCATCCATCAGCCGTCTCTCGATCATCTTCGGATAAACCACCAGACCCTCGGAAACGTTCAGATACAGCTGCAGGATACCGTCTGTCGCCAGGAATGCTTCGCTGATGCTGATCCGTTTGTTAGCAGAATCATCCAGCGTTCTTTCAAACCACTGGGTCGAGGCGGTAATGGCAGGATTCAATGCATCGCTGATCACGTAATTGGCCAGAGACGCCATTCTCTCACTGCGCATCGGATTTCTCTTATATGCCATAGCTGAAGAACCGATCTGATTCTTTTCAAACGGCTCTTCCACTTCCTTCAGGTGCTGCAGCAGACGGATATCGTTGGAAAATTTATGCGCACTCTGTGCAATCCCTGCCAGCACGTTTACCACGCGGCTGTCCACCTTTCTGGAATAGGTCTGTCCGGATACCGGATAGCAGCCCGGGAAACCCATTTTTTCCGCAATCAGCTGATCCAGCTTTCTGCACTTTTCGTGGTCTCCTTCAAAAAGATCAAGGAAACTTGCCTGCGTTCCGGTGGTTCCCTTGGAACCCAGCAGCCGGAGTGAATCCAGTACATAGTCCAGATCGGAAAGGTCCATCACCAGATCCTGCAGCCACAGTGTGGCCCGCTTGCCCAGCGTGGTCGGCTGTGCCGGCTGGAAGTGTGTAAATGCCAGTGTCGGCAGATCCTTATATTTTTCCGCGAACTTTGCCAGCTGTGAGATCACATTGATCAGCTTTACCCGGATCAGCTTCAAACCTTCCGCCATGATGATCATATCCGTGTTATCTCCCACATAGCAGCTTGTAGCTCCCAGGTGAATGATACCTTTTGCAGACGGACACTGAGTACCGTACGCATAAACGTGAGACATAACATCATGACGTACCAGCGCTTCCCGCTCCTTCGCCACATCGTAGTTGATGTCATCCTGGTGCGCTTTCAGTTCCGCAATCTGCTCGTCGGTAATGTCCAGACCCAATTCCTGTTCTGCTTCCGCCAGCGCGATCCACAGGCGTCTCCAGGTTCTGAATTTCTTTTCCGGTGAAAACAGATACTGCATTTCCTTACTCGGGTATCTTTCGGATAATGGACTTGTATAATTGGTTTTCATAGGCTCGTTTCCCTCTTCCCTGATTTCAAAGTTACAAAAACAACATAGATATTTTATATGCTTTTGCACTGTTTTTCAAGATGTTTCAGCCCTTTTCCCAAAAAATTTTTCATAAAAATCAAAAGTATCCCTCCGTTCTGCCCGGACCAGCCCCTGCAAAAAAGGCAGATGGAAATCTGCTTCTCCCAGATCCACCCGGATTTCAACGAATCCGTCCTCCATTTCTATTTTCCATTGAACCGGATCCAGATTTTTTCGCAAAATCTCCTCTGCTGCGGCTTCTGCCTCCTGCAGGCTTTTTCCTTCCCTCCAAAACTTTACGGCCGCCCTGTAAGCAGCCTCTTCGCATACCCATTTCAGCCGGCGCTCCGTCTCTGTCAGCCGTCTGCAGTCCTGGTCGTATACCATGCCTGTGATCATGAGCAGCAGGATTCCCATGGTCAGAATCATATTTTTCATGCCGCATTTTCCTCTTCCGGCATCTGCGGTTCCTCCGATATGTAAAGCCGGCTTACTACCCATCCTTCATCCTCCATCCAGACACAGTTTTCCTCCGGTGAAATACCAAGCATGGAAGCAGCAGCTACCAGATCCTTCAGAGGATATCCGACCCGATAATGAACCAGTGTACCTTCCGGCTTCGGCTGCCTGCTGTCTTCTGCTTCCACCAGAATCTCCTCCGGACTGCAGCCGCAGATCCCGGCAAGGCTTTCCGACAGCAGGCCTCGGTTCTCATCGCTGATGTATCCCTGCATTCCGACAACATCCCGGAAGTTTTCTATGGCCATATCTGCCCGGAACATCCGTGTGTGCAGGTTCTGATTGCCGGCAAACTGAAGGACGAAGATCAGCAGAAGCATCAGAGATGCGACCGCTGTAATCAGATCTTTCACAGGGTACCCACCTCCTGACCGGCATATTGACTGATCTGATAACGCATTACCATGGCCACTGTACTTTTCAGTGAATCCGGTCCGTCACCTGCCATCATCTGAAAGATGACAGCACCCAACAGTATCAGCCCCAGTACAATGATCAGATTCTTCATTTCTACTCGCCTCCCTGTGCCGTCCCGCCAAAGGACAGATTATCTGAAATGGCTGCCGTTCCCCGGCGCATAATATCAGAAGCTGCTGTTTTCAGCGAATTTCCGTCTCCCAGCACAAGCGTATTTACAATCATCGCACCCAGTATGATCGTTCCGATAATAATGATCAGATTCTTCATCTCTACCTCTCCTCTCAAAACACAAATTCAAGTATTGTCATGGTATGCATGAAAACCACAACCACAGCAAAGTCAATGACCAGCAGAAATACCACTGCCGTTGCCATAACAGTAGTCAACAGACTGTTTCTCTGTACCCGGCGGATATCTTCTGTCATTTTCTGCTGACGGATCATTTCCTGAAATACCTCAATCTGATCCACCAGTTCATCCGGTCGAATGACACCTGCTTTCTCCAGAACCAGACTGAAATTTTTCCCCGCTCTGGTAGGACAGCGCTCTGCCACCAGCCGGAAAGCTTCCCGGTCTTTCCCCGCCCTGTACAGGGAAAGCATTTCTGCATAGACAGGACGAAGCTTCTCGGAATGCTCCATCAGCTTCTCATAGAGAAAGTCTGCAGAAAACGCGTCCTCCTTTCTTGTCAGTGCCAGATTTTTTAAAAGCAGCCCGCTGTTGTAAATTTCCGGCTCCAGCTTTTTTCCCTGTATCTGCCGATATCGTTTCTCCAGTGCATCTTCGGCTGCAGCCCATCGGAAAATCTTTTCCTTTATTCTCCTCCACAGCATTCTGATCCATCCTGACATGGTCCCCCGGTCTGCCTTCTCCCATGGCTTACCCGTAAAATAAAACAGTCCGCCCGCACCATACAGCACAAGACAGATGACCGGAAACACATCCTCCCACATGGCGGTACCTCCCTTCTCCGGTTTCATCTCACAGATCAAACTTTCTTCTGGAAAGCAGAAGATGGACGAAAATGGCCGCAAGATAAGTCACAAGGGTCAGGAGAAACCATGTGATTCCCGGCCCGGTTCCGAACTGGTACCGGAGAAATTCTTCCATGGACAGGCCAAAAAAACGGATGCCGCCTGCTGCCATCAGAAGACTGCATGCCGGAACAAGATATTTCAGTATCAGCCGTGCTTCATTATTCTCTCTTCGGTTTAATTCTTCCAGCTTTCTGGCTTCACGCATGGAGGAAGCCAGATCGCTGAGTGAATCGGTGACACGAAGTCCCGAGGTACAGGCCAGATACATATCTTCGGTCAGGATCGCTGCCCAGGATGTCCCAATGGAAAAGCGGAATTCCTCCATCAGGCCCTTCATCTCTGCGGACGAAGATGTCTTCTGCAAACCTCTCGAAAGATTCAGGAGTAGCTGCCTGCTGTGGGGCGCGTCTTCCATATGTAGTGCCGCTGCTTCGATCGCCTCCTGCATATTATTGTAATGGATCTTGTAATGGTTCAGGATCTCGGTGACAAGGATCTCACCCTCCATGGAACTGGCTACCCTGCGCTCCTGTACCATACACCGCAGCAGAAGATATGGCAGGGATCCGCTGCAGGCAGCCGCCGTGACAGCCAGTACGAAAGAGAGCCAACGTGCAGCAAGGAACAGTATCAGAACTGCCATACTGCCTGACAGCAGAAAAAAGGTCCGTACACTGCGTCTGGTTCCCATGGAAAATGTCATCTGCAGCATCCTTCGCACATGTTCCGGTAAACGGTTTTCATATTGTTCTCTTCGAATAGCCAGCCAGTCATCTTCATTGTGAAAGCTTCGGCGCAGCATTGAAATCCTGTGGATGACCATTCGGTACAGATCCTCCAGTTCCGGCAGGACTGCGGTCGCCAGTCCTGCCGCCAGAAAAATCAGTAAAAATCCCTCTGTCATGCCCGTTTTCATTCCGGTGTCTCCCTTCGTTCAGCCGGCCGGTAATAGCGCGGGTAAATTGTAGTTTTCCCCATCAAAGGATTCCGCTGCTCCAGCTTCTTCAGGATATTCTCCATGTGCACCCACTCCTTTTCCTCCCACCGGGTCATTCCTCCGTTGCAAAGCGAATTCCATGGCAGGCCGGCCTTCCATTGCCACCTGTCTTCAGTGGGTATGTAACGGCAGAGAACATGAACCGACACCTGGTCCTCTTCTTCATCATAACAGTATGCACTGATTTCGGTCAGACGCTTCTGAGACCGGTCGCCGGGAAGTGAATGAAACAGAAAAACCATCTGGAAATTCTGAAACACACGTGCGATCAGATTCTGAAGATTCCCGCCATATGTCTCGCAGATGGCAGACGCCATCTTATATGGAATCTGCACTGTGCTGCTGCTGTGGATGGTCGCCTTGCTCCGCATGGTGCCGGTAGATGTAATCTCCAGCGCCAGCCGGAAGGCAGCTGCATCCCGCATTTCTTCCAGCAGAATGTAATCGTTATCACCCCGCAGAAGAGATTTCGTGATAACCTCCAGTTCTTTTCCATCTGCCACCAGCTGCATGACGGGAGCCAGCGGCATCAGTTCATGCCATGGTGTCTCCGGATCGGTGGAAACGGCAAGACCCTCCAGCCCGGGATCCTCCTGTTTCTGCCAGATCTGCAGAAAAGTCGTTTTTCCGGAACGGACCGGTCCGGTGATGAGAACGTTGAAACCGACACGGATCATTGCGCGAAACAGAGGAATTGCTTCGGATGGAATCGTTCCCAGCTCCGCCAGTTCCTCAAAGGTCAGGTTTTCCATGATATACTTTCGAAATACCATGACGTCCTGTCCCTTCTTTGTACGATCACCGGAAAAAATGGTAATCCGGATCCCGTTATGGAGATAAATCTCATGAAACCCTTTCTCCAGTCTTTCTCTGGGGGCCGCCAGCAGCAATGCCCGTTTCAGCTGTTCTCTCCGCTCCGCGGGAATTCGCTGGGGCTGCAGTTGGGAGGTCCCGTCGATGAGACAGTACAGCCTGTCTCCGATCAGCTTCGCGGAGGATGACTTCCGGTAGGCCTCCGTTCTGTCATATGCCCAGGGTGCCAGACCTGCCAGACCGTAAACCTCATGAAATATTCCTTCTTCCAGACTTCCATACCACGGCGGAATTTCTGTGTGCCAGCCTCTTTCCCGGATCATATCGCCAATCCGGGACTGAAGGAATACACGTTCCTTCTCATATCCCATGATGGCACGCTTTTCCCTCTCCAGCTTTCTGGCCTTGGCCATCTCATCCGTATCTCTCCAGTCTTCTTCAAACAGAGTCTCTGCCATGCGGCAAAGCTGATAAAATCCTTCGTATCGTTCTTCCTGTTCTTCTGTCTTCAAATCCTTCATCCTCCTCGATCCACCCTGTGACCTTTTCCATATCCCTTCTGAATTTCCGATGGTTCAGCAGCGGGACACGGTCCATTTCTGCCTGCCATCCAAAGGGAACAAAAGCAATGGTTTCCACTGTCCCGGATCCGCAGCCAAGTCTTTCTGCCAACTCTTTTTCTGTGTAAAATGCCCCGGAATCATTGAATTTATTCACCACATACAGCTGCTCCGGCGGAAGTACCCGTTCCAGTCCGCTGATTTTCGCCTCAAACCGCTGCAGGCATTTCTCCTGCTGCGTAAGAACCAGAATCGCCTTCTGCCCGCATTGCAGTGCTGCCATCGTCAGACCATCTGCCGGCCCGCAACCGCCGTCCACGAGTATCCAGTCATAGTCTTCGCGGATCAGGCTGCATACCGTTTCCAGATCCCCCGTTCCAAATTTTCCGCCGTATCCGCTTCCAGTTCCCGACAAAATATCCACGCCACGCGCGGTCATCACCGTCCGGCGGATTTCGTCCGCGGTCAGCGTTCCCTCTTTTAGCGCAGGATAGAGATCATCCAGAGAAGAGGCCGCGGACCGGGGCATCCATAGATCCACGGGATGAGAGGAGGCGCCAATCAGCAGGATTCGTTTTCCTGTGCCTGCCAGAAGTTCGGCAGCAGAAACTGCAACCATGGTAGTCCCTGTCTGACTGTCACCACCATAAAACACCACACATTTCTTCATTTTACGTCTTCCATTCTCTCCTGTCTTTTACTTTTTTCTCTCCGGCATCCGGATCAGCTGTATAGAAGGACAAATTTCTTTCCTGCCTCCCCCAGCTTTCCCAGCTTCAGCGCTTTTTCTTCATCAACGATGACTTCCACCAGACTAACCGGTGCAGATGCCTTCAGCCGTTCATCATCTGCGGAGATCACTTCCTGATTGCTGCTGTCCCTGGCATAAGCCACCACAGCAGAAAGCACGATTTCCTCTTCGCAGTAAAACCGGACCGTATCCCCCCGCCGCAGCGTCTGAGGATATGACAGCAACCACTGATTGGGGATGGAGAGCACATACTGACCGGTAGTTCCTCCTACCGACAGTTTCGGATCCTGAAAAAATTCCTGAAACAGCGGCGTTCCAGCCGGTACGTACTGTACCGTTTCCAGTCCCATCACCGCTGATGTGTCCTCCGCCAGCAATGCGCCGTCCGGCGGTTCTTCCATCCGAACGATTTCCAGCAGACTTTCTTCTACCACTGTGTTTCTCGCAGTATCCTGGCAAAAAACAAGTACTTTTTCGTAAGAAAGATGTTCTCTTCCCCAAAACTCCCAGAGCCCCAGGCATCCAAGCGATGCCACAATCAGAATCAGCCCTGCCATTCGTTTCTTCATTTCCGGTTTCCTCCTGTTTCTTATCCATTTCTGAACACTATCAGATTACCACACCGGGACGTTTCTTTCAGTACAATATAGAAAATAATTACAAGTATTTTCTTACATATTTCGACACAAACTTACATAATTCAACGACAAACGACGCCATTCTACGGCAATTGACAATCAATACATATATTTCCATTTATCTTTATACGGTCACCGATCCGGGCGCAATCGAGTAGGAGGCGGTGATTAACCGCCGTCCTCTCACACCACCGTACGTACCG
>JBJFHL010000006.1:0-75243 GCA_051893555.1 Anaerovoracaceae bacterium
GATTAGTGCAGGGTGCACAGCCGCTTTTGAGCTATAACCTTGGTTCAGGAAACGTATCGAGAGTGAAAAAGACCTTTCGGCTGCTGCTTCTGTCCTGCGTGACCGGATCGTTTTTGATCTGGCTTTTGTGCATGGTCGCACCGGGAGCCGTGGCCCGAATTTTTACCAATGATTTTGCGTTGATTCAGTATTCGGAATGGAGTATGCGAATCTATCTGGCCATGCTCTTGATCTACGGTGTTCAAGTGGCCTGCCAATACAGCTTCGTGGCACTGGATCAGGCACCCAAAGCGATTTTTCTGACTGTCTGGCGAAAAATCATTCTGCTGATCCCTCTGATTTTCGTGCTTCCTCTGGTGTGGCCCGATCCGACCACGGGCGTATACCTGGCGGAGCCTGTTGCAGATACGATTGCGGTCTGCACAACTGCCCCCATGTTCTTCCAATACTACCGTTCACTAAAGGCGAATTGCAAAAGTAAAAGGTACTCATAAATTTCATAGTGACTTGTATTTCTGTGAAATCAGCAATATAATATTTTCGACATATGTCATAAATTAAACTTTTCTGGCTACTGCCGCCAGAGCTGCGGCAGGACAGTCAGCACAC
Source organism: Anaerovoracaceae bacterium (assembly GCA_051893555.1). GTDB lineage: Bacteria > Bacillota > Clostridia > Peptostreptococcales > Anaerovoracaceae > RGIG7179. The sequence continues at coordinate 610 of JBJFHL010000006.1, forward strand.
AGAGAATACGACGAAAGGAAGAGATGCAAATGAGAATCGCAGTAACTTATCAAGCTGACATGATTTTTCAACATTTTGGCCATACGGAGCAGTTCAAACTCTATGATGTGGAAAATGGAAAGATCGTCAGCAGTCAGGTAGTAGATACCAATGGTCAGGGCCATGGGGCATTGTCCGGATTTCTGGTACAGGCAAATGTAGATGTTCTGATCTGCGGTGGTATCGGAGGCGGCGCCGGAAACAAGCCGGAGGGGCGAGCATAATGGAAATTACATATACAGAGGAAAAAAAGTTCACACAGGATGAGGTCCAAAGTCTGTTTTTGTCGGTGGGCTGGGTTTCCGGGCAATACCCTTCCCGACTTTACAAGGCGTTGATGCATTCTTCTACCGTAGTTACTGCGTGGGATGAAAATCATCTTGTGGGTCTGGTAAGGCTGATTGATGATAGTGAACTCGTGGCTTATATGCACTATGTGCTGGTAGACCCTGCATATCATGGTCATGGAATTGCAAGTCATATGATTCAAATGGTAAAAGAAAAATATCGAAATTATCTCTATATTGAAATAATGCCAGAAGAGCGTAAAAATGCCTCTTTTTATGAAAAGCACGGCTTTCAGGTTATGTCGGACGGCGTTGCAATGCAGCTGTGTAATTTTTCAGATAGACGATAGTGGTAACCAAAACAGTGACACGCCCTCGGCAATCCCGCCGAGGGTTTTCTTGTACACAGAAACGGGAATTTTTTAGGAGGTGTGTCACGCTGCCAAAAAAATATAAAAGCCATTGACTCTGACGTTACGTAATAGTTTAGAATGGGTTTATCAGCAAAAGTCCAGAAATATGAAAGCCCCCGGCATATTGGATTTTGAGAAGAATTGAGGAGGATGATAGAAAATGATCGTTGAAAACCTGAACTCGTCAGAGATATACAGAAAAATGATGCTTTCCGGGCCGGAAAAGCGAAATGACATTTATCGATATGAATTGATGATGCCCCTGAAGGAAAAGTGGGATTGCTACCACATTCCTATGAAAGCAGATCGGGAAGGCGGATATGACATTATTATGGCAAGCGAAATGCTGGGTATTTTGCCGCCCAGAGAGGTAGACAACCGATATGAGAGCTGGATTGATGCAATCTCTGATCCGAAAATCTGGGATACCTGTGATGATGTGATTGCAAGAGCTTTGAAACGGTTTGAAGTCAAAGGGATTGCGTTGAAAATTGACAGATACCTGTATACGATTTTGCTTGCAAATCCAAAAAGCCCTTACATAATCATGTGTGACGGTTATAGCGGAGACGGTGGAATTCCCGGGTACATATTAGGTTTTCTGGCTCCGGATGAAGAAACCATACGAAGACTGCCCGCAGCTTTCGTCCATGAAGCAAATCACAATGTGAGGTATCAGTATATCCGATGGACAAATAACGTTACGCTCGGCGAGATGCTGGTCAGTGAGGGTCTGGCGGAAAATTATGCCACAACACTTTTTGGCGAAGAATTCTTAGGCCCGTGGGTGACCAGGACGGATAAGGAGTTAATGCCGCTCGTGAAAGAAATCATATATGATGGATTGGGAGCACAGGGAATGGAAAACATTACTTCCTATCTGTATGGCGATGAGATGGCCAGGATGCAGAATTATCCTGAGGCAGGTCTTCCTTATTGCGCGGGATATGCAACCGGGTATTATATGATAAAGCATTTCTTAAAAAAGACCGGAATATCGATTGAAGAGGCAACCATTCTGCCGGCAGAAGAGATACTCAGCCAGGTTGAAGATTTCTGGCAGAAATAGGATGAGTAAGATAATGTGGAAAATGATAACATGAGCAGATATATGCTCCCTCTCAGGCGGACAAGTGAAATGACAAGTGAAATAATATAAGCTTGTCGCCTGGAGGGAGCATATCATCTTTACTTCCAGTAATCCAAATCTGCATCAATTCCTGCATCTTTTGCAACAAATACAGGATTCTTGCCTTCCTTTTTCTGCTTGCAGTAGTCATCCAAGCAGAGCATTGCCGGTTTCGCCAGAATCAGAATGACCGGAACATTGACGATGACCATAAGGCCCTGAGTCATATCAGCCAGATTCCATACCGTACCTGCGCTTGCGATGGCGCCGACAAATACCAGTAAGGTCGCGATGATTCGGAACACCAGAATTCCGCTCTTGCTGACGTCTCTGTTTAAGATGAATCGCAGGCAGCCTTCACAGTAGGAATAGTTTCCGATCAGGGTTGTGAAGGCGAACAGCGACATTGCCACGCACAGGAATACCGGTCCGATGCTTCCCAGATTTTCTGCCATGGAAGCCTGTACATAGGATGCACCGCCCATCTCAGAATCAAATGCAACTCCGGAAGATAAGCACATGAACGCAGTTGCCGTACAGATCAGCAGGGTATCGATGAATACAGAAAGCATCTGCACCAGGCCCTGTTTCGCCGGGTGGGAAACATCCGCAGTTGCTGCAGCATTCGGTGCAGAACCCATACCGGCTTCATTGGAGTATAAGCCTCTCTTGATGCCGTTCATAATACAGGAACCTGCAAATCCGCCGAAGATGGCTTTGAAGTCAAATGCACTTTCAAAAATCATGGCAAACATTCCCGGCAGCCGCGATGCGTTCAGAATCAGAACGATAATGGCAACAATTACATAAAGAACGCCCATAACCGGAACCATGACTTCGGTAACCTTGATCAGTCTCTTGGCACCGCCGATTACGATAATGCCGAACAAAACCGCCAGAATCACGCCGATTACCACAGAAGTGGTCTTGCTGTAAAACCCGAATACAGAGAACGTATCCTGCAGGTTATATGCAGCGAGCATGTTATAACCCACCGCATAGGTCAGAATGATCAAAACAGAGAAAATGACACCCAGCCATCTCTGCTTCAGCGCATCTCGCATGTAGAACGCCGGGCCGCCATAGCTTGTCCCGTCCTCATTTCTTCTCTTATAGATCTGCGCCAGCGTGGATTCCACGAAGGCAGATGCGCCGCCGATAATTGCTGTCACCCACATCCAGAATACGGCACCTGCGCCTCCTGCACAGATTGCGGTTGCCACACCGATGATGTTTCCGGTTCCGACACGGGATGCGGTGGAAACCATCAGCGCACCGAAGGAGGAAATCCCGTTTTCCGTCGAAGGCTTTTCCAGGATAACCTTGAAAGACTCTCTGAACAGGCGAACCTGAATAAATTTCGACCGAACGGTGAGAACGATGCCGCCTGCCAGCAGAATCAGCGGTACACACCACGGCTGGTACAGAATACCACTGACTGCATTGATAAAGTTGTTGATAAAATCCATAACATTTCTCCTTATTCTTCTTTGAGTTCAAACAACCCCGCTTATTTTATCATTTTTTTCGACACACTTCAATCAAAATCTGCAAAGCTTATCTTCCTTCTTGGCGATATCAAAAAGACGCACCATGCATGATGCGCCTCTTCACGTTTTACACTTCCACTATTTACCGTTGCTTTTCCGTCTTTCCTCCCGGTCCAGAAACGTCCGGTACGTCATGAACCCGAACCGGCCTCCGCCCCGGTAAAACAGATAAAATCCCACCAGAATGTTGGCAATGGCCAGCAGATATATGATTCCTCTTTCCAAAATCCACACGCCCCTTTCTTTTTTTCCATCTTTTACCTTATCATGATCTGGGATTTTTTGCAAGTCCTGTTTTTTCGGTGCGGGTTTTCCATCCCCTTTTTTCGGTGCGGGTTTTCCAAAACAGGTGAAAAGTTTTCAAAAAGAAAACTTTTTTAGCATTTCGGAAAACATGTAATATTATGAAAGCATTTTATTTCCATTACTGTATTTATTTTTAACACAATGCACCTGTATTGATACAAGTATGCACTTCTTGCTCTCAAATATTGGTTATTTTCGTCTGAAAATGCTCCATTGTTTTCCAAAACAGGTGAAAAGTTTTCAAAAAGAAAACTTTTTCGCAATTTTGGAAAACCGGCGTGCAAACCGGACCGAAACCGGCGTGCAAACCGGACCGAAACCGGCGCGCAAACCGGGGTGAAAGCAGAACCGAAAGCAGAGGTTAATTCCCCTTTGGGCTCTTGGGCGTGAAGATCAGTGATACCAGATAACCGAAGGTGATGGCCACCGCCACACCGGCTGCCGTTGCAGTGATGGGGCCGGTGATTGCTTCCAGAAAGCCCTTTCCTGCACCGTCCATGGCGCCCTTTGCCAGGGCGTAGCCGAATCCCGGCAGGGGCACGGTGGCACCGCTGCCGGCCAGCTTCACCAGCGGCTCATACAGCCCCACCGCCTGCAGCACCACGCCGGAAACCACGAAAATCACCAAAATACGCGGTGCCGTCAGTTTCGTGGTATCCAGAAGGATCTGCCCCAGCAGGCAGAATCCGCCGCCAATCAGGAATGTCCACAGATAATCCGTCCATCCATTCATCTATTCCACCTCCAATGCCACAGCATGTGCGATTCCCGGAATGCTTTCCCCCTGAAACGGCGAAATGGTGGAAAGCATGGCGCCGGTAGAGATCAGCAGCAGCTTTTTCATCTTACCCGTTTCCAGCTTCTGCATCAGACTGCCGGCGAAGACGGCGGCAGAACAGCCGCAGCCGCTGCCGCCGCCGTGGACATCCTGCTCCTTGCTGAACAGCATGGTGCCGCAGTCATCGTACCGCTCCAGCACCCGGGCTGCAGGAAGTCCCGCATCGATAAGAAGATCTGTCATGATATCCTTGCCGATGAAACCCAGGTCTCCCGTGACCACCAGATCGTAATAGTCGATGGCCCGGCCCGTGTCCTCCAGGTGATTCAGAAGCGTATCCACCGCCGCCGGGGCCATGGCCGCTCCCATCTGGTTGGCGTCGCTGATTCCCGGATCGATGACCTTTCCGATGGTGGCTGCAGTGGCACGAATGGCCGGGATTCCCGGTGCCGGCCGGCAGCCCACCACCACACTGCCGGCCGCCGTGGCCGTCCACTGGGCCGACGGCGGCCGCTGATTGCCATGCTCCACCGGCATGCGGAACTGACGCTCCGCCGTGCAGAAATGACTGGATGCCCCGGCAAGTATATTTTGCGCAAAACCACCATCGATGAGCATACAGCCCAGCACCAGCGACTCCGTCATGGTCGAGCAAGCACCATATAAGCCAAGAAACGGGATATGGAGATCCCGGGCCATAAACGAGGAGCTCATCAGCTGATTCAGCAGATCGCCGCTGAGCATCACGTCGATATCCTCCTTCGACAGCCCGGCCCGCTGGACCGCACGCATCATGGCTTCCTTGAGCATTTTGCTCTCTGCCTTTTCCCAGGATTTTTCTCCGTACATATCATCCTGGAGAATCCGATCAAAACAGTCTGCCAGAGGACCTTCCCCTTCTTTCTTTCCGACCACCGTGCCTCTCCCCCGGAGATATGCCCCGGAGGGGAACATCATGGACTGCTTTCCGATTTTTTTGCTTTGCATCGTTTTCGTTCTCCTCTCCTCTATTTCCCCAGGAACCAGTAAATCAGTCCCACCACTACTGCCGACGAAATGCCGCAGACCAGCACCGGACCAGCCACACTGAACAGCTTGGCGCCTACGCCCAGCACCGGGCCCTCTTTTTTATACTCGATGGCCGGGGCCACCATGGAATTGGCGAATCCTGTGATCGGCACGATAACGCCGGCGCCTGCAAATTTTGCAATGGAATCAAAGAGTCCAAGACCGGTCAGAAGCTGGGCCAGCGCCACCAGACTGATGGTGACGAAAGTACCTGCGTCTTTCTCACTGAGTCCGCCGGCGGTCAACCGGTTCTGGAACCAGAATGCCGCGGTGCAGATGAGACCGCCGATGAGAAAGGCCTTCAGACCGTTCCCGAAATAGTCCGGCTTCGGGGTAAACTGGCTGGCATATTTTTCATACGCCTTTGATATCTCTTTCTTTTGCTTTTTTTCCTGTTTTTCTTTGCTGTCCGCCATGGCATCCGCCTCCTTGCATGCTTCATAATCTTTCAAATAGCATGTCCGTATATACAAAAAATATGCACTTGTCTCGCCTTCCAAAGCCCTGATTTTTCTTGATTTTCCATTCTTTTTCGTATATGATAGAAGCAGTGATTCATGCAATGCTATTTTTAAAATGTATGTAGGAGAGCAGAAAATGGAAAAAAAGTACAACATCAATTACAGTGATTTGCAATACCAGGCAGTTCCTCTGCCGGAAGACATTCTGAAAATGAAATGGTCCGGGGATTTCGACAGAACCCGTGCCATGATTGAGAACCGGCTGTCTCTGCCGAATCTGCCGAAGGCTTATCGGGCCCGCCTGATTCTGGAGCTGAAGAATCTGCAGCACCTGGAAGCCCGCTATATTCTGACCAAAGAACAGGTTCTGACACAGATCCAGGAAAGAGTGCCTGATTTCAAGGCAGAAGAACTGGATCGGCTCATCATCGAGGACAAGCTGCAGTGGACCTTCATCCGCGGAAAAGAAATGTTTCTCCGCAGTGCGGTTCGCAATCTGTTCAACCAGTATCCGGAAATGTGGGAGCGGGATCAGGCACGCCATACCTGCGACGCCGACGAGTGCACGGATTTTGATAATGCGCTCAGCAGCCTGAAAGACGGCGACGAAGTGCACGCCCATATCCACATGCGCCACGAATTTTACCTGGAGCCGGAGGCTGTCAAACCGGGAAAGACCCTGCGGGTTCACCTGCCGCTTCCGGTAGAGCGCCAGCAGATTCATGATCTGAAGATTTTGAACATTTCACCGGAGCCGGCCAGAATGCCGGAGGTCAGCGACAAGATGCCGACCGTATATTTTGAGGTGCCTGCGGAACCGGGCCAGGTGTTCTCCGCAGAATACCAGTTTGAAAATATTCTCCGCGTCCACGACCTGACCCAGGCAGATGAAGCTGCCATCGCTCGTGAACTGGAGGAAAACGGATATCCGGAAGATGTTCTTCCATACCTGGAAGAAAAGGCGCCGCATATCCTCTTCACGCCGTATCTCCGCGCGCTGGCTGCAGAGCTGAAGGGGGATGAAACCAATCCAATCCGCATTGCGCGCGCCATGTACAACTACATTACCTGCAATCTGAAGTATTCCTTCGTCCGGGATTATGCTTCCATCGACAGCATCGCTGAGCAGATGGCGCTGACCCGCAAAGGCGACTGCGGCATGCAGGCCATCCTGTTCATCACCCTCTGCCGGATCGCAGGGGTTCCGGCACGCTGGCAGTCCGGACTGGCTGCAGAACCGGGTGCCATCGGCGAGCATGACTGGGCGCAGTGCTATCTGCCTTCCATTGGCTGGGTCTTCGTGGATCCTTCCTATGGCATGAGCGCCAAGCTGAAGAACGATATTCCGCGCTGGAACTACTATTTCGGCAATCTGGATCCGTTCCGTGTACCGTTTAACTGCGATATGCAGTGCGAATTTGTTCCGCCGCGGACCTTCCTGCGCTACGATACCGTAGACAGCCAGGACGGCGAAGCAGAATATGCGGACGAGCCGATCTTTGACGAAGGCTGCCGTACCTTCACGGATCTGGGCATCCGCCTGGTGAAGCCGGAGAAAAAAGCATGACTGCAGGAAGGACCACAAACACGGCGGCAGCAGGGCGGTCTCTGATCCTGGCTTCCGGTTCACCCCGCCGCATCGAAATGATGCAGGACCATGGCTATGAGCCGCTGGTGATTCCGGCACAGATTGAAGAAAACGTCCCACTCCATCACAGTATGACGGACACCGTCATTTATCTTGCTCTGAAAAAGGCCAGAGACGTAGAAGCCCGCTGGCTGGGTGAAAAGCAGCCCGATCAGGTCGCCGAAGTCGCCGAAGTCGCCGATGCTGCTGCCTCGGATTTCCCTGGCGCAAACGGTCAGGCCGTCTCGGACCGTCCGCCGGTCATCATCGCCGCCGATACCGTGGTCTGCTATCAGGGCGAAATCATGGGCAAGCCTGCCGATAAAGAGGATGGATTCCGCATGCTTTCTGCCCTTCGCGGCGATGTCCATGATGTGGTCACCGGTGTCGCACTGGTAGAAGCCGGCGCGCAGCATGCCAGCGTGTTCTATGAAATAACCAGAGTCTTTTTCAAAGATTACAGCGACGAGGAACTGCTGGCCTATCTGGACACCGATGAAGCGTATGATAAAGCCGGAGGATACGCCATCCAGGGCTGGTTTTCCCGGTATGTAGACCATATCGAAGGCGATTATGATAATGTGGTGGGATTTCCGTGGAAACGGATTGAAAAAGAACTGGCACATTTTATCTAATAATTCAACAGAAAGGATGACCAACTTATGAAAAATTTTATGTCTGAATTTAAGCAGTTTATTGCAAAAGGCGATGTCATGAGCATGGCAGTCGGCATTATCATCGGCGGCGCATTCACCGCCATCGTTTCCTCCCTGGTCAACGATGTGATCACCCCGCTGCTGGGCATCATCATCGGCGGAATCAACTTCACCGGTATCGTTATCACTGTAGGTGACGCACAGCTGATGGTCGGAAACTTCATCCAGGCTGTCATCACCTTCCTGCTGACCGCACTGGTGCTGTTCTCCATCATCAAAACCTTCAACGCCTTCAAGAAGAAGGAAGAAGAACCTGCACCTGCTCCGGAGGAACCGCCTGCTCCGCCGGCAGATGTTCAGCTCCTGACTGAGATCCGCGATCTGCTGAAGGAACAGAAATAGAAATTGAAAGGGAGTCACTACAGACTCCCTTTTTTACAACAGCTTATTAACAATCTCACTTTCAATGATGCGCATATCCAGGTTTCCATGTATGTCATTATACGTTACAATCAGATTATCCCACGGTACGATGCCCACGGACTCATACTGTTCCATCTTCCATTTATGACGAGCCATATATTTCTCATCAAAAGGCATTCCGCAGTGTTCCAGATAGAATATTTTTCCGTCTCGTCTTCTTCTCGGCTTAAAATCCGGCGCAAACTCATGGGTCCCAATTCGAAGCACCTCCTCATATCGAAACGGAACATCATATTGGTACAGCTTTTCAGCGATGTTCACTTCTCCCTTTGACCGCATCTTCTCACCGCGGGAAGTTATGTTTGTTTTCAGCTGCGGCTTATAACTGCTCTGCTCATAAGGTGCTTCCGCCCACTCACGAATCTCCCTTTCCAGCTGCGTTTCCTGTTCCATACGTTTTCGAAGGATATCCCCTGTTACTGCAAACTGAAAGTATTCCTCCGGCACCGTCTGATAGACCGCAGGCAATCCCTGAAGAATTTCATTGAATTCCATGGTTCGAAGCTCACTTTTCGCAGTTTCAAGACACCTTCTGTTTGCCGTAATGAGATTTAACACATGCAGTATGTATTCTTTTCGGCATAACACCTTCACTTTCTCCGTATCGCCGGTAATCCCCCGCCTGCAGTACTTCCCGTTTTTCTTCTCCACCTGCAGATAATTCTGCCTTCCATCTCTGAAGTTGCTGACCAGATGTCCGGCTGCCAGTTTCTCACAGTTCTCCAGTTCTATGTTGAATGATTTTTCTAAATCGGCCAATTGATTCAACGCCCTCTCAAAATCCACTCTCCCGACGTTCATTTTTTTCCCTCCATGTTGTATCGTTTTCGATTTTTCACTGTTTCATACAACGAATTGTGAAGAAATCTCAATTTGCGTTGTATGAAGCTCGGCTTGTTTTTCTTTCATACAACATTTTCCCTGAAATCTCCTGCTATTTCGGGCATACGTTGTATTTTTTGAGATCAAAATAGAATTCTTACAACCTTCTGTAGGTTCGTATGGAAGTACGATGTGTTGTGCGTCTGAAGATTTTGTTAGAAATGTTGCCAGATTCTTAAGAAAATGTATATTTCCCATTATTATACTGTAATTATATTCAAAAATCAACCCATTCCGCGTATTTTCATAAAGAAAAACCCCTGCGTCAGTGCAGGGGCGTTCTGTCTATTTATATTCCTTCGGATCAAACTGTTCGAAAATTCCGGCAGCGCCCAAGGCTTCCGCTTCCTTCAGATTCTCATAGCTACGGATGGTCCAGAAGAACAGCGGTCCATCATACCGCTGCAGCGCTGCCTCATGGCGGTCATCGAAATTATACGCCACAAAGTCCGGTTTGCCGGAATGATTCACCAACAGGTTTTTCAGCAGGAAATTCTGCATGCTGGTTAAAGTCTTTTTCTCACGATTGATATTGGCAGCCAGCTGTCCCCGGATGATGTCCGGCCGGTTCACCCGCAGCCACTTCACAGCCACCGGGCTGAAAGATTCCACGCAGTACAGTGCAGGCACAGTGCCCGGTTTTCCGGCATAAGAAGCTGCATAATCGTCTAATACCGATACAGCCGTCCGGCAGAGGGCAGCCGTCGTATCTTCCCCTTCTTTCGTCTTTCCTGCTTTCAGCTCTACAATGAGAGGCACCCGGCCTGCCACAAGCTGCAGAACATCTGCGAATTCCGGGATCTGCTCCCGGCTTTCTTCCAGAAAACAGCTCTGTGCCTCCCCCAGTGTCATGTCTTCCACGTTCTGATCTACGCCGCAGGTCCGCTTCAGGCTGGAGTCGTGGATCACCGCCAGTTTTCCGTCTTTGGTCAGATGCAGATCCAGCTCAATACCATACCCGGCTTCCACCGCACGCCGAAAGGCTGCCATGGAGTTCTCCGGCACCACCGGTTTCCGATGGAGACCTCTATGTGCATATCTGTGCCGCAGCAGCTCTTCAAGCTGCTTTTCTTTCGTGTTGCTTGATTCTTTCGTGTTGCTTGATTTTTTCTGTTTCATATTCCCCATTTCCCCCTTTATTATATATATCTGTCGTTTTTAATCCTCCACATCAAAGGCTTCCAGCTTATCCTTCGGTACCTCTGGCCGGCTGTCTCCGTGCTTCACCATAAGCATGGTACAGAATGCCACAGCAGCAAAGAAAGCGGCATACGGGAACAACGTCCAGTAACCCACATGCTCCAGGAAGAAGCCGGACAACACCGGCGTCAGTACCTGTGCTGCCATACTGAAGGTATAGTACATTCCGGTAAACTTTCCGATATCGCTGCCTTTACACATTTCCACTACCATCGGATAGGAATTCACGTTGATGGACGCCCATGCCATACCTACCAGGAAGAAGATGATGTTCACACCGAAATTGGGTTCCTTGAAGAAGAAACCGCTTCCGAAGCAGCACGCCAGCAGCGCCACTCCGAAGAGAATCACCTTTTTCCGCCCGAAGCGGCTGGACAACATACCCACCGGCAGGAAGGACACCAGGGCGCCAACCGATGCCACCATCAATGCACCGGCAAAGCTTCCGCCCTCCATGCCCCACATTTCCGTGGCATATTTGGAAAATGCGGTGGTCACACTGTTATATGCCATATACCAGAAAGCCACCGAAAGCAGCAAAAATATCAGGCTTCGCTTCACATCCGCCGGGAGAGAAGCCGCTGCATTCTTGATCCCGCCGGCACTGCGTCCCGCTTCGGATCCGGTTTCGGATCCGCCTTCTGCCGCATCATCTTCTGCAATGCCCCATTCTCTTTCCTGCGCCAGTCTTTCCGCAGTAAATTTCTTCTCATCCACCCGGAACAACAAAACCAGCAGAGCCAGCACCATGACCACAGCCACAGCGATGAACAGCGGTTCATAATTCGGTGTCTGTCCGTCTCCCACCAGGAACATGATGAATACCAGCGCCAGCACCACGCCGATGGCGCCCATCAGGTTGATAATGGCATTTGCTTTGGAACGGAGCGGCTTCGGCGTCACATCCGGCATGAGAGAAACCGCCGGTGACCGGAACGTACTCATAAACATCAGGGTCATCAGCAGCGCAAATACAAACAGCACCAGGTTACGCCCGTTGGCCGCAGCCGGCAGCAGCAGCATGAACACGCAGGCACCGATGGTTCCCACCAGGATAAACGGCGTCCGCTTGCCCCGTTTCGTATTCACCTTATCCGACCATGCCCCGAAAAGCGGAAGCATGAACAGTGCAAAGATATTATCCAGCGCCATGATGCCCCCCGACAGGGTATCCCCGATCTCAAAGCTGTACTTTAAGATCAGCGGAATAATGTTGTCATACACCTGCCAGAAGGTGCTGATGGCTAAAAATGCAAAACCAATCAGAATCGTTCTTTTGTTATTGAGTTTCATTTTCGTTTCCTGTTCCTTTCCCGAAAACTTCTCCGATATCATTGAAAATATATGCAGGCTGCACATCGCTTGTTTCCAGATCTTCCAGCGTTCCCTCCCCGGAAAGCACGAAGATGGTATCAATTCCCGCATTGACACCGCAGGCAATGTCGGTATACAGCCGGTCTCCGATGAGCACTGCGTCCTCCGGCGCACAGCCCGTCTTTTTCAGCGCCAGATACACCATGTCAGGCTGGGGTTTGCCCACAAAATACGGCAGCCGCCCCGTGGCATGCTCCAGCATCTGGCAGATAGATCCGCAGTCAGGCACTGCGCCCCAGGCGGTGGGGCAGACCCAGTCTGGATTCGTCGCAAAATATTCCGTCCCGGCCGTCAGCAGGCGGCTGGCATCTTCCAGTTTCTGAAAGGTCAGCTCCCGGTCAAAGCCCGCAATGAGGATGTCCACCGTCTCCATCGTCCTGTCATTTCCTGCGTCCATCGGCCTGTCATTCTCCTCAGCCGACAGGCTGGTCAAAATCCGAAATCCCGCCTCTTCCATCTGCCGGCGAAAGGATTCCGTTCCCATCAGATAGATCCGCTTCTGCCGCGCCGCCGATGGGCCGTATCGCCGCTCCAGGAAGGAGATCATGGCATCCACCGACGTGACAAAATCCTCAGGAACCGCCGGAATGCCCAGCCGTGCAAGTTTTGCGACGTAATCGGACACCCCCCGGGACGAATTATTGGTCAGAAAGAGATACCTTCCGCCCTGCGCCCGCACCTGCTGCAGAAAGGGCAACGTGCCGGAAAACACGTGATCGTCCAGGTAAATGGTCCCGTCCATATCCAGCAAAAACAGTTTTTTTCCTCTCAAGACTTCCGCCTCCCTTCGCGCCCGCTGATTTTATTATACCGAAATTCTCCGCCGCTGGCAATAAAAAACCGGAAACACCCTTATATAGAAAGGCGTTCCGGTTTATTCATCATGTTCTGTTATACCTGCTGGGTCTGCTTGGTCTTCACATTGTAGGTGTAGGTAATGAAATTCCAGTTACCCGCATCGACACGGTAGGTGATCACGCTGCCTTTCATGGACAGACCCTGTGCACCATCCAGAGTGACCTCAAGCTTGTCGTTCTTACCGCTTGCGGTGCAGCTGTAAACCTTTTTAGAGGAAGAGGTGTATTTGGAATAATACAGCTTTCCGTCATAATATCCCAGTGCATCGGCATTTTTTGCAATGGAAACGCTCTTGAAAGATTTGCAGTCGTAAGCACGAAGCTGGACGCTGCCATCCGAATTATCTTTCAGATAATAGATATATCTGGTGCCGCCGGCCGCATAGTCGAAGCAGAAATTGCTTAATCTCTTCTTTAATGTCCCGGACTTCAGACCGATGGAATACAGACCATCCTTCGAGCTTGGTTCCTCATCTTTGCTGACGTATCTGTCAAAAAACAGGACATTATTATAAACAGAAACCAGGTTGATATAGGTTTCTATTCCTTCCGGAGTTTTAATTGTCTTTATTTTTTTCAGACCGGTTCCGTCTGTCTTGCAGGAGTAAATAATATCGCAGCTATTTGGTCTGTCTTTTACGGAAAAATACACGGTATTTCCATTGGAAATCAATTTATCAGAAAGCCATACCATATCGCTGCCTCCGGCTGCACAGTCAAAGAGCAGTGTACCTTCTCCATCCTGACTGTCACCGCAGCGCAGCTGCTTAAAGTCAGAGCTCCACAAATACGTATTTCCAAGCTTTGTGCTGTCGTCATACAGAGAACCTGCCTGATAGGTTGCTGCATCGGCTTTGGCAGGAATCAGACAGCAAAGGAGCAGAAGAACAAAAATCGCTCCAAAAATGTGTGCGGTGTTTTTCAGTAAGTTCGTCTTCATAAGTATGCCCTCATGCTTTCCCATTTTCAGAGTGTCAAAAAAGGGGACTGCAAAACAGTCCCCTTTCTGTTTGATTTTTACTGAATCGCCGAAACGATCTTATTTCGTAGTAGCGTCGTACAGAGCTTCAGCGTTATCCCATTCCTTGATGATTTCAGGGATTACCTTGTACAGGTCGCCTACGATTGCATAGTCAGCAACTTCCATGATCGGAGCATCCGGATCCTTGTTGATCGCAACGATGCAGTTGGAAGTCTGCATACCAGCCAGGTGCTGAATTGCACCGGAGATACCGCATGCAAAGTAGATTTCAGGCTTTACAGTGGTACCGGTCTGGCCTACCTGGTGGGAGTGATCGATCCAGCCAGCATCTACTGCTGCACGGGAAGAACCAACTACGCCGCCAACCTTGTCAGCGAATTCCTTCATCAGTTCGAAACCGGAAGCATCGCCCAGACCACGTCCGCCGGAGCAGATGATCTTAGCGTCAGTCAGGGATACCATTTCCTTCATGGATTTTACGATATCCTTGATTTCGATTCTGATATCGGAAGCCTTGATGTCCGGCTTAACATTTACGATTTCACCGGTAGCACCAGGAACTCTTTCCTGCTTCTGCATTACGCCAGGTCTTACCGTGGACATCTGCGGTCTGGTCTTCGGGCAGATGATGGTAGCCATCAGGTTACCGCCGAATGCCGGACGAGTCTGCTTGATTCCGGTGGATGGATCGTTCGGATCCAGCGTGGAAGTGTCCAGAGTGGTGTTTGCCTTTGCGAATTCGATGTACTTGGAAACCTTAACGTCCAGGTGTGTACAGTCAGCAGTCAGACCGGTGTTGCATCTTGCAGCGATACGAGGTGCGAAGTCACGGCCGATGTGGGTAGCACCGTACAGAACGATTTCAGGCTTGTATTCGTCGATCAGCTGCTTCATAACCTTGGTGTAACCGTCGGTGGTGTAGTTTTCCAGTAATGGATCCTGTACCATGTAAACCTTTTCTGCACCATATTCGAAGCATTCCTGAGCCAGGTGGTCGATGTTGTTACCGATCAGTACTGCGCAGATCTGGGTATCATCGCTGATATCCTTTGCCAGCTTCTTACCTTCGCCCAGCAGTTCCAGAGCTACGTTCTGGATCTTGCCCTGTCTCTGTTCTGCAAATACCCAGATGTGCTTGTATGCGGACAGGTCAACAGCAGCTTCCTGCTTCTTTTCCTGGATTGCACCAAACTTACAAGCGGTTAAGCACTGGTTACAGAAGGAGCACTTTGCATTAACTTTTGCAACCTTACCCAGCTTGTTGCCATCATAAGGTTCGAATTCGAAGGCATCATACGGACAGGATTTAAAGCACAGTCCGCAGCCAATACATTTTTCTTTTAAAATTTCAATAGCCATTGTATTTCCTCCTAATTAGATGATGTGCTTACCCTTAAGCTGAATTAACAGATTCTTAGCCTGTTCGTTTTCAGTATCTCCAGCGACTTTCTGGCCAGGAGCCTTCGGAGCCGGTGTGAAGGATCTGAATACGTTTGTCGGGGAAGCTTCCAGACCAACCTTGGTCAGGTCAACTTCGATATCCTTTGCGTTCCAGACTTTGATGTCCTTTGCGCCGAAGATACCCTTCATGTGCATGTATCTAGGCTCGTTTAATTCCTTGATCGCGGTCAGCATGCAAGGAGTCTGCAGGTGAATCAGTTCATAACCGTCTTCCAGCTGTCTCTTTACGGTGATGTCCTTCATGTTGTCTGCAATTTCGAATTCTTCTACGTAAGTAACCTGCGGCAGATCCAGCTTTTCAGCGATCTGCGGACCAACCTGTGCGGTATCTCCGTCGATCGCCTGACGACCGGCAAAGATCAGGTCAGCAGGGCCGTTTTCCTTTTCCCACTTGCGTACAGCAGCTTCCAGCGTGTTGGAAGTAGCCCAGGTATCGGAACCGCCGACTGCTCTGTCGGATACCAGGATACCTTCGTCTGCACCCTTCGCAATACATTCGAATAATAAGTCGCTTGCCTGCGGAGGTCCCATGGAGATAACGGTGATATGAGTATCAGGATGCTTATCCTTGATTCTTAAAGCTTCTTCCAGAGCGTTCGCATCGTCGTGGTTCAGAATGGATGGAACACCGTCTCTGATTAATGTTCCTGTCTTAGGGTTAATCTTGATAACGTTTGTATCAGGAACCTGTTTTGCACATACAATAATGTTAAATGCCATTTCAATTTCCTCCTGCAATCTTATTTCTTGAAAGTCTTACCAGCGATTACCATTCTCTGAACTTCAGAAGTACCTTCGTAGATTTCGGTAATCTTAGCGTCTCTCATCATTCTTTCAACCGGATAATCCTTGGTGTAGCCGTATCCGCCGTGGTACTGTACGCACTTGGTAGTTACAGCCATTGCAGTTTCAGCAGCGTATAACTTAGCCATTGCAGCAGCTTCGCCATAAGCCATGTGCTTATCCTTCATGTCAGCAGCTCTGTAAACCAGCAGTCTTGCAGCTTCGATTCTGGTCTTCAGGTCAGCCATTTCGAACTGCAGAGCCTGGAACTGGGACAGCTTCTTGCCAAACTGTTTTCTTGCGTTCATGTATTCAACGGTTACGTCGAATGCACCCTGTGCGATACCCAGAGCCTGGGAAGCGATACCGATACGGCCGCCGTCCAGAGTGGACATTGCAACCTTGAAGCCGTCGCCAACCTGACCTAACAGTCTGTCAGCAGGGATTTCGCAGTTCTGGAAAATCAGTTCGGTCGTGGAGGATGCGCAGATACCCATCTTATCTTCGGTCTTACCGATGGAGAATCCAGGGTCGCCCTTTTCTACGATGAATGCGGAAATTCCGTGGTTGCCCTTCTTCTTGTCAGTCATAGCCATTACAACGAATACGTCAGCATATCCGCCGTTGGTGATAAATACCTTGGCACCGTTCAGGATCCACTTGTCGCCAACCAGTTCTGCTCTGGTCTGCTGACCGGAAGCGTCAGTACCTGCGTTTGGTTCGGTCAGACCGAATGCACCCAGCTTCTTGCCGCTTAATAAGTCAGGCAGATATTTCTGCTTCTGTTCTTCATTACCCCAGTTGAAGATAGGCCAGCAGCAGAGGGAAGTGTGTGCGGAGCAGATAACGCCTGTGGATGCACATACTCTGGATAATTCTTCTACAGTGATTGCGTAGGAAATGTGGTCACCGCCCATTCCACCGTATTCGGTAGGGAACGGAATACCTAACAGGCCGAATTTGGCCATTTTTTCTACAGTTTCAACAGGGAATCTGTGTTCCTTGTCGATATCTGCAGCTAACGGTTCAACTTCGTTCGTGGCAAAGTCTCTTACCATTTTTCTTACGAATTCTTGTTCCTTCGTTAGTTGAAAATTCATTTAAATGCCTCCTTAAATTATAATAACGGGTCCAGTATGCGGAACCGTATTTCTGACCTGTGTTACTCACATAAAGTCATAACAACATACAATAATATTAAACCACTTTTTTGTTAATATTGCAACAAAATTTTGTCCTTTCCGGGCACAAAAAGTCGAAAAAAATTCCCCCTCTGCCCCAAAACGGACCGGGAGAAAACATTTTGTGAAAAAACACGAAAATAATGAAAAATCATCGTTCTCCCGACACCTTCGGTGCCATCTCCCGCAGGGTCTTTTTTTCAATGCGGCAGACCTGAACCTGAGAGATTCCCAGCATGTCTGCCACCTGCTGCTGGGTATAGTCCTTATAATAACGCAGCACGATCACCTGGCGTGCCCGGGGCTCCAGAGATGCCACTGCGCTGGCCAGATCGATCCTGGCGATATCCTGCTCTTCCCGGTCGGTCCACATGGCTGCATCGGTTTCAGCAGCGATCCCGTCCACATCCTGCATGTTTTTCAGCACATCGGACGCCTGACAGGCTTCCAGCACCCGGTCTGCCGTCAGTCCTGTCATCTCCGCAAGCTGGGTTAGATGGGGCGACACTCCGTACTGTTTGAGGAAATCGCTCTCCGCGCGCCGCACCAATGCCGCATCGGCTTTCAGGCTGCGGCTCATTTTCACGCTGCCCTGATCCCGGATCTGTGACCGGATCTCTCCGGCGATCATGGGTACCGCATAAGTCGAAAACTGCAGCCCGCGTTCTTCCTCAAACCGCTGTGCAGCCTTCAGCAGACCGATATAACCGATCTGTATCAGATCATCCGGCTCTTCTCCATATGTTCTGGCAAGCCGCATAGCCACAGACTTCACCAGCCCGCCGTGCTTTTCCACCACAGCTTCCAGTTCTTCTTTTGTCCGAACGCCCATATCAGATTCCGCAATATGTATCCAGTTTCTTGATCATGGTTACAGTGGTCCCCTCTCCCGGACGGCTGTCCACCCTGATCTTGTCCATGAAGCTTTCCATAACGGTGAATCCCATACCGGAACAGTTTTCTCCCGTGTCGGTGGTGTACATGGGTTCCATGGCCCTGGCGATGTTTTCAATTCCCACACCACGATCTGCCACACGGATCATGATCGTATCCCTGGCGGGCATCATGAATTCCAGGCTCATGTCTCCCTTGATCTCGCCGGGATATGCATGAAGTGCCACATTGCTCACTGCCTCAGATACTGCCGTTTTTATCTCTGTCAGTTCGTCCACCGTGGGGTCCATCTCCGCTGCATAGGCGCCTGCCACAGCTCTGGCAAGGCTCTGGCTCTCCAGTGTTCCTTCCAGCTGTACCTTCATCTTTCTTTCCATCAGCACACCTCTTTTCCGTGCAAATATGCGACCGCATCTTCTTTCGTTTCCGTATATTTCATCAGAGAAAAAATCCCTGCCATATGCAGAATGCTGTAGATCTTCTGGCTGCAGCCTGCGAGAACTACTCTGCCGCCGACGGAGTGGGCAGTGCCGGCGGCGATGTCAGCGCCGGTTTCTGCGGCGGCCTGCAGCCGTTTGTATCTGCCCAGCACAACGCCGATCCCCGCGCTGTCCATAAATGTCACTCTGCTGAAGTCGAAGATCAGGTGTTTCGCTCCGTACCTGTCCATTGTATCGTCGATCTCACTGCGCACTTTCGCTGCCGCATGATGATCCAGTTCTCCCATGAGCTGTGCGGTCAGTGTGTCTCCGGTCATCTCATAAATGATCTCCATTCTTTTTTCCCTCCTTTTCCCGGTCTGCAGGGGCGGACGGTTCCGAACGGCCATTCTGCCTCGGACGGTTCCGGACAGCCCGGCCATATTACTTTGGACGGCCCACTACCCCAGCCTTTATTCTATCACTTTGAGACATGCATGTCTTTGGGAGGTTCTGTCGAAAGCGCACTAGTTTTGTCGGCGGGATTACGCTGAAAGACGGGCTGTCGAATTCTGTCGAATTTCGCCGAATTATGTTGTATCCTGTCGCACTATGTCGCTTCCCTTCAAAATCCTTTCTTTCCGATTGTCGGATTCATTCCCATAGTGTTGGTTAGTCCATTCTAACTCATCCATATTGAAGTAAAAATCACAAAAAAGGGTGATCGGTCTCTCCGGTTTAAAGCTGTTTTATGATAAAAATGCAGTTTTTTTCGATTAATATCGTATTTTCCTCTGTTTTTTCTCTCTTACAGCGGATTTTAATCAACCTTTTTTTGATTTTTTTATTATTTTTGGATGAATTCACGGGGCCAATGAACTGCGGCATTCGGTCTGAAGGTCTGATCAAACCCTTCCGATCAAATCCTTCCGATCAAACCCTGTGGACAATATATGTTCCCTTATATAAAAATTGTTTACAAATTATTAAAAATATGGTAAATATGTAATAGAAAGGAGCGTTAAATTATGGATTTTAAAGAAATTACAGAAAGACAAATGGAGACGGAGCGTTTCCTTCTGCAGTCCTTCAGAGAACGGCTTGAAGCATGTCCTCCGGGATATCTGAACTGCAAATCAGACAGCCACGGGCGTCTCCGATATTACCACATACTTCCCGGAGATCCGAAATCTTATTATCTTAACCGGCAGATGACACCTCTCATCCATGAACTGAAATATAAACGCCTGCTTCAGGAAATCATCAAAAGGCTGGAGCAGAATTTGAAAGCCCGTGAAAAATATCTGAAAGCCTATGCACCCTTCGATTATGCCAGCATCTGCAAACAGCTTCCAAAAGCCTACCAGAATGCAGACATTCCTTATGAGGATGCCGACCTGTGGACAACCCTGCAGGGAACATCGCAGCAGACATTGCAGCCGGACGGAACGCCCCACTTCACGCAGTCCGAAAACCCCTATCACAGAGACCAGCTGATCCATAAGACCACGTTTGGCCTGCTGACCCGGACGAAAGCCGAAGCCTCTGTCGCAGAACTTCTCTACGGTAGCGGGCTGTCATTCCACTACGAAAAGAAGCTGATGCTGCAGGATGAAAACGGGACGCCGAAAATCCGCTATCCGGACTTTACGATTCCGATCGCACCCTGGCTGGACTATTATATGGAATATGATGGCATGTATCAGGATGAAACCTATCGGAAACGTCACGAGGAAACATTGCGGCTCTATCATCTCAACGGAATCTACCCGCCAAAAAACCTGATTATTCTTATGGAAGGCCCCGACGGTGCTTTCCACGCCGACAGCATATTGCAGACCATCGAAGGTGTCCTGGTTCCCCTCTGCACCAGGTATTCTTCCTCTCGGCACATCAGTGCGACTTCGCAAAATCCACGTTCCCGACCTTAACGGCACGTCCGGCGCTACCCACGTTCCCGACCTTAACGGCACGTCCGGTGAAGTGCGGTGTTGGCGGATCGGTGTCGGCGGTTTGGTGTTGGCGGATCGGTGTTGGCGAATCGGCAAAAAAAACACACTGGCCTGCAAACATTTGCATCACCAGTGTGTGTACTTTTCGCTCTTGCTTTCGCTTTCTCGCTGCCGCGCTCGCTTTCTCCCGCTCCCTACTCTGGGAAGATGTTGATCACTTCCTGGGCCGCCACGGCAGCCTCCACCAGACCGTCGATATCCAGTACAGACTCCGAAGCCAGAATCCGGTCCAGATGCGGCTTGGTAGACGGGTGCTTCGGCAGGAACACCGTGCAGCAGTCCTCGTACGGCTGAATCGACGTCTCGAAAGTACCGATCTCCTGCGCCTTATCCATAATATCCGTCTTATCCATGGCGATCAGCGGACGCATCACCGGCATGGAAACTGCGGAATCCGTCACCACCAGAGCCTCCGCCGTCTGGCTGGCCACCTGACCCAGGTTTTCCCCGGTAATCAGCATCATGCAGCCGGTATCCCGGGCGATCCGCTCAGCGATCCGCATCATGAACATCCGCACATGGATGGTCGTCTCCTCTTCCGGGCAGTTTGCCACAATCTTCTCCTGAATCGGCAGCAGATTGACGCAGTGCAGCTTGAACCGTCCGCAGTAGGACGCCACGATCCGCGCCAGGTCCTCCACCTTTTCCTGCGCCCGCGGACTGGTGTACGGATAGGAATGGAAATGCACCGCTTCAATGAGCATGCCCCGCTTGGCCATCATCCAGGCAGCCACCGGACTGTCGATGCCGCCGGACAGCAGCACCATACCCTTACCATTGGTTCCCAGCGGCAGACCGCCGAAGCCCTGGATTTTCGCATCGTAAATGTAGGTTCTGTCCGACCGCACGTCCACATGGAGCAGCACATCCGGTTCATGGACATCCACCTTCAGCACCTTGCAGCCGATGAGCACCTTGGCACCGATAATGCGGCCGATTTCCGGCGACTTCACCGGGAAGTTCTTGTCCGCACGCTTTGCTTCCACCTTAAAGGTCTTCACACCCTTTTCCCGGATCAGATCCAGCATGTACTTCACTGCTTCCGCACCGATGGCATCCAGCTCCGATGGTGCCTCCACCGCCTGGCTGATGGACGCCACGCCGAAGACCTTCGATACCTGCTTGATGATCGCCTGGATATCCAGCGCTTTGTCGGCCCGCACGAAAATCAGGCCCTCCTGCCGCCGCACATCCACGCCGTGGAATTCCTTCAGATTCTTCCGGATCCGGTCCACCAGCATCCGCTCGAAATACGGCTTGTTCATACCCTTCAGGGCAACCTCACCGCAGCGCACGATGAGAATATTTTGTTCGTTCATATGTCCTCCTATCGGAAGCTGCCCAGCCGCCGGAAGCGGGTCACTGCAGCCTTCACTTTTTCTACCGTATAATCCATTTCCTCCAGGGTGTTTTCCTCACTGAAGCTGAACCGAATGGCACCCTCGATCTCCTTGTCGGAAAGCCCCATGGCCGTCAGCACATGGCTCCGCCCTTTTTTGTTGGACGAGCAGGCCGACCCGGTGGACACGAAGATTCCCTCCTGTTCCAGCGTATGGAGCAACACCTCGCCCCGGGTCCCCAGAAACGAAACGTTCAATACCGATGGGCTTGCCGTCTCGTCCTGCGGGCTGTTGATCCGAATGTCCGGAACCTCCGCCAGGAGACCTTCCAGAAGACGGGTTCTGGCCTGTTTCATAGCCTCTGTCCGCCCCACAAAATCCGCCATCCCCATTTCCGCTGCTTTCCCGAAGCCGACGATTCCCGGGGTGTTTTCCGTGCCGGAGCGCATGTGGCGCTCCTGGCCGCCGCCGTTCATGAACGGCGGCAAGTGGATTCCCTTCCGGATATACAGTCCGCCGATTCCTTTCGGACCATGGATCTTGTGTCCGCTGACCGACAGAAAATCGACCCCTTTATAGGCACCCTTCAGATCCACCGGCACCTTGCCGAAGGCCTGTACTGCATCGCTGTGCAGCAGAATGTCAGTCTTATGTTCCCGGTTGTATCTGTCCTTCAGTGCTGCGATTTCGTCGATGGGCAGGATGGTCCCCGCCTCGTTATTGACGCCCATAACGGAGATCAGGATCGTCTCATCGTCTATGGCCGATGCCAGCTGATCCAGGTTCAGATGACAATTCCGGTCCACACCGATGTATTCCACTGTGAAGCCCATGGCTTCCAGCCGTTTCGCCGGCTCCAGAATCGCCGGATGCTCCACTGCGGTGGTGATGATCTTTTTTCCTGTCCGTTTTCTGGCTTCCGCCACCCCAAACAGCACGGTATTATCTGACTCCGTACCCCCGGAGGTGAAAAAAAACTCCTCCTCCGAAGCACCAAGGGCCGACGCCAGGATTTTGCGGGATGCACGGACCTTTTTCTCCGCCTCGACCCCCAGCATGTGCAGAGAGGACGGATTTCCGTAAGTTTCCCGCATCGCTTCCGCCATCACGTCGGTGACCTGGTCGTACTGCCGGGTGGTGGCACTGTTGTCCAAATAAACGATCCGATTCATGTCAGTCAATTTCCTCCATATCTGTAATGACATTCAGCCATTTTTTGCTGTAATACCGCTGGTAGCAGAAGAACACCTTCAGGAAGTCTGCCACTGTCACCAGGGCGATGGCCCAGTGCAGCGGTAGGTGCAGAACCAGCACGCCGAAAAAGGCAAGAGGAACCTGCAGTCCCATATTAAATGCCACATCCATATACATGCAGAACAGGGTGTCGCCGCCTGCCCGCAGGATACCGCAGATGGTCATATAGGCCAGCATCTTCGGCGTCAGTGCGATGGCATAGACCAGCAGTGCTTTCATCAGCAGCTCCGTGGTACCGGCGTCAAAATCATAAATGTCTGCAATGGGCTGGCGCAGGAAAATGATGATCAGCGTCATCAGAATGTTCAGTACCCAGGTAATTTTCATAATGTGGGTGCTGTACCGCCATGCCCGGTTTCTCCTGCCCTGTCCCAGGCTTTCGCCGATGATCACCGCAGAAGCATTTCCCACGGCGAAGTAAACCGCCTGGAAAAAGTCCGTAACCGTAGCGGCAATCTGGACGATGGCCAACGCCGAGGCACTGATCCTGCCGTAAGCGGCGAACATCATGGATACCGAAAGGGCCCAGAGTCCCTCGGTAATGATCACCGGCACTGCTGTGACCATGACACTTTTATACATTTCCCGGGAAAACCCGCACATTTCCCCCAGTCCTGCCTTCAGCGGATGGCTCTTTCTGCATCGTACCGCAACATGCATGGCGATGCACTCCAGGATACGGGCGGTCAGTGTGGCGATGGCCGCGCCTTCCACACCCAGCTGCGGCATGCCCAGATGCCCGTAAATCAGGCCGTAATTCAGGATGATATTGACAGCAATGGCCGCCGCATTGATGGCGGTCGGTGCTTTCAGATCCTGTACGGCACGGGAGTTAAAGGATATGACGAAGCTGAAGGCCGCAAACGGATAGGAAAAGCTGACGATATGCAGATACGACACGCCAAGCGCCACCACCTCCGGCTCGTCCGTAAACAGAAGCATCAGCTGCGGTGCCGCCAGCCAGGCCAGCGCCATGGTGGGCAGTGCGGTCAGAATACTCATCATATAGTCGATTCCCAATACCTTACGTAGGCTGGCCAGGTCCCGGATGCCCCAGTACTGAACAGCATACACCGAAGCCCCGCTGAATATACCGAAAATCACAATACTGTAAATGAAATAAATCTGATTGGCAGCACCCACAGCCGCCAGGGCGTTTTCCGAAACCCGGCCCACCATGATGGTGTCCACCAGATTCAGACCGATGGAAACGATCTGCTGAATCAGTACCGGAATACCGATGTGAAACAGTTTATGATAAAATATGCTTTTTTCTTCGTTCAATTGCTCCCCGCAATGGTTTTGCAGTTCCAAAATATCACCTCCGGCAATCTGCATCTCCGGCAGCTTGCCACTTTATAGAATACCACAGGCAATGCACAGTCGTCAAACAAAACAGCAAGAAAAAGAGCCGCTTGCCGGGAATAGATCCGGTTCTGCGGCTCCTGTTATGCGATTTTCCGTCTGCCTCTATTTGGCATAATCGATGGCTCTGGTTTCCCGTACCACGTTGACCTTGATCTGGCCCGGATACTCCAGTTCTGCCTCGATCTTCTTGGAAATTTCCCGGGCAAGGAATACGATTTCCTCGTCGTTGACATCATCCGGTTTGGCAATAATGCGGATTTCCCGGCCTGCCTGAATGGCGAAGGATTTTTCTACGCCCGGCGTGGTGTTTGCAATTTCCTCCAGCTTTTCCAGACGCTTGATATACGCATCCAGCGTCTCTCTTCTTGCGCCCGGACGGGCAGCGCTCAGTGCATCTGCGGCGGCAATGAGCACGGCTTCCATGCTTTTGGCTTCATAGTCGCCGTGGTGGGCTGCCATGCCGTTGATCACTGCTTCGGATTCTTTATATCTGCGCAGCACATCGATACCGATATCTACGTGTGTTCCTTCCACTTCGTGGTCCAGCGCCTTGCCGATATCATGGAGCAGACCGGCACGCTTGGCCAGTTTCACATCCAGACCCAGCTCACCGGCCATGAGGCCTGCCAGATGGGCAACCTCCACAGAATGCTTCAGCACATTCTGACCGTAGGATGTTCTGAACCGGAGTCTGCCAAGCAGTTTTACAAGTTCCGGGTGCAGGTTGTGAATGCCCACTTCGAAGGTGGCCTGTTCGCCCTCTTCCTTAATGGTCGCGTTGACTTCCTTCTCCGCTTTTTCCACCATCTCTTCGATTCTTGCCGGATGGATACGGCCGTCCACGATGAGCTTTTCCAGCGCAATCCTGGCGATTTCTCTTCTGACCGGATCGAAACCGGAAAGAATCACTGCCTCCGGCGTGTCATCGATGATCAGATCCACACCGGTCAAAGTCTCAATCGTACGGATATTTCTGCCTTCACGTCCGATGATTCTGCCCTTCATTTCATCGTTCGGCAGGTTCACCACCGATACGGTGGATTCTGCCACATGGTCTGCAGCACATCTCTGAATGGCGCCGGTAATAATGTACTTGGCCTTCTTATCTGCTTCCTCCTTGGCTTTGGTCTCGATCTCCTTGATCATGATGGAAGCTTCATGACGGACTTCCTTTTCCGTATTGGCCAGAAGAATCGCCTTGGCTTCTTCCACGGTGTAACCGGAGATCCGCTCCAGCTCTTCCATCTGTCTGGCCAGGAATCCGTCCAGTTCTTTCTGCTTATCAATTAAAATCTGTTCTTTTTTTGTAATGCTTTCTTCCTTCTTTTCGATATTTTCGATCTTTCTGTCGAGGGATTCCTCCTTCTGAATCAGTCTTCTTTCGGAACGCTGGATCTCAGCCCGACGCTCTCTGGCATCGCGTTCTGCCTCGCTTCTTAAACGATGCGCCTCTTCCTTCGCCTCCAGAATCGTTTCTTTTTTCATAGTTTCGGATTTATTTTCCGCATCAAGAATCAGGTTTCTTGCTTTCTGTTCGGCACTGCCGATTGCCTTTTCGCCTACATTCTTACGATATATATATCCGATCAACACACCGACTAACAGTGCGATAAGTCCGATAATAAATTTTATCAGCATTGATACACCTCCTTCAATTGTTCTGTTTTCTTTTTGTTACATAATTGTTCACGTATTTTTTATCTGATTCTGAATTGCATTACATAATTAAACCTTGATATAATCATACAATATATATTATAATGTTTTAGTAAACGAAATGTCAAGGTGAAGAAGGACAAGAAATGAACAAAATTTTTAACACGTTAAAGAGTATAGATAAAATTACGCTGCTTTTGATTCTGATTCTGGGCTCCGTCAGTCTTCTGATGCTGGAAAGCACCATATATGACAATGGATTTGTCCTGAACTGGAGTGACGGGCGGGCGGTCATCATCCAGGCCATCGCCTATCTTCTGGGATTTTGCTGCATCGTTGTGGTTCTCGCTGTAAACTACAACTTTTTTTACGGGCTGGAAAAGCTGCTGTATGTCCTTTCGGTACTGTTTCTGCTGACCGTATACATCCCGGGACTTGGTATTGAGCAGTACGGCGCACGCTCCTGGATCGATCTGGGCGTAACCACACTGCAGCCTTCCGAATTCGTGAAGATTTCCTTTGTGCTGATCATGGTCGGCTATCTGTCGGAGCACAGCGGCGAGCTGCGAAATTTTACAGGGGTCTTCAAGGCGGTTCTCTATGCCGCACCGATTATTGCCATCGTCCTGAAGGAAGACCTTGGAAGTGCCCTGGTCTACATCGTCATCTGGATTTTCATGGTATTCTTCGCGGGCATCGACTATAAAGTCTTCTTCCAGTGTGCCGGCCTGACGGTGGCCATGATCCCGATCGCATATCGTTTTCTCGGTGATTACCAGAAGGACAGAATCGAAGCTTTCCTCCATCCGGACAACCTGAGCCTGCCGGGAAACTATCAGGTATGGCAGTCCAAGGTTGCCATCGGTTCTGGCGGATTCCGGGGAACCGGACTCTTCCAGGGGACCCAGAAGTCACTGGACTTCATTCCTGTACAACAGTCCGACTTCATTTTTTCTGTAGTGGGCGAGGAACTGGGCTTCCTGGGCGGCTTCGGCGTGATTCTGCTGTACGGCCTGCTCACATGGCGCTTCACACGGATTTTGAGGGATACTGAGGATCTGTACGGTGCCCTCATCGTCGTAGGCTTCGTAGGCATGTTCCTGTTCCAGATCTTCGAAAACATCGCTATGACCATCGGTCTCATGCCGGTAACAGGCATCACCCTGCCGTTCCTTTCCGGCGGCGGTACCTCCGTCATCGCCAGTATGATCGCCGTGGGCATGATTCTGAACGTGGGCGTAAACAGCAAGGGGATCAAGTTCTGATCCGCATAATGTCAATCAAAACAATGTCAATCAAAAAGGGTGCATCTGCATGCACCCTTTTCCTATTCCGCAAATATTCTGCGATTATTCCACTAATATTCCGCGATTCTCCGGCTGATCTTCCGGAAATTATCCGCAATATAGGTCTCCCGCATAAAGACCACCGGTACACCCAGATTGGTGGATATGCTGATGTTTTCATCGGACTGGATGACGCCCAGGAGCTCTCGCTGAAATCCACGGACGATTTCAGACACATCCGGTGCGAAGCCTTTTCGGATCATCTCCATGTTCAGCTTATTGACAATGAAGCCAACCTTTTCAATGCCCATTTCCTTCAGCACCAGCCGGACCATCTCCCCGTCCCTGGCCGCCGCATAATCCGGTGAGACCACGATGACAGCCATATCCGCACCTGCCGAAGCGACCGCCATTCCGTCATCAATCCCTGCAGGTCCGTCCACAAGGATGTAATCAAACTGTTCTTTCAGTTTTTCGCAAAGCACTTTCATATGAAGCGGTGTGATTTCTCCATCTGCTTTTTTCGGGGAAGCCGCCATCAGATACAAGCCCGGAAAACTCTTGTCTCTGATCAGTGCCTGCTTGATTCTGCAGACCCCATTCAACACATCACTTACATCATATACCACGTTGCTTTCCAGACCCAGGTACAGATCCAGGTTTCGAAGGCCCATATCCATATCGATCACAAGCGTCCTATGGCCTTCCATGGCCAGCGTTGCACCCAGATTGGCCACCACCGTGGTCTTTCCCGTGCCACCCTTGCCGGAAGCAACAACAATCACTTTTCCCATTTCATTTCCTCCAGAGTATCCGTATCTTACTGCATCTTCGTCGAGAAATCCGCTTCTGCATAATCTTCGCTGACTTTCAGATATTCGCCGATGACCTCTCTGGTCACCAGACCTGCATTGTAGGAAGTCTTTCCCTGAATCAGCATGGCGACCACCGCAATCTTCGGATTATCATACGGTGCCAGCGTGATGGTCCATGCAAACGGAACGTAATCCTCCTTAAACTGGTTGATCTGCGTCTGGGTCACCTTATTTTTACTTGCCTTGATCAATGCTGCATCCACGGTATCGTTTTCCGTCGGATATTTTTCCGGATCCTCTTTCATCATTTTTTCCATCTGCTTTTCCACCTGTTCCCAGGTTACCGCAGAGGTGATCTGGGCCAGATGACTCTTCACATAAGCCACCTCGTCCTTCGGATTGATTTTTCCGTCTTTATCTGCTGTACCGGTCTTGCCTGCCACTTCGATCGGGAATCTGCCGTAAATTCCGGCCAGCGTACCGTTTGTCGCTACACGGCGCATGCCTTCCAGCACTTTATCCAGTTTATCTGTCGATACGTTAATCTGATATGGCTCCGGCTTCACCGTCTCGCCTTCATCCTCAATTCCTTTGACAATGTTCACCTGATTTCTCTTCCCGTCATTTCCAAGGGTCGCCACATAATTGGCAATCTGCAGCGGCGTATAGGAGTTTTCACCTTCGCCGATGGCAATACTGAATTCATCACCCACGGTCCACTGTGCCTGATTGAAGAAAGAGAATTTACACAGGTCTGCCATGGCTTCCACCTTGGAAGCCCGCACATCGGTCTGGTCCGCAATTCTTTGGATGAGGGTGCCCCGATCCGGATTTTCCTCGATCCAGCTGCAGATCGTATCGATATTCTTTCGCAGGAGTTCTTCATCGTTATACACGGAAGACGGGAAATACTGACTGGCAGACGCATACAATGTATACCACAGGTAGTTCTTCGTATTCCGCATCTTTCCTTCTGCAGAAGGAAGCGGCGTAACCGCCTCGGAAAGCTCGATACCGGTCTTTTCTCCCAGACCGAATTCCGAAGCCACATCCATGATTTTCTCGATGGAGATCTTGTCTGCATAGCCCAGAGACTGGCCTGTCTGCCAGTTCTTCCCTGTTCCGATGCAGTAGAAATAATAGTTACAGGAATTCTGAATTCCCGTTACCAGCGTTTCCGTTCCATGGCTGCCCCGGTATCTGTTCCAGGAGTCACAGCCGTAAGTGGTATCTCCTATGGTGATATATCCCTTATCATAAATCGGTGTATCAGGGTTCAGGCCCGCTTCCAGAGCAGCAACGGAAGTCACCGGCTTGAAAATGGAACCAGGCTGTACAGAAGCCTTCGTTGCCACATTATACAGCGGTGTCGGAGCCAGCGGATCCCGCGGATTGGTGCTCTGCACAGAAGCCCAGTCCTTCACGGAAATCCCTTCCGCAAAAATATTCGGATTATAGTCCGGATAGCTGGCCATGGCCAGCACATCTCCGGTTTCCACATCAATTGCAACCACCGCGCCGGAACCGCAGTTCTTCGATGCAATGGTACTGGAGGTACCGTATTTTCCCTTGAAAGCCGTCCCGTTTTTCACGGCTTTGATCACGTTTTCCAGTGTATCCTCGGCCACCTTCTGCAAATCCATATCAATGGTCAGGTAGACGCTCTTGCCGGATACCGGTTCCGTCTCGCTGAGGGTATCGATATAATCGCCCTGATTGTTGACCTGAATGGTCTTCACCCCGTCTGTGCCGCGCAGTTTCTCCTCCATGCTGGCCTCAATGCCATCCTTACCGATCAGATCATCCGCCTGATATCCTTTTTCCTTTACATAGGTTTCATATTCGCTGTCGGATATGCTGCCCATATAGCCCAGAATGTGAGAAGCCAGGCGCCCGTTTGGATAATAGCGGACTGTTTCCGAAGAGATTTCCACACCTTTCAGCACATCTCCCATCTCCTCTACATAGGCAATGGTCTCGTCGCTGATATTCTTGGCAATGGTACTGGACTGATACTTGTTGAAGCCCAGACTCTTGATTTCTTCGCGGATCATGAAGATCTTCCGGACCTGCTTATCCGATAGAATCTTTGTCTTTCCGTCCGGAATGAACTCGTTCAGCTTATACATTTCCCGCAAAGCCTGAAACGCCTCTTCCGCTGTCATCTGCCGGGTTTTCTTTTCTCCGGTCTCCTCGTCGGTATATTCCACATCCTTCAGTCCGTATTTGCTCAGAAAATTCGTCTTCTGATTGTCATATACCCAAGTCATACTGTATACTACGATCGGCGGGTAGACACTGTAGGTATCCTGCAGCACCTCCAGCGCTTCAAACCGGTCCAGCGTCGGATCGATCTCGTATTTTTTCCGCAGCCGGTCGTAGGCCTCTTCCGCGGTCAGACCGGCAGGAAAGCCCTGGTCTTTCAGCCATTCCTTCTTCTCATCATCATACGTATATTTGAAATTTCCCTTTTTCGTAATGACGATCGGGAAGTTATCCACCATCTTGTCGGCATCCCCGTTTTTTTCCAGCAGTTTCACCAGACCGTAGGCCGACTGGTTGATCTCTTCCGTGGAAAGCCCGCTGGCATTGAACGTCACCGTGAACAGCTGCTTGTTGGTTGCAAGAATCCGCCCATACCGGTCCAGGATCTCTCCGCGGGGTGCAGAAGTGGTGATTTCCTTGGTACTCTGGCTGGCGGCGGCTTCTTCCCATTTTTCCTGCTGAATGATCGTCAGCACAAAAAGCCTTATGCTGAGTATCAGCATAAGGATCACGATCAGTGCCAGTAATTGAACATATCGGGAATTTAATAGCCTCTTATTCATCTTATATACCTGTCTCTGCGGTGTCTTGCCAGCCTTCGGATCAGGATCCGGTACAGGATCGTAATCACTGCCAGACTATACAGGGCAATCCACGGCACGCTGTTGAAGACAAACCGGAATCCCACCGGATTGCCTGCGATATGGTGAAGCCCCCAGTTTAAAAAGTAGAAGGCCAGTATGGATACAATGGACACTGCCCACATGTTGATAATGTTTTCAATGTTGGTATACTCCCGGACAATCACAATGCCCAGTGCCACCAGAATCAGGCTGATCGGCATCGGTCCAACCACATTGCTGTACATGATGTCATACAGGATGCCGAAAACCGCACCGAAAATCACGCCGTAGATCTCCTCTTCATACAGGAACGTGGAAAGGATCGTCAGGCATAAGATCAGATTCGGTGTATAGCCTTCGATGTTAATCACATTCAGCAGCGAAGGCTGTATGAGAAACGCTGCCAGATACAGCAGCCCTACCTGCCAGTACTTCATAAAATCACCGAAACCTTTTTCAGACTTCTGAAATCCGCAGCGGGTTCCACGGTAATTTCCTTCAGCAGGGTATCGCTGTTATAGGTAATGGTTTTAATGGTGCCGATTTCCAGACCGGCCGGATAGGTCCCCATGCCGGAAGTAATGAGGATGTCTCCCTCCGCGGCAGTTGCATTGCCTTTCAGCATATATCCCGCGATCTGCGCCTGCTGATTTCCCTCCACAACGCCCAGAAGCTTCCTGTCTCTGGCCACCATGAAGCTGACCTTGGCACCGTCATCGATAATGGAAACCACCTGTGCCCAGCCTTCCCCAGCCTGCGAGATTTTTCCGATCAGCCCGTCTCCGTTAATTACCACATCACCGGCTTCTATGCCGGATTCCGTTCCCCTGTCTATGGTGAAGATGTTCGTCCAGTTGGATCCGTCGAAAGAAGTGATATCTGCGGTCACTACTTGGAAGTCTTCTTCCGTATAGTCATAATGCAACAGGCCGGACAGCTCCCTCAGCTCCTCCAGCTCACTTTTTTTCAGCGATGCCTGTGCCAGCTCACGCTCCAGTTCCTCCTTTTCGGAAGTCAGTTCCTCCACCTGTGCCTGCAGACTTTTATAGGAAAAGATTCCGGAAACCGTGTTTCGCACCGTTCTGGTCACAGCCGTAAACGGTTTGGATACATAGGACATCGCCTGATTGATCCCCCCGGTTACCGTATTGTTTTCCCGATCTCCCAGAGAAAGCAGGAAAACCAGAATCAGCACCAGAAGAAGCGCCAGCAGTCCCGCGATTAATTTGTGCTCTCTAATCCATTTCATAACAACCCTCTGTTTTGATTCTGTCTCTATCTTCTTCTGCCGGACTGTGCATAGACCTTCAGCTTCTCGATGTCGTCCAGACTCATGCCTGTACCCACAGCCACAGCCTCAAACGCATTTTCTGCGATGGTCACATCCATATCCGTTCTCTTCTTGATCAGCTTATCCAGATTCTTGATTTTGCCGCCGCCGCCGGACAGCATCATACCGTGTTCTGCGATATCCGCAGCGATTTCAGGCGGTGCCTTTTCAATGGTGGCCTTCACACCGTCCACGATGATGTCCATTGACTCCTGCAGCGCGATCATCATATCCTTATTGGTCACTTCCAGTGTCTTCGGCAGACCGGAAATGATGTCTCTGCCTCTTGCCTGCATGGTCTCAATGATTTCATTTCCATTTTCATCGACATCCATACATGCACAGCCGATATTAATCTTCAGTTCTTCTGCGGTCCGCTCGCCGATGAGGAGGGCATGCCGTTTCTTCATGTAAAGAATGATCGCCTCGTTCAGCTTATCGCCGGCATGGCGGATGGATGTACTGGCTACGATGCCGCCCAGGGCAATAATGGCAATATCTGTAGTGCCGCCGCCGATATCGGCGATCATGCAGCCTGTGGTCCCATCGACAGGCATACCGGCGCCGATGGCAGCCGCCATCGGTTCTTCCAGAATATACACATCGCTGGCTCCCATCCCTCTGACCACCTGGTCCACCGCACGCTTTTCCACCTCGGTCACGCCGCTCGGCACACCGACAACCACACGGAAATTTCTGATTTTTTTCGCGGAAAGTGCTTTCTGCACGAACGCACGAAGCATTTCTGCAGTCTTGTCAAAGTCTGAAATCACGCCATCCTGCAGCGGACGAACCACGGAAATATTCTGCGGCGCCTTCCCCAGCATGTTTTTGGCTTCCATACCTACGGCCAGCGTTACCTTTCTGCGTTCATCGGTAGCGATCACAGACGGCTCATTGACGATGATTCCGCTTCCTTTTACATAGATCAGGGTATTGGCTGTACCCAAATCGATTCCCATATCCTTGGCTCTGAATAAACTGCACATGTTTCTACCTCCAACAAGTTTTCAATTGGCAAAATGTTTTCTTCTGATGATATATCGGTTCGTCTGATTTTTATTCTTTCATTGCTCCGCTTTCCTGCATGCTCACATACACACCATTTCCGATGATCAGATGGTCCATTACCCGAATACCCAGCAATTTTCCGCAGTCCATCAGACGGTGTGTCGTCTCGATATCTTCTCTGCTGGGGGTGGGATCTCCGCTGGGATGATTGTGAACCAGAATCACCGCAGCGGCACTCTTTTTCACTGCGGCATGGAAAACCTCTCTGGGGTGAACCAGGGTGCTGGTCAGTTCCCCGATGGAGATGATTTCCGAAGCGATGATATCCCCTCTGGCATTGAGAAACAGTGCTCGAAAACTTTCTTTTTTCAGGTGACGCATCTCTTCCATGAACAGGCCTGCGATATCCTGCGCACAGCACACATTCAGCGGTCTTCCTTCCGGCCGCGCGGCTGCCCGTTTTCCCAGTTCCATCGCTGCGAGAATCCGCGCTGCTTTTCCATTTCCGATGCCCGGAATCTCCATCAGTTCCTGCGCAGTGATCTCGCGGAGACCGGTAATTCCTTCACTCCGTCCGATGACCTCCTCTGCAAGGGCAATGGCCGATTTTTCCTTCGTTCCGCTGTTTATCAGAAGTGCGATCAGCTCCGGATTGGACAGCTGTTGCATACCGTAAAACAGACCTTTTTCCATGGGCCGTTCTTCTGCCGGCAAAGCTTTTATCTTCATGTCAGTATTCCTCTCCTCCGGTCTGTTTTTCGGTGAAACCGCGCATTTGTGCCGCAAAATGTCACATCAAAACAGCCAGATATTAAACTGACAGAAATTAACATCCGGCGCGAAGCAATATCCTTTTTTCTATTTTACATAATACCTTCTGAAATTATATCATTTTCCCGTCATTTGCACAAGGGAAGATCATCGAATAATTTATGAAGTTTCGGTCATAATACTATTGCAAATCTAAAATTTGAGGAGGGATTCACATGCATTCATGCAACCAGACGATCCGCTGCACCGTGGATCAGTGCAAGCATCATGAAAAGACCCAGAACCTCTGTTCCCTGGACTCCATTACCGTAGGAACCCATGAGGCAAACCCTACCGTAGACCAGTGTACAGACTGCCTGTCTTTTGAAAAAGGAAAATAGGTACTTGCGGTGCCTGGCCGTCTTTCTTACGGTCAGGCACCGCACCCCTTTCTGCCGCATATAGTGAAAAAGCGATAGAGGGGGTTACATAAATGAGCAGCAGTTTTCCGAAGCCACTGACAGAAAAAGAAGAGCGATATTATGTACAGCAGCTGGAGGAGGGAAATACGGAAGCCAGAAACATCCTGATCGAAAGAAATCTCCGGCTGGTCGCCCACATTGCAAAAAAATACGCAGGTCCATCCTATTGTCAGGACGATCTGATCTCCATCGGGACCATCGGCCTGATCAAAGCAGTGAGTACATACACCAGCGGAAAAAGTACCCGCCTTGCCACCTATGCCGCCAAGTGCATCGAAAATGAAATTCTTATGAATATCCGTTCCACGAAGAAAAACCGGCAGGAGGTTTCTCTCAATCTGCCCATCGGCACAGACCGGGACGGCAACGAGATCAGCTTCAATGATATTCTCGGAACCGATGCGGATGAAATTCTGGATACCATCAGCCTGAAGATTCAGGTCGGCAAGCTGTATCAGGCACTGCAGGATGTGCTGACGCCGCGGGAAAGAACGGTGATCCTCTGCCGCTACGGTCTTTCCGGCAGGCAGCCGCTGCCCCAGCGCGAGATCGCCAAAGCACTGGGTATCAGTCGAAGCTATGTCTCCCGCATTGAAAAAAAAGCACTGGAAAAGCTGAAAGAATCGCTGAAGGACAGCTGAAATGGCTGTCCTTCTTTCATTCCTTATTTCATCTGAAACTGCCGGACCTGCAGGTAGTCCGCCATGGCATCAAAAATCGGCAGGGCCGACGACGAGCCGCTGGTGCCGTCTTCCACCAGCACGGTAATCACAAACCGGGTTTCTCCCACCTGGCAGCAGCCGCTGAACCAGCAGTCACTGACAGCCTCTCCTGCCCGCACAGTCTCTGCAGTCCCTGTTTTTCCCCATGCCGGGACGCTGCGCAGGCTGCTGCGTCCCGTTCCCTCCTCCATGACGGCCGCAAGCATCTCCTCCAGGATCCCTGCCACAGAAGCCGGGAGAATCTGTTTTGCGCCGCCTGCACCCTGATCGCCGCCATCCTCTGCATCAGCGCCATCGCCCTGGCCCTTCACCACCTTCAGCTTCACCGTCCGGCCGCCGCCGCAGACGATGGACATCATCCGGTGCACCTGGGCCGGTGTCACCTGCAGCGATCCCTGTCCGATGGACAAATTGGAAATATCCCATTCCCCCAGCGACGCCGCCGCAGGCAGGTTCCCTGCCGTTTCCTCTGTAAACCGGGAAAACACCAGGCTTCCCAGTCCCAGACGTCTGGCCATGTCAAGAATCCGTTCGGTTCCCACCTTCTCCCCCAGCACTGCGAAATAGCAGTTGCAGGATCTGGCCATGGCCTCCTTCATGTTAACCGGACCATGGCCGCCTGCCGGGCCCATGGTACAGCCCAGGGTGATGCCGCCCACGGTGTCCTGTCCGTCACAGTCATAAACCGCTTCGGGATCCACGATTCCGGATTCCAGCGCAGCCGCTGCCACCACCACCTTGAACACAGAGCCTGGCGCATAAACACCCTGAATGCATTTATCCACCAGACAGTCGCCGCCGTCGGTCAGATAGGCTTCCACTGTGTTGGGATTAAAGACCGGCGAGGATGCCCAGGCAAGGATTTCCCCGGTTTCCAGCTCAGAAACCAGCACCGCACCGGATGCATCCCGGTCTGCAAGGGCTGTCTCACAGGCGCGCTGCAAACCGCCGTCCAGGGTGGTGACCAGATTTCCCTCCCGCAGACTTTCCCCGCCTACCAGCTTGGGCGAGATGCCGGAGAGAATACCTCCGCTGCTGTCGGCCCAGAGGACCAGATCCCGGCTTTCTGCTGCCAGAGTCTGTTCGCAGGCCTTTTCCAGGCCGGAGACCCCTTTTTTCTCCGACTCGTTCAGATATCCCAGCAGATGGCAGGCCGTCTGACTGTCACTGTACCGTGCACTGGTACATAGGGCATAGGCCCCATAGTCCTCCTTCAGCCTCTGATTTGCGATGGGATCGAAGATCTGACTCCGGTAGACCGTGTATCTGGGATTCGCTCCGGGAATCACGGAAATCTGCCGGGCAGAAACCGAGGCCAGCAACGCTTCCGCTTCCCCATCCAGCCGGTCTGTCTCCAGGAAATAGATGTACTGCTCCGTGCCGCCGGTAAGCGGCTCCAGATTCCGGTCGAAAATCTGTCCCCGGGTATCCAACCCTTCCACCGCCACCTGGTACTGGGATACGGCCGCCGCCTGCAGATCATCGTGACTGAGGATCTGCAGATAAAACAGCCGGCAGATCAGGGCGGCGAAAACGATGGTCGTAACGGCAGCGGTCAGTTTCAGTCTGCCATTCTGTCGCTGCCGCAGATTGTTTCCTTTTCTTCCCATAATAAAACCCTCCGAAGGTATTGTTGCCTCCCGAGGGTCTGATTATTCGCACCTTACGCCCGTGCCTGGCTGCAGATGTAGCCCACCACTTCATCGATGGTCATGGATGTGCTGTCGATCTCCTCTGCGTCCTCCGCCTTCCGAAGGGGCGTCACCGCACGGTGGGAATCATTGTAATCCCGTATTTCGATGTCGGCCAGCACCTGGTCGTAGTTCACTTTTTCCCCTTTTGCCATGAGCTCCGCCGTTCTGCGCCGTGCCCGTTCCTCTGCCGTCGCCGTCAGATAATACTTCAGCTCCGCATCCGGCAGGACCACTTCACAGATGTCCCGACCGTCCATGATGATGCTCTTTTCCCGGCCCATCTTCTGCTGCAGCTCCACCAGCTTCCTTCTGACCATGGCCAGCGCCGAGCAGGCAGAAGCCGCCATGGAGATTTCCGGCGTACGAATCCGGTCGCTGACCACCTGTCCGTCCAGGATCACATCTCCACTGCGAAAATCGATGTCTGTTTCATCCAGCATCTTCTGCAGGGCCTCGCTTTCCTCCATGGCCATGCCGCGGCTGGTCATCTTCAGGCCGATGGCACGGTACATGGCCCCTGTATCCACATAGTCGATCCCCAGCTCTCTGGCTACCGCCTTGGCGATGGTGGATTTCCCTGCGCCACTGGGTCCGTCAATGGCAATTCTGATTTTTTCTTTCATTCTGGTCTGTTCCTCGCTTCTATTCCTTATGGTTTCCGATCAGCTTCTCGATTTCCTTCACGAAGGTATTCACATCGGTAAACTGACGGTACACCGAAGCGAACCGCACATAGGCCACCTCGTCCACCTTTTTCAGTTGGTCCATCACCAGTTCCCCGATCCTGTCGCTTGCCACTTCCTTTTCCATGGTGCTGCCCAAAATCCGCTCGATCTCATCCACCATACCTTCCATGGCTGCCATGGTCACAGGCCGCTTTTCACAGGCACGGGCAATGCCCCGCAGCAGCTTGCTCCGGTCAAACGCCTCCCGCTTACCGTCCTTTTTCACCACCATCAGGATGGTTTCCTCCACCTTTTCATAGGTGGTAAACCGCTTGTTACACTTATCGCAGCCCCGCCGCCGCCGGATGGCATGTCCCTCTTCCGTCGGTCTGGAATCGATCACTCTGGTATCCGGGTTGTCGCAAAATGGACACTTCATGGCTCTTCCTCCTGTTTCCTCCACAAGTGCAGTCGTTCACTTTCCCCCCATTATACTACATCTTGTGTCCGGATTCAATACCCCTCTACATCTACCAGAATCACATCGTCGCCCACAGTCCGTACGTTTTCCCACTTGATGACCGTATCCGCTTCCCCCTTCTGAAAAAATCCCATGAACCCACGGCTGCCCGGAATGACGATGCCATCGATGACGCCCCGCTCCAGATCCACCTCGATATCGCTGACGAAGCCCATGCTCCGCCCGTCGAAAATATTGATAACCTCTTTATTTTTCAGTTTGTCCGTACTTATCATGGCTTATCCCCCCTGCGTTCTTCTCATCTAACTATATGCGTTTCTTCGCAAAATATTCCCGCCCGGGGTTCCCATTTGTTCCGTGCCCCAATCCCCATGCTCAGGACACGATCCGATAGTATGCTCTGGAGGTGGCCATGTACACTGCAGCATAGAACATGCCGAAGATCAGGAACACACCCAGAGAAATCAGCGCCAGCAGCAGTCTGTCCGTAATGGCAAACACCGACAGCATCAGTGCGATCATATGGAAGGCAAAGAGAATGTGCAGGCCTGCGGCCAGCAGCGGTGCGAAGAATACGGTCAGCACCTGGGAATTGATGGTCTTTCGGATTTCCGTATCGCTCATGCCCACCTTCCGCAGGATTTCGAACCGGCCCTGGTCGTCATAGCCTTCCGTGATCTGCTTATAATACATGATCAGCACCGTGCCCAGCAGGAAGGTGATGCTCAGCAGGATCCCGAGGAAGAACATACCGCCGTAGAGGCTGTAAAAGGCATCCCGGACTTCCTCGCTGGAATCGGCGCTCAGGGTCAGGGTAGAAAAGAACGGGTCTTTTCCGCTCTGCCGCAGGGCAGGCTCAATGACATTCGTATATCCATCATTGTCCAGCTGATCCAGTGCATTCTGCACCGCATCCTTCTGTGCCGCCGACATGCCATCCTCATCAAATCCAAGGGTATAGACCAGGGAATAGCTGAAGGAATTTGCACTATCGGCAGCAGAATCCACCCCCTGCTCCCGCATGGAAGCTGCCTGCAGCTTCTCCTGCTCTTCATAGATTCGGGAAAACTCCGCCATATCCGCCGTCACCACAGACAGGGTGCTGTAGCCCACGAAGTTGGACTTCTGCATGGCCATATCCTCCAGGATCCCTGCTACCTGATAGTCCCTGCCGAAGATGGTCAGGGTATCTCCGGTAAACCGGCCGGTATCGTCATACACCAGCACCTGACCCGGCTTCAGAGCCGCAGTCTGGTTTTCCGATCCGTTATAGTCCTCCAGCATCACCACGTTCATGACTGTATTGGATGATCCGAAATTGCCGTAGGGAATGCTCTCCACGGTATTTCCCTCCTGATGCACCATATAGGTGCCGATCCGGTAGCTGACCAGGCTCTCTGCTTTGACAGACTGCTGCTGCAGGGTTTCCTCCAGCCACGCATCCACGGCGTCGGCACTGGTCTGAAATTCCGGCAGTTCTCCGCCGTACAGGGTCATCTTCACCATCATATCCCGTGGATAATTCTTTTCCACCGCATCTGCCCCACCCAGATACATACAGGCGGTGGATGAAAGCATCACCAGCACCATGGTGGACAGGATACAGATGCTGGCCAGCCCGGCACCGTTTCGTTTCATGCGGTAGATCATGGAAGAAACCGAAATAAAGTGATTCGTCTTGTAATAGTATTTCTTATTTTTCCGCAGCAGCTTGCACAGAGCCACACTGCCTGCGATAAAGCAGCAGTAGGTTCCCAGGATGACCAGGATCACCGCAATGAAAAACATGCCAATAGCAGACATGGGATCGTTGATGATCTGGGAGATCACATACCCTGCTCCCAGCAGCACCACGCCGGCAGCCGCCAGCAGGCCGTTGGCCTTCGGTTCCTTCTCTCCTGCTTTTTCCGAAGACAGCAGTTCTCTGGCACTGGACCTTCCGATCTGACGCAGACTGAAAAGAAAGAGCAGCGCGAAAACCACCGTGAAAAACGCCGCCGTGAATCCCAGCACATGAAAATTGACCGAAAACGTGTAGCTTGCCTCCAGGTTCAGCAGCCGGAACAGGCCCAGCTGACCGATTTTGGAAAGAAGCACGCCCAGCCCCATGCCCAGCACCAGACTGAAGACCGCCATATACACCGTCTCCCAGAACACAACCCGGGCAATGTGGATTTTGCCCAGGCCCAGCACGTTGTACAGGCCCAGCTCCGTCTTTCGCCGCTTCATCAGGAAGCTGTTGGTGTAGAACAGGAAAATCACCGAAAAGATACCCACCACGATCACGCCCAGCGCCAGGATGAACTGCAGGGTCGTGCCCGACTGGAAGGCTGAGACCTCCGGATCCTGGTTCAGATGGAAAACGATATAGAACATCATGATGATGCCGGAGGCGGTCAGCATGTAGGGCAGATAGATTTTTTTGTTCTTGGAGATGTTGGTCCAGGCCAGCTTCGGGAAAAATGCCATGCCGTTCATGGACGTTCACCTCCCGTCCGTCTCATTTTTTCGCCGGACGCCAGCAGCGTCAGGGTCTGGGAGATTTTCTCGAACAGCTCCTCGCTGCTGCTGTCGCCCCGGTAGATCTGATGGAACACCTGCCCGTCCCGGATGAACAGGACCCGGCCTGCGTGGCTGGCGGCCTTGGTGGAATGGGTTACCATGAGCACGGTCTGTCCGGCCCGGTTGATGTCGGCAAACAATCCCAGCAGCTCATCGGCAGATCGGGAATCCAGTGCACCGGTGGGTTCATCGGCCAGAATCAGCTTCGGCCGGGTGATCAGCGCCCGGGCCACTGCCGTTCTCTGTTTCTGCCCGCCGGAGATTTCATAAGGATATTTCCGCAGCAGGCTGTCGATCTCCAGCTTTTCGGCCAGAGGCATCAGCTGCTTTTTCATCTCCGGATATTTCTTTCCGGCCAGCACCAGCGGCAGCAGGATATTATCTTCGACGGAAAAATTGTCCAGCAGGTTGAAATCCTGGAAGACAAAACCCAGGTTTTCCCGGCGGAACGCTGCCACCTGAGATTCCTTCACGGACGCCAGATGGATGCCGTCCAGAACCACCTCGCCGCTGGTGGGCGCATCCAGCGCTGCAAGAATGTTCAGCAAAGTGGTTTTGCCGGACCCCGATTCCCCCATGATGGCCACAAACTCCCCTTCTTCTACGGTAAATGACACATTGGACAGAGCCTGCACCTTGGCCCCGCCGAACCGGGTGGTATAGATTTTTTTCACATTGTTGACTTCAAGTATTGCCATTGTCTCAAATCCTCCTTGTGTCACTAATATACCAAAAAAGGAAATGCGCTGCCATAACAGCAGCCTTACATTTCCTCCGGTTTT
The DNA here is from genome assembly GCA_051893555.1 of Anaerovoracaceae bacterium. Lineage (GTDB taxonomy): Bacteria > Bacillota > Clostridia > Peptostreptococcales > Anaerovoracaceae > RGIG7179. The sequence goes on from JBJFHL010000006.1 coordinate 42,538, forward strand.
TCTTACATTTTTGTCACTTTGAAAGGGACGGTGCAGGCAGATGCGCCGGTTACTCCGTCTTCAAAGCCTTCCGGGACAGGTCCAGGCGGATCTCCGTGCCCTCCCCCGCCTCCGAGACAGCCGCAATGCCATGGCCCAGATTGCGGCAGATCCTGCTGCAGAGGTACAGTCCCAGGCCGGTGGATTTTTTGTCCATCCGTCCGTTGCAGCCGGTATAGCCTTTTTCGAAAATCCGCGGCAGATCCTCTGCCGCAATGCCGATGCCGTTGTCCCGGATCACCAGCACACAGCCGCTTTCCTTACCGTCGGCACCGTGCGCATCGTCCATGCAGATTTCCACGTAAGGGTCCGGCTTTCCTGCCGCTTCCGTATATTTCAGGCTGTTGGACAAAATCTGCTCGATGACGGCCACCAGCCACTTTTCATCGGTCAGCACGGTGCAGTTCAGCGGCGCATACACCAGTCTGCAGCGGCTCCGGATAAAGACCGGTGCAAACTTTCGCACGGCCTGCCGGACGATGGCATCCAGATCATATTCAGCAATCACATAGTCGGACACCTGCCCCGAAAGGCGCACATAGCAGAGGACCATCTCCACATACTGCTCCGTGCGGAACAGCTGATCCAGCAGACTGCCCCGTGTCTCCTCATCCATCTCCCCGCTCTGAATCAGCAGCTTCATGGCCGCGATGGGCGTCTTGATCTGATGGGCCCACATGGTGTAGTAATCCAGCATATCCGTATATTTCCAATCGGCCTGAAAGGCCTTTTCCTTATCGTTCTGGAAGGCCGCACGGATGATGTTCTGATAGTCCTCTTCCATCAGGTCCTTCGGCAGGGGAAGGTTCTGCAGAGAGTCGGTCACTTCCTTTTCCATATGGAGCAAAATCCGATGCCGCCGCACATATCCGGAAAAATCCCAGGCTGTTGCTGCCAGCCCGGCGGCTGCGCAGAGAGCCAGGGCATACAGATTCACTGCCGCCGGAACCTGAAACAGCGAAAGCACCACCGTATAAATCGCCGCAAAGGCCGGAAGCAGCACCAGCCCCACCCGGTGCTGGCGCAGATATCCCGTCAGAAGCCGTTTCATCTCATCCACCTCACTCTATAATATATCCCATTCCCTTGCGGGTGGCAATGAAATCCGTCAATCCCGCCTGCTCCAGCCGCTTCCGCAGCCGGTTCACATTGACAGTCAGGGTGTTTTCGTCCACGAAGCTGTCGGTGGCCCAGAGCCGCTCCATCAGGTTCTGGCGGCTCACCACAGTCCCCCGGTTTTCCAACAAACACTGGAAGATCTTCTGCTCATTCTTGGTCAGTTCCACCTTCTGTCCCTGCCAGGTCAGGCTGCCGTCGCTGAGATTCAGCACGGCGCCCCGATGCTCCAGCACGGACATCTGCCCGCCGAAATCATAGGTCCGTCGCAGGATTGCCTGCATCTTGGCCGTCAGCACCTGCAGGTCGAAGGGCTTGCTGATAAAATCGTCGGCGCCCATGTTCATGGCCATAATCATATTCATGTTGTCTGCTGCCGAAGACAGAAACACGATGGGGACCCTGGAAATCTTCCGGATCTCACTGCACCAGTGGTATCCGTTATAAAATGGCAGGGTGATGTCCATCAGCACCAACTGCGGATCGAAATCCACGAACTCCGCCAGTATATTCTGAAAATTCTCACTGCAGGCCACTTCAAATCCCCAGCTGGAGATGTGCTTTTTCAGCACCCCTGCAATGTCTCTGTCATCTTCCACGATATAGATTCGGTACATAAAAAACCTCCCGTATGTGTATCGTCTGTGAAAAGTATACCATACGAGAGGCCAATAATACAGATTTATTTCAAACGAGGTTCTTTGCCCAGCCGGTCGAAGTAGCTCTTCGTCTCTGCTGCCACCACGCCGCTTAAAGCCACCAGAGCGATCAGGTTCGGAATGGCCATGAAACCGTTGAAGATATCGGCGATGGTCCACACCGCTTCCACCGTCAGGAACGGTCCGATGAGCACAGCCAGAATGTACAGCCACCGGTATCCGGTAAGGATACCCTTCTTCTTGCCGCCTACCAGGTATTCCAGGCAGCGTTCGGAATAGTAGTCCCAACCCAAAATGGTGGTGAAGGCGAAGAAGGCCAGGCACAGCATCAGCAGGAATGAACCTACCTGATTATCCCACGGCAGGCCTACGCCAAAGGCATTGGCCGTTACCGCAGCGCCTTCCAGTCCTTCCACATGGTTGGAGCCGGTGACCAGAATGGTCAGGCCGGTCATCATGCAGACGATGATGGTATCCATAAAAGTACCGGTCATGGAAACCAGACCCTGACGGGCAGGTTCCTTCGTCTGAGCGGCTGCCGCTGCAATCGGTGCGGAACCCAGGCCGGCTTCGTTGGAGAAGACGCCGCGGGCCACGCCCTTCTGCATGGCGATGAAGATAGCGCCCATCATGCCGCCGGCGGCAGCCCGAAGTCCAAACGCACCTTCAAAGATGGATACGATGGCTCCCGGAATCTCCGCTGCATTATATATCAGAATGGCGATACAGATCACCACATACATTACGATCATAAACGGAACCACGATGGTGGAAACGGTGGCAATTCTCTGAATGCCGCCGATGACAACCAGCGCCGTTGCCACAGCCACCACGATGGCCGAAATCACGATGGCCCAGGAGTAGCTGTTTTCACCGATGGTGATGGCGATATGGGTGTTCTCCGGGTCCGCGAAGTTTTTCACGGCGTTTGCCACCCCGTTGACCTGGGTAATGGTACCAATGCCCAGCAGGCCGGCACCCACGCCAAAGAAGGCGAAGATCTTGGCCAGCCATTTCCAGCCGGATCCCATGCCTTTTTCTATGTAATAAAACGGTCCGCCCAGCGCATGTCCGTCTGCATCAATGGTTCTGTACTTGACCGCCAGCAAGCCTTCCGAATACTTGGTGGCCATACCCAGACAGGCCGCCAGGAACATCCAGAACAGGGCTCCTGGACCGCCGGCCAGAATGGCGCTGGCTACGCCTACGATATTACCGGTACCTACGGTCGCCGACATGGCGGTACAGAGGGCGCCGAAGCTGGACACTTCGCCCACACCGTCTTCTTCGTTCTTTACCATGTACTTCAGTGCCAGTCCCAGCTTCCGCAGCTGCAGGCCTTTCAGGCGGACTGTCAGCAGAATACCGGTACCCATGATGAGACACAGCATCGGGACGCCCCATGCGATGTCATCTGCCGCTTTGAGAAATTCCATAAAAGTCATTGTTCCATCTCCTCTTTTTCTTGGCTGTCACGCCGCCTTTCTTCCGGCGCAGCCGCATATTAAGCAAAACAAAAAAGCCGAATCTTTCGATTTCGACTTCCAGAGAGATGACATAAGCTATTTAGGTGTTAACTATTGGCTCTGTCCTCTTTGCCTGAGATATCACAGGTGGGTTGCTTACGCCCTCCTGCTTAAACCTTCGGCGACCTTTCGGTGCTCTCCAGAGAGTATGGCTTAGTATACCATGTAACCACCAAATATGCAATACTTTTTTGTGTGAAAAAACAATTTCTTTACGGATTACACTTCTGCACCCAAACCCACATGTCCATGGGCGGCGTGTTTCTCAGGGTTCTCACGTTTCTCGCATTTGCGCACACAAAAAATGACGCCAATGGCACCATTTTTGTTCATTTGGCGTCACCTAGATGCTCTAGGTATGCCTTTTCAGGCAGTATTTTATCACTTTATATCATATTATATCATGTTTATTCGCATTTCGTCCGCAAAAAATCATGGTTTATTTTTACTTTAAATAAATTTTATTCAATATTTAATATTTAATTCCAATATATTCAATTATTTTGCTTGCATTTTATTCTATTTTTACATATACCTAGATGGTCTAAGTGACGCCAATGGATTTAAAAAGACCCGTTTGGCGTCATTTTCGGTGTGAAGATCCGCCGGCACCCCGTCGCGCAGCGAAAAAAGGAGGAACATGTCCTCCTTTTCCGTTTCGCAAGTTTTTATTTCACGGTTATTTCACGCTTCTGATTGCCTTCAGGGACCATCCGGTGTAATACCTTTCACCATTCCGTTCGATGTATCCGCGCACTTTGTAGTAATAGGTAGTTCCACTCTTAATCGCAGTGTTCCAATAGGTTTCGCGGTCTGTTTCGAAGATCGGCGTCTTGCCGAAGCCGCTGTAACGCTTGGTGGAACGGAATACTTCATAGCCATCAAAGCTGATGTCGCTTCCGTCTTCTGCATACCAGTAAACCTTGATGGCAGCCTTACCGTTTGCGGCAGACATTTTGCTCCGTGCAACGAGTTTCACAGCAGCCAGCTTTTCAGCCAGTACGTCTGCGTCATTGACTGTGCTGATGACAACCTTATCGCCTGTCTTCAGGCCAGTCAGTTCAGCAGCCTGTCCCTTGGATGTGCCGTTTAAGGTTACATCTGCCAGGGTATAGCCTTCCTTGGCGGAGATCGTCACCTTCGTTCCGTCGCTGCTCAGCGTCCATGCTGCACCTGCATCGCCTTCGATCACAGGTTTCTGGATGATTACAATGCTACCGCCGGAAATCGTTGGTTCCCATACCTTTTCCCACTGTGCATAATAAGTTACATTGCCGTCAACATTAGCTGACCAGTCATTTCCTGCCGCATCCTTCCATCCGGTGAATTTGTAGCCCTCCCGAACCGGAATCGTATTGTTATTGTCGTCAGTATCTACCTTCCCGGTATCGCCGCGGAATGCAGGTGTATCTGCATTGGAGTCATACCCACGGTTCACTTCATCTTCGAAGATGACTTCCTCTTCCACACCATCATTGTATGTTACGCGATATTTAGTGCCTTTCTCCCACTGTGCAATGTAGGTCGTATCTTTCGTAACAGTCCGGGAGAATTCTGTTTCGTCCGCTTCCTTCCAGCCCATGAAGGTGTATCCATCCCGAGCCGGTTCCGCATAATAGTCATATCTCCTTTCTTCTTCTTCTGATTCTGCGGACACTTTATTTCCCGTAAACAGCGGTGTTATGCCGCCTGCCGGAATGCCCTCATGCATATTATTCTGGAATATTGACCCTTGCGCACCGTCCTCATAAGTCACCTTATATGTGGTCAGCGGTTCATTGCTGTTTTCCAGGCGGTTTACGAAAAACAGCTGCCGCACGCCGTTGTATCCCACATAGCTGATTGTATTATGATAGGCCTGCCAATAATCATACCAACCGTCCATACCTTCGTCATAAAATTTCCATTCCCAAGCTTTCCAAGATGATTCGGATTCGTCCCACATAATCTGATCATAGCCTTCCGGCGGGGCGATTTCAACCAGATAGGTAGAAAATATCCCGGACGGGAACGTAATTTCCCAATTATCGTCGGCGGTCAATTTGTCTTTACACCCCATAGATTTCCAAAGGTTCTCAGGCGAATTTTCCAGCATTGTATTAAGCGTGTCTATATCTTTTCCATAGCGTTTCTTGTATTGGAAAAAATCATCTCGTGCCAGATAAACTTCCTCCGGCCGCATTTCTTCTGCGTCATTATCCAGCCAGATTTTCGTCACATGTAACGGGCCATAGACGTCAATTTTCAGTGTTCCGTCGCTTTCACTGGCGAATTCACTGGCGAATACCACAGTCCCTGCCAGAATCAGCATCACAAGCAGGATTGCACCCTGAACCAGCGCTTTCCATTTGTTTTTCAGCTTCATTTTTTATTTCCTCCTTTTTGATTTTTGCTGCGATGTATGCAGCTTTCATTTATGCATTATCCGATGCGGCAAGTCGGCGGTTTACCGAATCGGCAATGTCCCCCATTTTTCCCGCCAGATATGGCCCCGGGCACTCTGTATCCTTATAGAACATGTTATGGGTGGTCAGACTGCCGGTCTCATCTCCGGTGTAGACCAGCTCTTCGATTCCGTTTCGCCGGCAGATATCGGTGCACAGATCAATCAGCGCCTCATATGCTGTATCACTGACATGCCAGTCATCCCCGATCTGGTCATTGGCCACTTCGATGGTGACCGCCTGTCCATCGTTTTCCTTGTTGCTGGACGACCAGGCACGATTGCATTCCTCCACATAAAGTCCCACGTTCCCATCGCTGTCGATGGCATAGTTGGTAGATACCCGGCGATCCTGATCCGAAAAAACCGCTCCGACCTCTTCCAGACTGAAATTTCCGGCCATATGATGGATGGTGATCTTTCGAATGGTATCTTCCCTCGGAAAATCCGCATTCTCCGTCAGATTGATGTAACTGGTCAGCGGGCTGTTTCTTTCGATGATCTCCGCCTGTTTTGCAGGAGAAAGCTCGTCTCCGATTCCGTCCGGAAGTCTGGAGGCAGACAATCTGCAGAGGATCACCACGGCAATCACCGCTACGCACAGCAGACCTAAAAGAACCCAGATATCTGCATACTTCTTTTTTTCATTGACCGGATTCATGACTGCTCACCTGCTTTCAACATATAATAATACAGGTTCCAGGCGAAGATCAGGGCGCAGATACCGAAAAAAATCCTTATAGCCGCGGCTCCTGCTCTTTTCCCCCGTTCTCCCGGATTCACGGCTGTCATCATGGTCAGCATTACGATGGATGGATAGAAGAAGCTTGTATCCATCATGTTATGGAAGACCAGTGCCGTAAAGCCTGCCCGCTGGGATGGTGTCTCTTTTTTCATATAGAATCGTATGATGACCCAGATCAGCAAAGCCATGGCAATGAGGCCGGTCTCCACCCCCACATGGATCAGTGCGTTATGAATATGCCAGGTGTTGAAATAGGTATCATTGTCATAGAGATTCAGCGTTCTCCACTGGTACGGTCCCACGCCCAGAAGCGGATCTTCCAGGATGTAGCCAAGTCCGTTCCGCATCATTGCCAGACGTTCTGTAAATGTGGCAATCGCACTGGGCCGGGCAGCAACCGTCGCACCTGCAACGACGATTCCCATGACGGAAAGCATGGCTGGCATTATTTTATACTGATTCAGGAAGCAGATGAAATTTTCCCACCGCATCGACAGCGCACAGGCATAGATCAGCAACAAAACACAGACCCATGGCATTACGGTCCGTGTCGCTGCGATATACATCAGCAGACCCACCGCAAATCCCAGAGCCGCTCTTGCCAGAATCCCGAACGCATGCAGCACGCCCTGAACAAGGCCGGTCTGACGGATTTTGGGAAGTATCATAATGAAAATGCCCGCAGCCATGGCACAGAAACTGCCCATGGAAAGGGTCAGGGAAAGGGCAATCAGAATCACCGGCTCCAGGCAGTACAGCGGCTTCCGCCAGAAACGTGTTTCCTCTGTCACGTCTTCACGTGCGGTCAGAAGCGCAAACCATCCGATGACAAGAAAGATTCCAAGTGCATTGGCGTTTCCTATGATGCCTCCCAGCCGTCCGGCTTCATGGTGCATTGCCTGCCACACAAACTGGCAGATTCCCAGGCCCGCAACCGCACCTGCCCAGCAGGCACATAAGCGCTGGAGAAGCTTCTTTTCCTCTTCGCCCAGGCAAGCCATCAGCAGGTATGCGACCGGGAAAATCAGATGCAGGGAAGCGAATCCCGTGACAATATTCTCATAAGTATGCCAGGAAGAAAGCATGCACATCAGGTTATAGATCACCAGCGGTACCAGCCCCCACAGATCCACATATGCTTCTTCCTTCAGCATCCCTGCCAGGCAGAGCATGATTCCTGCAGCTCCTACGACCCGGAGGTTTCCGGCTCCGATGAATGACAGTGTAAAAAGGGCCACAGCCAAAAGCAGGACTGTAAAATAGTCCGTTTTTTTCTCTTCGATATGTTTATCCAGTTTTGGGGTCGGATGATTCGTTTTTCCCATTTTATGTATTCCTCTTTCCGCATTACGGATAGTCAGATATATTTTCTATAGCACAGCTTGGTTACCGTTTCGGTAAAAGTTTCGGTTGCAGTTGGGAGTTTTGGGTAATCAAAGGTTGGTATTTATTTTTCGATGTTGTTTCATGTGTTTTCCTCCATTTCTTTTTGAATTCAGAGTTCCCGCTCCGCCATGGAAAGCAGCTCGTCGTGGCTGATCTCCACATTGCCGAAGCGGACAAAGATGCCGTTGGTTACAGCACTGTTCCAGACCTCCGGGTCAGAAAGCGGGAGAAAGCGGATTTTGTCCAGATACGGCTTCCTATCCAGCAGCAAACGGGCTCCGGATAAAAAAATCCACTATACAGACAGTGTACAGTGGATTTTATAAAAAAACTATTAACCAAAGGTTAGTATTTTTGCGAAAGGAGTGCAAGGAGCCTCTTTCTCTTGCTTCGGGCGTCGCCTTCGATGTGGAGTTTGGAGTAGATCTGGTTGACATATTGCTTGACGCTGCCCTCGGAGAGGAACAGCTTTTCCGCAATCTCACGGTTCGTCAGGTGTTCTGCCATCAGAAGAACCAGCTCATATTCCCGCTCCGTCAATACAGAAAAAATCATGGAGCGGTCGGTACTGCTTTTACGCTGCTGTGCCGCTTCGCCCAGTTCCACAATCTTTTGCACAAGACTGCTCTGCATTTCCTGTGCAAGCAGTGGCTTCAAATAGCGATAGTTTTCCACAAAAGGAAGGACGAAACCGTCCGGCTCTGCGTCGGCAAGGGTCCGGGTCAGCAGATTGCGGGCTTCCTGATGCTTGCCCAGCAGTTCGTATGACGCCGCCATCTGAATACGAACGTGCAGAGCCACCAGGGCGTAGTGCATGGCTTCGCACACGGCAAGCTGTCCCTCACTGCGGCCGATGACCTTGGCATAAGAACCCTGCGCAAGGTACACCTGATTCTCAATCAGGTCCATCATAGGCTTGCCCGGCGCCAGAAAATGGACGGTGGAGAGCTGATGCTCCGCGAAAACCGAAGGAATTTTATCCGCTTCCCCCAGCAAGGCGTAATAATAGGCGCTGGTGGCGTTCCAGATGTTCAGCCATGTGGCGTTGTGCTTATGCAGCAAAGCCTCACGGCGTTCCTGGAAGGAATATCGCTGCTCCATATCCATATGCAGAGAGAGCCGCCATGCCAGAAAATCACAGCACAGGGCCATGTTCTCCTGCCCGTTGCCCTCGATCTGTGCATAGGCGCTTTCCAGCTCGATGTGGGCATCCGTAAAACGGCCCTGCATGAACGCCGCCTCTGCCCGCATAATTTTTTCTGCACCCTGTCCGTGGCCATCGGTGATCTTATAGTAATGGGGCATGCACTCGTCCATCTCTGCAAGCTCACTTTGCAGCTCACCCGGCGCACGATAGAACATCATCAGAACGGACGGGGAGCCAAAGGTCCATCCGCCGCTTTTCTGGATACTGATGGCAAGGCGGGACATCTGGCTGCTGGCGCTGCGGTGCAGACGGCTCATGGCGCTGATGTCGTTGTAGCAGAGGAAGCTCATGATCAGGTCGCACTCACCCAGCAGATTGCCTCGCTCCTGTGGGGACAGCTCGGGCTGCTCCCGTATGGCGGTCAGCAAAAGCTCCTTCAATTCCAGCATTTTGGGGATATTCCGCCAGTTGAACATACTGCGCATCAGCACAAGGAGCGCCAGAGGATGCGCTTTCAGGGTGGAAACGGGACACGCCGCAATGTCGTCAAGCACCGTCTGTGGGTTCAGCGAGGAAAGCAGAATGCCTGCGTCCTTTTCCACAACACGCAGCAGCGCATCGTAATTCCCGCTTTTCCGATAGGCGGTCAGGGCTTGTATGTACTGCTGATGCTTCTCATACCATGCGCCGAAACAATCACGGCGGTGTGCCTGCTTCTCTTTCGGCAGTGCCAGGAAGGTGCGCTCGGCACACTCCTTCATCATGTGGTGAAAGCGATAGGTCATGCCGTCCGGCAGGCAGGTCACGAAGGCGTTCTGGGTGGTCAGCACGGAGAGCAGCTTTTCTGCCTCCTCGTCCTCAGTGACGAAACGAGCCATCTCCACAGTGAACTCGTCGGCAAGACCCATGACCGCCAGAAACTCCCGCTGCTTTTCCGGCAGCGGATCAATCATGGCGGCCGTAAAGGTGGCGTAAATGTCGGAGCTGCGGTCCGGCAGCGCACCACGCTCGGAAAGTGTCCGAAGATTCAGATAGACCGCAGAAAACCAGCCCTCACTGGAATAGAGCAGGGAATTCACCTGTGCGTCGGAGAGGCCGGCTCCGCAGCGGCGGGCATAAACGGAAAGCTCCGTGTGATTCAGCCGCAGCTGCTCTGTACCGATCTGATAGACCCTGTTCCCCAGCCGGACGATCTCCGCATCCGGAAGGAAACGGTCACGGCTGGCAACGATCAGATGCACATTTTCAGGCAGCCGCCCCGCCAGCGTGCAAAGGAAACGGGCAATGATTTCGTTTGTCAGAAGGTGAAAATCGTCTATAAACACATAGCAGGGTGTTTCGCCCGCCAGCTCGCGGCACAGATCCTCCACCAGAAGTCCGCCGCCTGCGGCATCCGTAGGGCAGACATAGTCCCGCAGGAAATCAAATCCCGCACGGACAAAGGCGTCCTGCGCACTTTTCCAGAAGATGGCCAGGTTGTCGGAATATATGCTGATTCGAATGATTTGGATCGGTTCCGTCTTCGCATATTCTGCCAGATACCAGTTCACCGCCGTGGTCTTCCCGTAACCCATGGGCGCAATCACTGCAGTCAGAGCGCTGCGGGCAATGGGCCGCATACTTTCCTGCAATCGCTCGGATATGTAAATGGTGTTCAGATTCCATTTCTGTTTTGGCATGGCTATTGTCTCCTTTTTCGGTCCACAAGCTGTGTTTACTATAATTGTATGCGACGCGTCGTTAAGAAGCAAGCTTTTTTTCACATCTGACCTCCTTCCCAGATGATCCCTGTAGGTCTGCATTTCCTATGGAAAAAGGAGGAACAAGTCCTCCTTTTCCGTTTCACAAGTTTTTATTTCACTGTTATTTCACGGTTCTGATTGCCTTCATGGACCAGTCAGTGTAGATCTTCTCACCATTCAGTTCGATGTATCCGCGTACTTTGTAGTAGTACGTATTGCCTGCTTCGATTGCAGTATTGTAGTATACATCCTTTTCGGTATGGAAGAACGGGGTCTTTCCATAGCCACTGTATCTCTTGGTGGAGCGGTAAATTTCCACCCCATCAAAATCCATCGACCCGCCGTTTTCATCGGTCCATGTGATTTTCACTGCCTTCTTTCCGTTTTTCAGCGTCACGATCTTCGAACGTGCCACCAGTTTCTGCGAATCCAGTATTGCCTGAAGTTCTTCCTTCGTCGGCTCCGCTGCTTTCTTTTCTGCAGTAACAACCAGTTTGTCACCGGTCTTGAGATTCTTCACTTCCGTTACTTTGCCCTGTGATACACCGTTGAGCACAACGTCTGCAATCTCGTAGCCGTCATCCACGGTGATTGTTGCCGTTTTACCGTCTGCACTTAATGTAACCTTCACGCCTTCACCTGCATCGATCGTCGGCTTCTGAACGGTCGGAATGTATCCGCCACCGGAAATGGTTTTATCCTCCCAAACCGCAGTCACAGTGGTATCAGCCGAAACCGTAATGCTCGCGCCTGCAGCGTATTCTTTGCCGTCAACACTCCATGCCTTGAACTGTTTGTCGCTTGGTGCGGTAAAATCACATGCAGGCAGGGTGTAACTTCCGGAAACACCGCTCACAGCATTCATGGTGCCGCTGCCGCCGTTGGCGTAGAAGGACACGGTGTAGGTGGTAACCGTCGCTCCCTGGGAGAACTCCACATAGGTGTGGGCGGCGGCGTAAGTATACGGTGCGGTTTTAAAGTCACCACTCGCGCCGGTGCGCCACTGGTAACCGGTATATGCGCTCAGGTTCGGGGCCGTATTCAGGGCCATGTGAGTCTTAGTGTCCGCTCCGGCCAGCGTCCGGGCGATGACATGGCCGCCGGAGATGGCGATTCTTTTATCTCTATAGCTGTCGATGCCGAAGCTTTCAGCTTTTTCACCTGCCACCTTGCCGCCCGTGGCGATGACGGTGCCGCCCTCGATGGTTACGTCACTGTTTGCAAAGATGCCGTCGCTATACCGGCCCGCCGTGCCTCCGGTGGCGGTGACGCTGCCGCCGGAGATGGTGATGATTCCGTAGCCGTCGATGCCGTAGCTTTCGCTACAATATTCATTTCCTTCTTCGTCTACTTCATCTTCAGCTGTCGCCGTGCCTCCGGTGGCGGTGACCTCAGTCGTTCCGCCGGAGATGGTCACGTCTTTGCCAGAGATGCCGCAGCTGTACCACTCCGCTGTGTCGCCGGTGGCGATCACGGTACCGCCGGAGATGGTGATGCTTCCGTTGTAGCTGGCGATGCCACAGCTTTCTCTATAATATTCATTTCCTTCTTCGTCTGTTTCATCTTCAGCTGTCGCCGTGCCTCCGGCAGCGATGACGGTACCGCCGGAGATGGCCACGTCACCGAAGGCTACACGGATGCCGTAGCTTGCGTTTGCAGCCTCGTCACCCTTGGCGGTGACAGTGCCGCCGGTAATGGTCACGTCACTGCTTGCATAGATGCCGTTACTGTAACTCCCATCAACTGTCGACGTGCCGCCGGCGGCAGTGACTTCGGCGGTACCGGAGATGGTCACGGAAGCAGTTGCATAGATGCCGTTGATAGAATACGCCTCGCCGCCAGTGGCGGTGACTTTGGCGGAATCGGAGATGGTAAGGCTACCGCCAACAGAGTTTTTATAATAGGCATAGATGCCGTAGCTCAAGGTTTTCGCCGCGCCGCTCGTGACGATGAGGGTGCCGCTGCCCTCAATGGTCAGGTTTCCTTCGATGTAAATGCCATAGCTTTCGTTCGCATCCGTACTCTGGTTGGTGCTGGTGATGGTGTTGGTCGTTTTTTCACTCACGACGATTTTCGCATCACCGGGAAGTATCACCGCGATTGGGGCGGTAGTTGTAAAGTTCACGCCCTTGAGGGTGAGGGTGTTTGTGGTGCTGTCCCATGTGCTGTCCTCCGTGCCTGTTTTCGCGGCGTTGAGCAGTGCCAGTGCATCGCTTCCGTCGTCACTGGTGAAGTCCGCCGTTTTATCGCAGGTCGTGGCGGGAATGTTCTCCCAAACCGCAGTCACAGTGGTATCAGCCGAAACCGTAATGCTCGCGCCTGCAGCGTATTCTTTGCCGTCAACACTCCATGCCTTGAACTGTTTGTCGCTTGGTGCGGTAAAATCACATGCAGGCAGGGTGTAGCTTCCGGAAATTCCGGTTGCAGCTGTCATAGTACCTGTACCACCGTTTGCATCGAATCTGACAGTATAGGTTGTGACGTTGCTTCCGCTGGAGAACTCCACATAGGTGTGGCCCGCATCGTATGTATACGCAGGCGACTTATATTCATCCTCCGAGCTGGTACGCCACTGGTAACCGGTATAGGTACTCAGGTCCGGCGCCTTATTCAGGGCCATGCGAGTCACAGTGTCCACTCCGGCCTGTGTCCGGGCGGTCACATGACCGCCGGAGACGGAGATGGAATCACTATTGTTGGACGTGACAAAAATGCCGTAACTTGTGCTATTTTCCCCTGTCGTCGTGTTGCCCGTGGCGATGACATCCGTAGTTTCACCGGAGATGGTCACTGATTTGCCATAGATGCCACAGCTCTTACTTATGTAAATTTCCGCCGTGCCGCCTTCAGCTTCAACGGTTCCGCCGGAGATGGTCACGCTACCGCCTGCATAGATGCCGTAGCTAAAACTGTCCTTACCTTTCGCCGTGTCGCCCGTGGCTTTGACTTTGCCACCGGAGATGGTCACGCTACCACCGCTTGTTGTATAGATGCCGTAGCTTCTGCTATAGTCACTTGTCGCCGTGCCACCCATGGCGGTGACATCTGCTGTTTCGCCGGAGATGTCCACAGAAGCACTGCGAATTCCCACGCTGTAGGTAGCAGCATTCGCCACAGAATTTTCCACTTCACTGCCCTTGGCTGTTACTTTGCTGTTTGTAATGGTGGCGCTTCCGGTATTTGCACGGATGCCGCAGCTATTCTGCGATGCACATCCCGTAGCATTTACTGTGGTGTTCGTAATTTTGATGTCCTGAGCTGCATGGATGCCTTCGCTTATCGCCTTCGCTGCGCCGCTCGTGACGGTGAGGGTTCCGCTGCCCTCAATGGTCAGGCTGCCTACGGCATTAATGCCGTAGCTCATGTCCGTGTTTGTATCCGGGTTAGTGCTGGTGATGGTGTTGGTCGTGTTTTCACTCACGACGATTTTCGCACCATCGGGAAGTTTCACTGCGATTGCAGCGGAGGTGGTAAAGTTCACGCCATTCAGCGTGAGGGTATTGTTCTCCCATGTGCTGTTGTCTGCACCTTCCGTTTTCGCGGCGTTGAGCAGCGCCAGTGCATCGTTTCCGTCGCCACTGGTGAAGTCCGCTGTTTGCGCTGTCGGCTCCGCCGCCAGTGCAGTGGCAGGCACCAGGGTCAGGCACAGCAGCACGGAAAGCAGGATACTGAGTCCCCGCCGCAGGGTTTTCTTGTGTTTCATGTGGTTTCCTCCATTTCTTTTATAATTTAGTGTTCCCGCTCCGCCATGGAAAGCAGCTCGTCGTGGCTGATCTCCACATTGCCGAAGCGGACAAAAATGCCGTTGGTTACAGCACTGTTCCAGACCTCCGGGTCAGCAAGCGGGAGAAACCGGATTTTGTCCAGATACGGCTTCATATCCAGCAGCAGACGGGCCCCGGATACGAAATCCACCTGCAAAATATGGTCCGCCAGCGGTGCAACGGCTGTAAGATACCTTCGGTCCAAATTTATGCCTCCTTTCGCATTGGTTCTAAAAAAAATCCACCATACAAACAGTGTACAGTGGATTTTATAAAAAAACTATTAACCAAAGGTTAGTATTTTCAGTTCTTTTCCAGACGCTCGTAGATCGCATCCAGTTCTTTCGTCAGCAGCAGGTCTCTGCCGAAATTGTTCTCCTTGGCGTATTCCTCAATGGTCACGCCCACATAGGACTGGAACGTCTCCGCATCCATGCCGACTGCTTCCAGCATGTCATCCAGACCCTTCTGATATTCGTCTTGTGTCAGAACCATATCTTCCTTCTCCGCAATGGCGAAGGTAATCATTTCGCTCTTCACCTGATTCTGGGCAGCCAGCCGGATCTGCTCATCAAACTCTTCCTGGGTCATGGCGAAAACCTCATCCAGGAACACTTCCCATTCTTCATAGCCGTACTGCTGTGCATAGCTTCTGTACTGGGTGTCCAGAACCGCAGACACCTCATTCACTCTTTCTTCCGGATACTGCAGCACTTCCGTCTCCTCGCTGAGTTTGGAGAAGATCTCGTTCTTCAGATCATACAGCTGTTCATCATATTCCAGCTGCTCCAGTTCCTTCTTCACAGCCTCTCTGTATTCTTCCACGGTCTTGGCATCGCTGTTGGCCTTGACGAATTCCTCATCCAGCTGCGGAATCACTTCCACTTCCTTGCTGAGAACAGTTACCTCGAAGGTCACCGGCTGACCGGACAGTTCCTCGTTCATATCATACGGGTCCGGGAACTGCAGATCCAGGGTCACCGGCTCGCCGATGGTTGCCCCGTAGATCCCCTCCTGGAATCCGTCGATCATGTTGGCAGCACCCAGAGTCAGCTGATATTCATCACTGTTCATTCCATCCTGGGTGGAACCGTCAGACAGGGTGCCATGAAAAGAAATCTTCACAGTATCTCCCTTCTCTACAGTGCCCTCGGTCACACTCTCGGTGGTCGCCGCATCCTCCAGACGAGTCTGGATCTCTGCTTCCACATCCTCATCGCTGATCTCCACCACCGGTTCCGTCGTGGTATACACGTTATAATCCGGCAGGGTGATGTACTCCTCCAGATTCAGTCCCTCATACGGATTTTCGATTTCTGCTGCCTTCTCGCCGCAGCCGCTCAGCCCGAAGAGGCACACGCTCAGCAGCAGGATCAGCATCATTGAAATACTTTTTTTCATTGGTTTTTCCCCTTTATTTTCTTTTTATTTTTTTGACTTCGCAAAATCTGTTTGCCCGATTTTTTCGGACGTCTATTATTGTACCACAGAAACGGCCGGATTCCTATCCCTTTTTCTTCTTTTTGTTTCCGCTGACCACCACATAGACCATCATCAGCACCGTCGAAGCGTACGGGATGATGGAAGTCAGGTCAGCCGGCACACCCACGCTCTGCAGACGCAGGCCCAGGGCCTGCAGGAACCCGAAAAGCAGCGCTGCAAGAAATACCTTCGGCGGATTGGCCATGCCGAACAAAACACAGGCGAAGGCGATGAATCCCCGGTCTCCGCTCATCCCCTCGGTAAACATGGTCAGATACCCGAGCGACAGATGGGCGCCTGCGAAACCGCAGAAAATGCCGCAAAGCACGCTGGCCAGGAATTTCATCCGCACCGGACTGATACCGGCGGTTTCCAGAGACTGGGGATGCTCCCCGGCTGCCCGCATCCAGAAGCCGTACGGCGTCCGGTACAGGAAGAGCCAGGTGAGAAACACCAGGACCCATGTCACATAGACGAACACGGAATTATCGTTCAGCAGAGGTCCCAGGAACGGAATATGATCCAGGAACTCCAGATGGATCTTCGGCAGTCCCACGATGCCCTTATCGGAAAAGGTTCCCTTCACGCCGAAAATGGAACGGAGCAGATATACGGTCAGTGCACCGGCAAAGGTATTCAGCGCCATGCCGATGATAAACTCATCACTTTTCAGCTTTACCACAAACAGCGCAAAGAACAGGCCCACCAGGATGCCCATGGCCACAGCCGCCACCACTCCCAGCGCTGCGCTGGACAGGGTAAAGCTGACCGCCACGGCCACGAAAGCCCCCATCAGAATCATGCCGTCCATACCGATGTTCATGATGCCTGCATGCTCGGTCAGGAGTCCCCCCATGGCAGCCAGCACCACCGGCGTGGCAGATCGGAGCGTATTCTGCAGAAGCCCCATGTTAAACACTTCGAAAATCTGATTCATCCCTTCTGCACCTCCTTTTCCCCATCCATGGTGATTTTTTTCCGTGCTTTCTTCTGAAGCTGCCATGCACTGAAGGCTCTGGAAATACCGCCTTCCGCAGCCATCAGGAAAATAATGATGGCGAAGATGATGTCCGAAAGCTCATGGGAGATTCCCGTGGAAAGCTCCATGGCCCCGGCACCGATATCGATGACCGCGAAGAAAAAGCTCATGAGAATGATTCCCAGCGGACTGTAGTTCATGATCATGGCAACCAGCATGCCGTCGAAGAAGAACTCGTTGCTGATGGTCGGCAGGAACCGGTGCTGGTATCCGTATACCTCAAACATGCCCACCAGACCGCAGATGGCGCCGGAAGCCACCATGGCCCAGATCATGATCTTATCCTTTTTCAGGCCGGAGAAGAAGGCAAACCGCGGATTTTCCCCCGTCACCTTCATTTCCAGTCCGATGCTGGTCTTCTCCATGATATACCAGCAGAAAAAAGCGATGACGGCACTGTAAAAGATGGCCGTGCTCAGGTTGGACCGGGCAATGACCTGTCCGAACACAAAGCTGTCCGGCACCGCATCGGTGGCCCCAGAGATGCCCTTATCGGCGGATTTCAGCGGCCCGTTGCACAGCCAGGTGCAGAAGTAGATGGCTACGGAATTCAGCATGATGGTGGTGATGACCTCGCTGACATTCAGCTTCACCTTCAGGACTGCCGGAATCCAGGCATAAAAGCCGCCGGCAAGGATGGCTGCCGCAAACGCCAGTGGCACCACGATCACCGGCGAAAGGCCGCAGAGGTAAATGCCCACCACTGTGGCTGCCATGCCGCCCAGGTACAGCTGCCCTTCACCGCCCACATTGAACAGGCCGGCTCTGGCCCCCACCGCCGTAGCAAGTCCCGTCAGACAGAGGGTCAGCATCTTGGCCAGAGTGTTTCCGAATACTCTGGAGGAACCGAAGGCGCCCTTCAGCATGGCGCTGTAGCCGGCCGCCGGATTATATCCGGTCACCAGCATCAGCAGTGCACCGATGAGAAAGGCGGCCAGGATACTGAGGGCCAGAGATATGAGATAGTTCCGGTTGTCTGCTATTTTTTTCAGAATGCCCTTCATCCTATGCGTCCTCCTTTCTGTTTCCTGTCATATAGTAACCGATTTCCATTTTATCGATTTTTCCGGCTTCAAACTGGCAGGTAACTCTTCCTTCATACAAGGTGATTACTCTGTCGGAGAGGCGCAGCACCTCGTCCAGATCGGCGCTGACCAGCAGAATCGCACAGCCTTCATTCCGCTTGGCCACGATCTGCTTATGGATAAATTCCATGGCACCGATATCCACGCCCCGGGTCGGCTGCGCAATGACCAGAATCGGCGTATCGAAGGAAAACTCCCTGGCTACCACTACCTTCTGCATATTTCCCCCGGACAGAGAACCCGCCCCGGTCTCGATGCCGGCACCCCGCAGGTCGTATTTTGCGAAGAGATCCGACGCATAGCGGGCGATGGAGGACTGGCGAAGATGGATGCCTTTTTTCGCGAACTCCGGCCGCCGCTCTTTTCCGATGATCAGATTTTCCTTCACCGTGGACTGGCTGGATACCCCGGTGGCGATCCGGTCTTCCGGAATGTGGGCAAGGCCCATGTCCCGGATCTCGCCCGGTGTTTTGCCGGATGCATTCTGACCGGCGATGTAAATTTCTCCGCTGCGAAGGGGCCGCATGCCGGTGATCACCTCCAGCAGCTCGCTCTGGCCGTTTCCCTCGATGGCCGCAATCCCCAGAATTTCTCCTGCCCGGACCTGCAGAGAAACGCCGTTGACCGCCGGCAGACCCCGGTTGTCGTCTGCATGGACGTTCTGTACATCGATCAGGACCTGACCCGGTGTGCCGGTCTTTTCCAGCTGATCCAGCAGTACCTCCCGGCCCACCATCATGGACGCCAGGATCCGTTCGTTGACGTTTTTCGTTTCTTCCACGCCGATGAGCTTTCCCTGCCGCATGACGCCCACCCGGTCGGAAATTGCCATGACTTCATACAGCTTATGGGTGATGATGATCACCGTCATGTCCTTTTCTTTCACAATGCGGCGGATGACCGTGAAGAGTTCTTCCGTCTCCTGGGGTGTCAGCACGGCCGTAGGCTCATCCAGGATCAGGATCTCCGCACCCCGGTACAGGGTTTTCAGGATTTCCACCCGCTGCTGCAGGCCGACGCTGATCTCGCCGACCACTGCCTTCGGATCCACCTTCAGCCCGTATTCGGCCACCAGGTGTTCTGCTTCTTTCTCTGCCTGTTTCAGATTATAAAAGAATCCCATCTTCCGCGGCTCACGGCTCAGGACGATGTTCTGCGCCACCGTAAAGGATGGTACCAGCATGAAATGCTGGTGCACCATACCGATGCCGGCTGCAATGGATTCTCCCGGTTCATGGCGGGTCAGTTTCCGGCCCTTTACATATATTTCGCCGCTGGTCGGGGTGTGGATGCCGTAGAGGATGTTCATCAGCGTACTCTTGCCGGCGCCGTTTTCGCCCACCAGTGCGAAAACCTCACCTTTCCGGATGTCCAGAGAAACATCGTCATTGGCCAGCACTCCCGGAAACTGCATGGAAATATGATCAAATTTTATTATGGTATCCTGCACCTTCTGTTCCCTCATTTCCTTTCGTAATATAAAGAAGGCGCAGCGCATGAAACGCTACGCCTTTTTCAGCGATAATGAATGCTTCTGTCTTGTATTTTACTACTGTCTCGTGGTTTCCACTTCGATCTCGCCGTTGATGATCTTTCCTGCCAGTTCTTCCACTTCACTCTTCAGAGAGTCCGGAACCTGCTGGGTGGATTCTTCATCACCGTAAGCGATGGAGATGTATCCGTTGGCCATATCGGTTACCAGAACCTTACCGCCTTCCCATGTGCCGTTGTCAGCGAATTTTGCGATGGCATCATAGATGGACTGACCTACTTCCTTCTTCATGGAGCAGATGATCACATCGTCATATTCCGGGTTGGTCAGCTTCTGGTCCGCATCCACGCCGATGGCATAGAAGCTCTTCTCCTGTGCCGCTTCGAAAATACCGTTTCCGGTATTGCCTGCCACGTTGAAAATCACGTCCGCGCCCTTGTCTACCAGGGTCAGTGCACATTCCTTACCCAGAGCCGGGTCTTCATAGTCGCCTGCAATGATGGTTTCCACCTTGATGTCCGGATTTGCATACTTGGCACCCTGCTTATAACCTACCAGGAAGTCGCCGATCACGTCTCCGTCATCTCCGCCGACTGCGCCAACCACACCGTTCTTGGACATCTGTGCTGCGATATAGCCGGCCAGGAAGGAACCTTCATTCTGTGCATAGGTGATGCACAGCAGATTCGGGATGTCTGCGATGGTTTCCACCGGGTTATCGACGAAGATGAACTTCGTATCCGGATATTCCGGTGCAACTTCCTCGATCTCATAGCATTCCCAGCCGACTGCCACCACGAAGTCGGAGACTTCTGCAGCATCCATCAGCTTCTGCTTGATTCCTTCATTGTTGCACTCTATATAGTTTACAGTAATACCCTTGTCTGCAGCCAGCCGGTCTGCGCCATCCTTGGCGGAGTCGTTGAAGGACTTATCGCCAAATCCCGCAGAAACGACAACGGTCACAGTCAGGGCATCGCCTTCTGCCTCTTCTCCGCCGCAGCCCACCAGAGCGAACAGGGACAAAATCAGAGCCAGAACGACTAAAAGTGAAATACTCTTTTTCATTTTTTCCTCCGTTATCAAAGAATAGAAAAATTCCGACGTTAACATTATACCACCAGGGGGAAAAAAATGCAAGAAAAAACCCGGAGCACCTGGAATGCCCGGGTTTTTCCCATTTGATTTATTTTTTCCCCAGATATGCTTCCTGGATTTTCGGATCTTTTATCAGATCACCGGCCCTGCCGGAAGCGGTGATGACACCCTGTTCCAGCACGTAGGCCTCATCTGCGACGGACAGCGCCTTAAAGGCGTTCTGCTCTACCAGCAGAATGGTTTTCCCCATGGCTTTGATCTCTTTGATGATCTCAAAGATGGTATTGATCAGCAGCGGTGCCAGTCCCAGAGACGGTTCGTCCAGAAGGATCAGCTCCGGGGAAGACATGAGCCCCCGGCCCATGGCAAGCATCTGCTGCTCCCCGCCGGAAAGTGTACCTGCGATCTGCTTTTCCCGTTCCTTCAGACGTGGAAAAAGTTCATACACTCTTTCGAAGTCTGCTTCCATTCCTTTTTTGTCATTTCGCAGATACGCACCCATCTTCAGGTTTTCCTGCACGGTCAGATTGGCAAAGATAATCCGGCCTTCCGGTACCTGGCAGATACCGCTTTTCACCACATTGTGCGCCTGGGTCGGCAGGGGCTTTCCTTCAAACTCGATGGAACCCTGATATTTCACGATGCCGCTGATGGAATTCAGGAGGGAAGATTTACCCGCACCATTGCTGCCGATGATGGTCACGATGTTTCCCTTCTGCACATCGATGTTCACACCGCGGATGGCATGAATGCCGCCGTAATATACGTTCAGATCTCTGACTTTCAGCATGCTGTACTTTCCTCCTTTCCCAGATATGCTTCCACGACGTCCTTGTTGTTCTGGATCTCTGACGGCACGCCCTCTGCCAGGAATTTGCCGAAGTTCAGCACATAGATCCGGTCGCACAGATTCATGATCAGATCCATATGATGTTCAATGATCAGAACGGTCAGATGAAATTTGTCCCGGATCTCCTTAATCAGATCCAGCAGCGCCAGGGTCTCTTCCGGGTTCATGCCGGCTGCCGGTTCATCCAGCAGCAGCAGCTTCGGATCCAGTGCCAGCGCACGGGCGATCTCCAGCTTTCTCTGCAGGCCGTACGGCAGATTTGCCGCTGCCATTTCCCGGTAGTCCCACAGTCCCATCATTTTCAGAAGTTCTTCTGCCTTTTCCCGCAGCTGCTCTTCCTGGCTGGTGATCTTCTTCGCCCACGGAAGAACCACTTTCGTAAACGGGATCTTTCGCGGCAGGAAAGAAACGCCCAGGCCGTAGTCCGCACTTCTGTGGCAGGCGGTCAGTACATTTTCATAAACGGACAGCTTCTTAAACAGCCGGATGTTCTGGAAGGTACGGGTAATGCCCGCTTCGGCGATCTGGAACGGTTTCATTGGATGCCAGAACAGCCGCCGTTTCGCACCTTCCACGATGCCGCTGCCGTACGGATCGGCTTCTGCGATGACCTGATCGCCGAAGGTAATGGTTCCTTCCGTCAGGGAATACACTGCGGTGATCAGATTGAAGATGGTGGTCTTACCGGCACCGTTGGGTCCGATCAGTCCGAAAATTTCTCCTTCTTTTATGGTGAAGCTCACATCTCCCACGGCGGTCAGACCGCCGAACCGCTTCGTTACATGATCCAGTTTTAATACATCTTTCATGCCGTTTCACCTTCTTCCTGCAGCACCGGCGGTTCATTCTTCTTACCCTTCTTGCCCTTGCCGCCGGACAATTTTCTCTTCGCCCATCTGGCCACATCGGTCAGCTCCATGCCGCCCATGAGACCCTGCGGCCGCGTAATCATGACCAGAATCACCGCGGCGCCGTAGAAGACCAGACGCCAGCTGGCGAAAGCACGGAACAGCTCTGGAATAAAGGTCAGGAAAAACGCGCCGATGACACTTCCGCCGATACTTCCCAGACCGCCGAAGATCACCATGATGGTCAGCTCGGTGGATTTTGTCAATTGGAACATCAACGGCTGCAGATAACCCAGATAGTGGGCATACATGGCACCGCCGATGGCTGCGTAGGCAGCAGAAATGGCGAAAGAAATCATCTTGTAACGGAATACATTGATGCCGATGGCCTGCGAAGCCAGCTCCTCTTCCCGGATGGCGATCATGTTGCGGCCGTGGCGGGAATGGATCAGCAGAACCATGGCGACCACCGCCAGGAAGCAGATGACCAGCACCAGCTCAAAAGTGGTGACCATCGGAATGGACGACAGCCCTCTGGCGCCGCCGAAAAAGTCCAGGTTGTCGAAGATCAGACGGACCGATTCTCCGAATCCCAGGGTGGCGATACAGAAATAGTCTCCCTTCAGTCCCAAGGTGAAGTACCCGATGAGGAAGGACATGATCATGGCGACCAGGGCCCCGAGAACCATGGCGACCAGGAACGGCATATGATAATTTAACGTACAGATTGCCGACACATAGGCGCCGATGGCCATGAAGCCGGCATGGCCGAAGGAAAACAGGCCCGTGAAACCGGTAAGCAGGGAAAGTCCCAGTACTACCATCAGATTGACACCCACCAGAATGAGTATTCCTTCGATATAAAACCAACTGAACATATACCCACCTCCTTATGCCTTATCTTCCGTGATCTTGCCCATGATGCCCGACGGCTTGATGACAAGAACGACGATCAGCAGGGAAAAAGCGATCAGGTCTCTGTAGTTGGAGGCGATATAGCCTGCGCCGAAGGTTTCGATGAGTCCCAGCAAAATGGAACCGATGACGGCGCCCGGCAGGCTTCCCAGTCCGCCGAAGACGGCTGCCACGAAAGACTTGTTGGTGATCACACCGATCTGCGGATATACGGTATATTTCATGCCGAACAGCATTCCGGCCACACCGGCCAGCATACCGCCCAGCAGGAAGATCACGAAGATGATCCGGTTCACGTTGACACCCATCAGATTGCTGCCCTTGGCACTGTAGGAACAGGCACGGATGGCCAGACCCACTTTGGTCTTTTCAATGATGAATACCAGCAGGACCAGGCTGATGGCTGCGATGACAAACATGAGCACATCGATTCTGCTGATGGAAATGCTGCCGAAGGTGAACGGCTCTCTGGAGATCATCTGCGGATACGTGCGGAAGGTCGGTCCGATGGTTACGATCACCAGATTTTCCAGGAAAATGGAAGCACCCATGGCGGAAATGATGAAATATAAGCCCGGCGCATTCCTCTTTCGCAGCGGGCGGTAGGCGATCTTTTCGAGAACCACTGCCACCAGGCCTGCCAGCAGAGCCGCGATGATCAGCGCCCCCAGGAACGGCATGCCGCCGATCAGCGTCACTGCGTACAAGCCGAAGTATGCACCCAGCATGATTACGCCGCCGTGGGCAAAGTTGGAAAAGTTCAGAATACTGTAAACCAGTGAATAGCCTACTGCCATCAGTGCGTAAATGCTGCCGATGGACAAGCCGTTAATAAACTGTTGAATAAAAACACTCAAGGGTTTCCCTCCTTTCCTCCTGCGAGGTTTTCTGAAAAAGGGGCAGACCATGCTGCCCCTTTTCACAAGCTCTGTTTTCTCTTCGTTTTCTTAGTTTTCCGGTGTATATCTCATGACAAACTTGTATTCATATCCGTCTGCTGCGGAATCGCTCGGCACGATCTGCTGAATGGCGGCTTCCTTCCCGACCGGATCGTGGGTATCTTCACCCAGCTTGATGGTTCCGGTCACGCCGGCAACCTCCACCTGTGTCAGCGCTGCTGCGATGGCTTCGGAATCTGCGCTGCCTGCCTTTTCGATGGCGGCGATCAGAACCTGGAATGCGTCATGTACCATGTAGGCGTTGATTTCCGGTGCGGTGCCGTATTCTTCGGTGTAAGCAGCCGTTACTTCAGACGCTGCAGGGTCATTATAGTCGAAGTGGTTTACCACATAGCTGCCGTTGATGGCGTCGCCTGCCATTTCAAACAGAGTGTCGGAAGGCCAGCCGTCACCGCCCATCAGGATGGCGTCGATGCCCAGGTCTCTGGCCTGGTTTGCGGACAGCGCCACTTCCTTATAGAAGTATGGCATCAGGATCACGTCCGGATCTGCTTCTTTGATCTTTGTCAGCTGCGGTCTGAAATCCGTGTCCCCGGACTTGAAGCCTTCCTGTGCGACAACCTTGCCGCCCTTTGCTTCGAAGGTTTCCACGAAGAACTGGGTGAAGCCCTGGGAATAGTCACTTGCCACGTCGTACAGAACGGCTGCGGTCTTGGCGCCCAGCTCATCGGCTGCATAGCCGCCTGCCACTGCACCCTGGTACGGGTCGGTGAAGCATACACGGAAGTTGAATGCGTTGACGGAGCCATCGGTATTCACGGTGATGGCCGGGTTGGTTGCTACCGTTGCGATATCCGGTACTTTTCCTTCGTTCAGCGCGCCCTTGATGGCGATGGCTGCTGCGGAAGCGTTCGGTCCCAGAATCGCGCATACCTTATCGTTGGCAATCAGTCTCTTGACTGCGTTTACGGATTCGTTGGCGTCGCCTTTGGTATCATATTTTACCAGTTCCAGCTTCTTGCCCAGAACACCGCCGGCTTCATTCTGCTGGTCGATGTACATCTGCAGCGCCTGGCTTTCGCAGGTTCCCCACGGCGCCTGGTCACCGGTCAGTGCGCCGATCCAGCCAACCTTGATCACATCAGATTCCGCTGCATCTTCACCGCTGCTGCCGCAGGCTGCCATACTGAAGACCATAATCAGTACCAATAGAACAGATAATAACTTCTTCATACCTTTTCTCCTCTCTTTCTCCGCTTCACACTGCCGGCCTGCCCGCCGGCAGTGCTTCTGCGAAAATATCAATCATACAATTACACCTTTCCGGCAGGACCCCTCCTGCCGCATGCCCTTTACACCCTGATTATACAGACAGGATTCATGAAACTTCACCCGGCTTCAAAAAGTTTCACACTGCTTCAATTTGCTTCAAATCGCTTCGGAAATCTTCAAAAAACGAACACTTTTTTCACTTGCCCGTCACAATTCCACCGGATATACTATATATAAGCAGAAATAGAAGCAGAAAATACACGGATTATTGACGAAGAAAGGACGAGAAAAGGACGAGGTAAGGACGAGGAAAGGAGGAATGGTGACATGCAGAAAAACAGACGACTCTTTCTGATGGTAGCGGCCAGTTCCATTGCGTCACAGATCTATGTAAACATGTTCGTGGACGGCTTCATCATCGCCCTCTCGGTGGTCATGATGGGAATCTTTCTCTATATTTTCAAGGATCTGGACAGTGTGAAAGCCTGCCTGCTGATCGGCATTTTCTCCCCACTGGTCCGGCTGCTTATCGTTCTGTGGCAGGGAGAAGTCCTGCCGTCTGCGGCGAAGCTGGTACTGCCGGACATGGCTTTCTTCTTCGCCTATGCCATGATCTTCGGCATTTTATTTCGTTCGCTGGGGTTTGCATCCTACGGGAGATACTATCTGCGGCTGGCTGGCAGCGATTTTCTTTCCAACTGCGTGGAAATGCTGGTGCGCTTCATCATCTTCCATCAGTTCTTCACGACCCATCGGCTCATGGGTCTGATCATCCTGGCCGTGGTCCGCAGCTTCCTGATCTTGCTGGTCTGCATCGCTTCCGATTTATATAAATCACTGCTGGAAAAAGCCGAGCACGAAGAAAACTATAAGAAGCTGGTGCTCATGGCTTCCACCTTCAACAGCGAGGTCTATTTCATGGAAAAGAACATGAACGAGATCGAAGACGTGATGAAAAATGCCTTCCTGCTGTACAAAACCCTGGAGCGGGAGAATTATCCCAAGAGCCTGCAGCATATCTCTCTGGAAATCGCCAAGGACATCCACGAGATCAAAAAAGGCTATCGCCGTGTCATCATGGGCCTGCAGGATAACTTTCTCAGCGACTTCAAGGACACCAGTCTCCATCTTTCGGATATTCTGAAAATCCTTTCGGTGGATGTGGAAAAAAACGGAACGCTGCGGAACATCTCCATCGGCTTTTCCTACACCTTTGAAGTCAACTATATCATTGAAGATCATTTTCCATTCATGAGCATTCTGCGGAACCTGGTGGGAAACAGCGTGGATGCCATCGAAGGCTCCAACCTGCACCGGGGCGAGATCGACATCCGGTGCCGCGAAATAACGGAGAACGACAGGAAGCTCTGCGTCATCACCGTCCACGATAACGGGCCGGGGATCCCGCCGGATATCATAGACGTCCTGTTTGAGCCGGGCTTTTCCACAAAATACGACGAAACCACCGGAGACATCAACCGGGGACTGGGTCTGACGCTGGTGAAGGATCTGCTGACCGATAAATTCCACGGAGAGATTGCTGTAGAAAGTACGCTCGCCGCTGCAGGTCAGGTTCGCAAAGGGACAACCTTCACTCTCCGCATTCCGGCAGAACAGTTCCGCGTGGATCCTGTAGGGGAAACCGATTCATGACCGTGTGTCAGACAGAAAGAGGTGTGCATATGAAATTTTACATTTTGGATGATCTGATCAGCGCAGTAAAAGTGCTGGAGAATATTATTGAATCCCGCAATCTGGGGGAAGTCATCGGTACTCAGACCAGTTCCGAAAAGGCGGTAGACGAAATCCGCGCCAAAAATCCGGACATCGTGGTCCTGGACCTGCTGATGCCCGTCAAAGACGGGATTACCGTGGTGAACGAAGTAAAAGAGACCAATCCGGAAATTGATTTCGTCATGGTCTCTCAGGTTGTAGATAAAAATATGGTTTCCGATGCCTATAAAGCCGGCATCGAGTTTTTCATCACCAAGCCAAACAACTTTATCGAAATTGAAAACGTTCTTCGCCGGGTAGTGGAAAAACGGCAGATGGCTTCTGTGCTCAGCGGGATCCGCTCTGTCATGGGCACCACCCAGCCTGCCGTCCAGACCGGAGTGCAGGAGCCTGCAGATGATACGCTTTCCAAAGTCCGCAAAATCCTGGGTTCTGTGGGAATGCTGGGAGAAAGCGGCACTAAGGACATCATCAACGTCTGCCAGATGATGAAAAAGGAAAAGACCGCCTATGACAGCAAGTCCACCCTCAACGCCTATGCCTTTTCGCTGGGCGAGGACCCGAAGATCGTCAAACAGCGGATCCGCCGGGCGGTAAAGCGTGGGCTGACCAATACAGCCGCCCTGGGAATTGAGGATTACTACAGCGACCTCTTTGAGCAGTATGCCCACTCCCTCTTCAACTTCGACGCCATCCGCAGCGAAATGGATCTGCTCCGGGGAAAATCCGCCTACGGCGGCCGCCCGTCCATCGACAAATTCTTCGAGGGGCTGCAGATGCTCTGCGAGTTCTGATATCCACTGCCTCTTACACCGCCTGCGGTTCCCATCAGTCCCCCCTGCGGTTCCCATCATGTAACTCATCCAAATTTAAACAAAAATCGAAAAAAAGGTTGAAAAACAAGCCAAAAAACCGTCTGTTTTTATGATTTTCGCCAGGATTTATCGAAATTCATCTCTTTTCCGAGCAAGTGTCTCATCCTTTTTTCAATTTTTTTGTTTCATTTGGATGAATTTCTCCTTTTGGCAAAAAAATCAGACCCATCATTCGAAATTTACTCAAAATGATGGGTCTAACTGAATTTCTTATGATTGGGTAGGTCTAATCGGCTGTAAAGCCGATTATTTCATTGCTTCTTCCACCGCTACGGCCACGGCTACGGTAGCGCCGACCATCGGGTTGTTGCCCATGCCGATATAGCCCATCATGGCCACATGGAAGCCAGCATGCACTCGAATTTCATTGAAATTTCAATGATTGAACACATCATCTCTGCATTAGTTCAACACATCATTCGAGATGATATGTATATTATACCACTTTACTTCACTGTCTGCAATTCTTATCTGAAAACAATGAAGAGGGCACACCCCCTGCCTTAAAACTGCTGAAAGGCTCTGCGATTATTACAATAGAAAAAGGTATTCGATATCCAGACTATCTGCAATTCTCCTTCGCTGTTTCGTGTCATTGTATCCCATTGTCCATCTTTGTAAAGACTGCTTCGCACCACTTCGTGGCAAGGTCTTGACAAAGCTTTCCAACGGGATAATTTGCCACTACGCAGCGGAAGGAGATATTGTACCTCTGAAGAGGTCAATGCTTAATTGGATATGCGGTTGTCGCACGATTTCTTTTATCCTTTACATTTATTCCAAGTCCGAGCAAAGGTACTTTGCGAGGACTTAGGATGATAAAGCTAATGCCCGCCGAAGGCGGGCGAAGATTTATCATCCCTATGTTTCGCATGTTTTTTCCGTCCATAATCATGCAGAGCGGGGGAACTTTTGTCTTTCTCCTTATATGAATTATGAAACTTCCCCCTCTTCTTCCCCTTCAGAATCTATCTTCGTCAGTATCCAATATGTCCGTGGGTCATTATTACCCTTTTTCCCATGGCGCTGTGCTTCTATATCCAGTTTCTTTACAGCCTTTGTGACATCGGAGAAAGTCTCCTTGATTCCTATTTTTTTTTCGCCATATTTCGCAACAAGCTTTCGAATCGGGTCTCTTAGATCATCTCTTTGCTTCGCTGATATTGGCACTTCGTACAAGTTGTTCTCTTTCAAATATGTCAGGAACTCTTCTTTCGCTGAATTTAATAGTCTTTCAGCTTCAGAAGCGGCCATCTCCTTAGCTTTTTCATCATTCCATGTGTAGATTATACACCTCGAATACGGAAACCATTCTTCTTCTAATACCTCATGCCCGGTTAAAACATTGTTATGAAAATGAGGCCAGTCGGCACATTCAACAATTTCTTTCAATTCCTTGTTCCATTTTTTTGCCTGCTTATCGCCATTAATCTTTCCCCTGAATACGTGGTATTTCCGTGAAATGTAATCATATCTGAGATAAGGGAAGTTTGTACATATTGTTTCCTTAATCTTTTTAATATCAAAGTTCTCATTGTTACCCCGACAGTATGCGTAATATCTCTGCAAAGCTTTATTAACACTTTGCACGCATTCTTCACTCATGCACTGGTTGAAGCTGGAATAATTTGAACCGTGCTGTTTTGTACCATGAATTACAATCAGTTCTTTTAAGCCTGTACCCGTATCAGGGTTTCCACGAACCCGCCCTGCCATCTGAACCAGTTCATATTTTCTGTTGCTTTCAGAGAACATGTATTTTACATCATCATCCAGAATACTAATACCTTCTTTATTCGTAGATGTCGTAAAAAACAGCTTAACATCTGGGTGAAGTCTTTCCTCTGTGACCAGATAATCGTTTACTTCTTCCATCCTTGCCAACAAGTCCTCATGAAACTTTTCCTGCCGTTCTGACTTTGAAACGTCATCTGAAAAGGCTATTGCGATGTCTTTCATCGGAACTCCATCCGCAATCATCGCTTCAATAAGTTCCTTCATACTGTCGGTATAATTCGCAAAATAGATGACTCTTTCTCCTTTGCTCCATAATCTGTATAATTCTTCCCCGACCGCTTTTTTCGGGCATAGCCTTACAATGTCAGGCTCCAGATGAATGCAATCTTTTTCAAAGCAGTCAATGTTCGTGACTAATCCCTCATTCTTTTCCCCTGAAAATAGCCAGTCTATTGGCTCTTGTGTCCCTGACATTAAAATAATATCGCAGTTCGGATTATTTCTATATGCAGCTTTCAAGAACTTTTCAACATGAAATGAACTGTCTGCAAACGTTGCGTCTTCCGTCAGAGAATGCGCTTCATCTAAAATAATCAGGTCGAACATGTTCCAGAGATGTGTCCTCGGGTCATCATGTTTGTACTGTGTTCTAAGGAACTTCCCAATGCGTGCATTTGTGCAGACATACTTTCTCTTCGCATTAGGGTGATATCCCCACTCTTCATTATCGATAAGGTAATCTAAATCGAAAAACTTTACGGCACCCATCTTCTTCGCCTGTACTTCTACTGTGTTTTTCCTCGAAGTGATAAGCAACATCCTTAATTTTGGGTTTTCTTTCGCCACCTTTACTGCCCAGTAATTTTTTCCTGAACCAACTCCAGCTGATAGTCGTATTAGTCGTTTCCCCTTAATGTCTCTTTCGTAATCTAAAACGTCCGATACTCTTTTTGTTCCAATTCTTGCCAACGTGCTCTCCCCTTTCACTTTTCTTAAATTATTGCTACAACACAAAAAGTGTAGCTTAATGCTACACTCTCTGGTTCTTATTATACAGAAATTGCCTCTTCATTGTCAAAGACTTTTTTGTTTCACGATATGTTTCACGGAAAATGCTACATGAAGAGGGACTGCGATATCTTTGCAACGCATTACTCAGATTCAACTGTAATTATCTAAACAATATCCGTTTTCTCTGGCTGCCGGGAAAACATGCTGCTTTTCCAGTTCGTTTCTTTAGCATGTCCCTGCTGTTCTGCCGATTCTGATTCTGGTTCTTCATGTTCACCATAAAGAAAAAGGACAGCCTGTGAAGACTGCCCTTAAAATCACTATCCTCGATTGAAAATGCTTCCTAAAACATAACCTATTCCATATGGTAGTGAACCAAAATAGAAATCATCAAATATAATCAACAGAGCGATTGCGACTATTGCAAATAGAAGTGTAAATGCAATTTTCTCTTTTTTGGCGAATTCCTTATTCTTCCAGAGTAATAATAATCCGGCTGGATAAAAAATAATAAGCAGCAAAAATGTTAAATATTTCTTCATCTTATTTCTCTCTTTTTCTATATTTTAAGCTTATAATTTCCAACAGCTTTCCATGTGAAAGTAAATCCATCATCGGTAAATTGTAAAAACTTTTCGGCATTATCGTCTACCCATGAGTAATCATAGCACTCCAATGCAGCTAAAACACCTCCCACATATTCTGCTTTCAATTCCATCTCATCAACGAACTTGTCCATGTCAGTTACTCTAATGTTTACTTCAGTTTCAGTTATTTTTCCATCAACAGAATCCATGCTCTTAAACTTTTTCATTATAGCACTTAGCTTGTCTTCATCTTCTGGCACCAGATATTTCAGTAGTTTCTTCACGTTAGAGTACATTTTATCTCTGGACAGCTCTTCTTCGTAAAGTTGCCCTGACATCCATGCAATGATTTCATCATCATCATTTTCAATAGCATTCTTCAATTCAGAAGCAATATTATAAAGGGTATTATATGCAACATCTGGGTCTGTCCCCTTTTCATCAGCCCTTTTTAATGTTCTATTGTAACCTTCTTCGACAGCTATCAGTGTTTCAGATTTATTATTAAGCTTCTCGCCTTCTGTCTCACCGCACCGTTTGCAAGTTTTTGGTTTTTCGTTCGTTGCTGGTTCCCAATCATGTCCAAGTGCTTCTCCTTCTGTCTCACCACAACGAGTACAATGCTTTGGTTCGACACAAGTGGCTTCCACCCATTCGTGGCCCAATGCCTCGCCTTCCGTATCACCACAGATTGTACATGTTTTAGGTTCTGTACAGGTTGCTTCTATCCATTCATGATTGCATGAAGTAATTCCACCTAATATAAAGAATACAACAAAAGAACCAACTATTCCCAGACAAATAAATCCGATTTTCTTCTTTGGTTTCTTTCGTATCGCCTGAACAAATAAAACAATAACTGCAACTGGGAGTGCTAAAAGTGCTAATGCAGCAAGTAAAAAAAACGTATTACTCAACTTAAATTCCTCTCTTTCCATAAATAATAACCACTTACGGTTAATATAAATGATACACCTTCTTCGGTTAACATTCAAGTAGAAAGTCATACTACAAAAGGGAGATTTCAGCAATGATTACATTTGACAAACTATGGGCTACCATGCAGGAAAAAGGTATCACGCAGTACAAGCTGATTCATGTTTATGGCATGAGTCCCGCACAAATTACTAGGTTGAAGAAAAACAGCAACATAAACACATATACCATCAACCGCCTCTGTGAGATTTTGGACTGCAAAATTGAAGACATCTGCGA
>JBJFHL010000007.1:0-165251 GCA_051893555.1 Anaerovoracaceae bacterium
AGAAAATGTGCAGTTTCAGTGGCGGAAATCTGTGCACTTTATTTTACCATTTACACAAATATCCTATGAATCTCGAAGTCGAAAAATCAGGGTGTCTGCCAAGATACAAAAAATGCCAGACACTT
This sequence comes from Anaerovoracaceae bacterium, assembly GCA_051893555.1. GTDB lineage: Bacteria > Bacillota > Clostridia > Peptostreptococcales > Anaerovoracaceae > RGIG7179. Next base: position 126 of record JBJFHL010000007.1, read on the forward strand.
CTGTCTGACATCGGCTTTCTTTCTTACTTCCTAATTTCACTTTTCTGAGAAGTGTTGAAATTTCAGCACTTTCATCGTGCCCGAAGAAGAAAAAAACAGACAGCCGTTTGACTGTCTGCTTCATTGTGGTGCATCTTCAGGGGTTCGAACCCTGGACACCCTGATTAAGAGTCAGGTGCTCTGCCAGCTGAGCTAAAGATGCATATTTTTTTCTTGCCTCATCCGTGGCACATTTGATATATTAACATATGGAGAAAGGAAAGTCAACAGGAATTTTAACAATTTTTGAATATTTTTTTCATTTGCAGCGGAGCCGCTCCTGCCGGTTTCGTCTTTACCTTTTTCACCATGCTTCCTCCATCCGAATTCCGCACTGGTCACAGAAAGACTTCAACAATATAAGGCAAAAAACCTCCCAAAAACACGTAATTTTTGTCCGGAAAGAGCCTGAAACCTCAGATTTTAGCCGGATTTTCCCTGAAAATCCACGATATTCAGAGAAAATTACGTGTTTTTGTACGAAAAAAATCGAAATATTGTTGAAAACGCAGGTGCCCTAAGAGTCCCGGAAGCAGGTGCTCCGCTGTCCCTACCGCCCCCGGTTCTTCTCGTAAATAATCTTCATGCCCTTGAAGGCCAGGTCCGGATCATACTCGTCAATCATGTCGGTTTCGTTGTAAATGACTCTGCCCAGGCCGCCGGTGGCGAATACCCGGATGTCGTCCCGGCCGATTTCTTCCTTCATCTTCCGGATAATGTACTCGGTGCTGCCGATATAGCCGTAAACCACGCCGGCGCGCATGCTGGAATCCGTATTCTTTCCCAGGATACTGGCCGGTTTGACGATTTCGATTTCCGGCAGTTTGGCTGCCTGCTGCCAGAGGGCCTGTGCACTGATTTCCATACCCGGCATAATCACATTATACAGGAATTCACCTTTTTCGTTGATATAGTCAAAGGTCGTGGCCGTTCCGAAGTCGATGATGATGGCATTGCCACCGTGGAGGTGGTAGACAGCCGCCGCATCCACAATTTTGTCCGCTCCCACTTCCTTCGGGAAATCCGTCTTAATGCTGACACCGGTTTTGATCCCGGGTCCAACGATAATCGGCTCTTTATGCAGATACTTACGGATCGAATTGGTGAAAGAATGCATAACCTTCGGCACTACACTGGAAATGATTACATCCTCTACCTGACTGATGGGCACATTGCTGATTCTGCAGAACTCCAGCAGATGAATGCCATACTCATCGCTGGTCCGCTGTGCTTTCGTCGTCACACGAAATGTTCCTGCGATATGACATTTGCAGTCAATCAGCCCCATGGTTATATTTGTATTTCCGATATCCACTGTCAGTAACATGTTAGTCGATTCCTTTCTGTCTGCGAATTTCCGTCAGCTGCGCCCAGATGGCATAGGCCAGGTCCTCCTTGGACTGCAGCGGATTTTCCACCAGCCCGTCCCGGAGAAGAAAAGTCGCCACGTTGGTATCATGGGCGAACCCTGCCCCTTTCACCTTCAGATTGTTTGCCACGATCATGTCGGCGTTCTTGGCTTCCAACTTCTTTCTGGCGTTTTCCAGCAGATTCTGTGTTTCCATGGCGAATCCGCAAAGCACTTGCCCCCGGCTCTTTCTCTCACCCAGGGTCTTCAGGATGTCGTGGGTCCGCTTCAGAGCGATGGACATATCGTCATCTTTCTTTTTGATCTTGTCTTCTGCCGTTACTGCCGGCGTATAGTCTGCCACCGCCGCAGCCATGACGATATAGTCACAGTCTGCTGCCCGGCTTGTCACAGCCTGATACATATCTTCGGCGCTGATCACACTGACCGTTTCCATGCCGTAAGGCGGCTTCAGACCGCACTGACCGCTGACCAGCGTTACATCCGCACCCAGATTTCTGGCTGCGCGGGCCACTTCGTATCCCATCTTGCCCGAGGAATGGTTGGTGATATAGCGGACCGGATCCATGGCTTCCTGAGTCGGTCCGGCCGTCACCAGCACCCTGCGGCCTGCCAGAGGCTTGTCCCCATGCAGAGCCATTTCCACCGCCTCTTCAATGATATCGATATCCGCCATCTTCCCCCGCCCGGTATCACCGCAGGCAAGAAGCCCCGAAACCGGCTCCACAATCTGCATCCCCAGAGACCGCAGGGACTGAAGATTTTGCTGAGTGATCGGATTGTCGTACATATTGGTATTCATGGCCGGAGCGATGACCTTCGGCGCGTTGCACGCCAGAAAGGTGGTGGTCAGCATGTCGTCGCAGATGCCATGGGCAAATTTGGCGATGACATTGGCCGTCGCCGGTGCCACCACGAAAACGTCCGCCCACTTGGCCACGGAGATGTGCTCCACTTCGTAGCTGAAATTCCGGTCAAAGGTGTCGATCAGGCACTTGCGGCCGGTCAGGGTTTCGAAGGTGAGCGGGTGTATAAAATTCGTCGCATGAGGGGTCATGATGACCTGCACTTCGTATTTTTTCGTCAGATCGCTGACCATCTGGCAGGTTTTGAAGGCGGCAATTCCGCCGGTGATCCCGACAACGATATGCTTCATGATGTTCTGATTCCTTTCCTGCAAAACATTGAAAAATAAATATCTGCTAAATGATACTCTTTTAACAGGGAAAAATCAAGGGTTTTTTCAAAAAAACAGGGCGAATCCCGTCGGTTCGGGATTATTCCGTCCTCCTTTTGATCGGCACCTGGATTTCCGACAGCCACTGGCTTTCGTCGTCTTTGTTCCAGATTCCGTCGATATAGCTTTCCCGGATTTCGCCGGCGATTTCATATCCGTTTTCTTCGATGTACTTCAGCACCGGTTCATAGGATTCCGAAAATGTGCGGTAGGAACCCTTATGAAAAATGCAGGCCGCCTGTATCGCAGGCAGTGTCCGGAAGTACAGGCCGCCGGTTTCTTCCCGTGCCTCTTCCACAGACTCGCACAGCTCCACCAGGATATCCTCGTCTTTATACCCCGGTTCCAGGTAGTTCGTAAAGCAATACTCCGGCAGGGCACAGATGCAGCCTGCTTTCTCCATCAGCTTTCCCATTTTCGGCATCACATCAAACAGGCAGTCGTAGGATTCAATCCTTGCGTTCATGGCTGCCACGGTGGTTTCCGGGAGCGTTTTGATCAGGACAGGATTGGACAGGCCGATTTTCTTTCTGGACAGGTAACCGTCCACCACGGCGATCTGCCGGGTCAGGTCTGAAATCTTTTCCAGCAGTTCTGCTTTTTTCTTCAGCAGCACTGCCTCTTCATCGGCGCCGGAATTGATCCGGGCAATTTCCTCCAGCGTGAACCCTGCGGTTTTCAGAGCGGTAATCTGGTGAATCACCGCCATCTGGGACAGGGTATAGTACCGGTATCCGTTTTGCGGATGAATATAGGCTGGCAGCAGCAGGCCCTGCTCCTCATAAAAGCGCAGGGCCTTCACGGTCACGTGGTTCATCGCTGCAAACATGCCGATTTTATATAAGGTTTCGCTTGTCTTCGTCTCGCAGGGCGGATGTTCTTGTTTCATTTCCATTGCGTACTCCTTTTCCATCGCGTACTCCGTCTCCATCGCTTACTCCCACCGGAACGCCTTGACTGCAATGACGCTGCCGATTGCTGCAATCACCACCAGGATGATCACCTGTATTCCTGTATTATCATAACACCCCATGGACACCGATTTCAACAGGTTGATTCCCACGCCAAGGGGCATAATGTTCGCGACAGCCCGAAGCCCTGCCGGGAAAACCTCCGCCGGAATGGTCGCACCGGAAAGCAGCAGCATAGGGAAATAAATCAGGCTTGTGGCCACATTCATGGATTTCGTGGTCCTGCACAGACTTGCCACCATGAGCCCGATGGCGAACATGGAAACCATGGTCAGCAGCCAGGCGCCCAGATATGCGAGCACCTTGCCCTCCATCCGGTATCCGAAGAAGACCACCGCAGCCACCGTCAGGATCAGCGTGGAAAGCACAGCCATAACCCCGCTGGCGATGGTGTCGCAAGCCAGGAGTCTTGCCGGAGAGCAGGGGCTGCAGTACATCCGCCGCAAGATTCCCTGTGACCGGCACTCTACGACGGTGATAGGAATGCTCATAAACGCACTGCAGCAGATTCCCACCGTGGACAGCGACACATATGCGCTCTGTAAATACGTCAGGCCGGAATCTGCCGCATCCTTCTGCCCGGCAATCACGGTGATCAGCAGGAAAGTCACCAGCGGCATGATCAGATTGAACAGGATCACATCCGGTGTCCTTAAAAATATCTTCTGCTCTACGCTATACATTCTCCAAAATCTCCTCACAGCAGTTCCTCCTCTCCCATAAAAAACAGATACGCCTCCTCCAGATTCTTCCGGCCCGAAGCTTCAACGACCTCATGAATGGTGCCTTCTGCCACCTTTTTTCCCGCCTTGATGATGCACACCCGGTCACAAAGGGCTTCCGCCTCCTCCATATAATGGGTGGTCAGGAAAATTGTAAGCCCCTGTTCCTTCAGGTGATGCAGCGTTCTCCAGACTTCACGCCTTGCCGCCACATCCAGGCCGGTGGTCAGCTCGTCCAGAAATACGATTTCCGGCTTTCCGATCAGCGCCAGCACCACCGAAAGCTTCTGCCGCTCCCCGCCGGAAAGCTTGGACACGAAACTCTTTCTAAGAGATCCCAGACCAAACTGCTCCAAAAGCACCGGATAGTCTGCCGGATCGGTATACAGGGAAGCATACTCTGTGCACGCCTCCTCCACGGTAATATTATTCTGATACTGCGTATGCTGCAGCTGCACGCCAACCCGTTCAAACACCTTTTTCCGATTTCTTGCAGCATCCATTCCAAGAATCCGCGCCTCTCCTTCGTCCGGCGCCTTCAATCCCAGAATCAGATCGATGGTGGTGCTTTTGCCGGCACCGTTGTGCCCCAGCAGTGCGAACACCTCGCCCCGCTTCACCTCGAAAGACAGATCATCCACGACCTTGCGCTTCCCAAAGGATTTCGACAAATGCCGGACGCGAATATTTTGTTCCTCCATAAAAAAATCCTCCTTACGTTTTCTTTGCAAGAAGGATTCTATCCCCTGCCCTTAAGGGGAGAGTCAAGGGGTATTTTTTATTTTTTGCAAAATCCACAAGCCCGCGGCTTCTGCCCCTGCGATGCCAATGGCCGGCAGCAGGGCTGTTTCTGGTAAAGACGACCGGGGATCCGCAGGGAATCATGTCATCGCTGCCTTATGTTGCAATCGGCATCGGCGCCGGTCTGTTTGGGCACGGCATGAGTGAAGTGCTCTCGGCACGGGCCATAGGGCAGGATCCGGACTTGCGGAAAAAACTGGAAATCGAAAAGAATGACGAACGCAACATCGCCATCGCAAACCGTGCAAAAGGAAAAGCTTTCGACATGATGACCTACATCTTTGGTGCACTAATGTTATCCTTCACTCTGATGAATGTGGATATGGTTCCGCTGCTTCTCTTAGTGTTCGCATATCTGCTGGTTCACGGATGCTCCATCTACTACCGCATTCAGTATGAGAAAGAGATGTGACACGGCAAATTAAGCTGATTTTTGTTTTACTACGAAGAATGCCGCTATGGAGATCCATGGCGGCATAAAAATTATAAAAAGAACTTGTTTTCCTTGTGTATGCCCGCAAGGGAAGGTTCCAGTTTATTTCTGACGATGTCAAGATCAGGCCCTGCGACCTTTCGTGCATTTTCCGGACATTCCTTCAGACACGCCAGACAGCCGATACACTTTCTCTCGTCTACATTCGCAACATCTTCCTTCCCTATAGCTTTTGCAGGGCAGATGCGGCTGCATGTGCCGCACTCGATGCAATTCTCTGTAGTTGTGGTCAGCATAGGCATATGCCGTGACTGCCGATAAGGTTTATTTCCCGGAACATGGAGTTTTGAATAATTGCTGTCGCAGTTTAACTTTTCGGATACTTTCACTGCAAATTCACGCACCTGCTGCAAGTCGTCTTTATCAGGGCGTCCCCCTGCAAGTTTCCCCGAATAGGTATGTTCCGCAAGCAAAGCCGCAGCAGCAATGCCTCTGAACCCTTTCCCTTCGCAGAATTCCTGCATCTCGAGAAGCGCATCATCGAATTCACGGTTTCCGTACGTTACGGTAAATATGGCAGGAGTATTGTCTCCAAGAATGTTGCGAAACAGCGGCTGGTCAAGGAGAGGCAACTTGCCTCCATATACAGGCGCACCAAATACTACAAGATCATCGGCCCCGAAAGAATACTTTTTCGTACGGTTTTCAGGACGTGTAAGGTCTATTTCTTCAAATTCTCCAGCGATTGCCTTAGCAATTTCTATGGTATATTTTGCACTTCCTCTCGTTGGACTGAAATATACTGCTGCTTTCATCGTATTTCCTCCATTCAGTTTTTATATTTCTATTGTACCATATGGTAAGCATCCCCAACAAATATTTTTGCGGTGGATATGGGCAGGGCAGATGCTTTGAAAAACAAATTTTGAATGGCTGGATATCCGGATTATTTCGAATTTATCCGTGGTAGTCGCCGGTCGCGGAATCTACCGTGACGAATGGGACTACCTCACCGCCCACTTCCACATAAACCTGGTAAATCCCGTCGCCCAGATCCACATAGTATTCCGGAAGCACACCGTATTTTTCAAGCAGGTCCTCTGCAAGGGCTGTTTTCCAGGGTTCTTCCTCAGAATCTCCGTCCCCCTTGTTCTGCGGCTCTGTTTGCCGGATTGCAGTCACCAGGTTGTCTAATGCTGCCGTGCTCATCTCCTTGATTTCGGTCGGATGTGCATCCGAAACAAAGATCATGGCATCAAATCTGGCTGCCGGCGAACGCCATACGCGGTAGCTTGCAGGCAAAATACGCATAATCAACGGGTTATATCCATCGCCCAGCGCACCCATCCAGGTATAATCCGTGGCCTGCGCTTTCAGTGCAGAATCTTCCGAAATCGTGGAAAAATCCAGATAGCTTTCTGCAAAGCCGCATTTCTTCGATGCTTTCGCCAACGGGTCGTAGGAATAAAATGTGTGATGAATCCGTTTTCTGTCTGCTCCTTTCGGCAGATTGCAGCTGCTTTTATAAAAGTCCGTTCCGATGACAAAATAATCTTCACCCAGCTTATCTGCCAGGAGATTGCCCATCACCTTGCTGTTTTCATCGTAGCTTCCGAACTGTTCCATGTGACCGTTATGGCCGGAGAGGAAAATGCATTGGTTTCCCCGCGCCTGTTCCTGTTTCAGGATCCACATGGCGTTGTCTGCCATCAGCTGATCACGATATGCGTTCCCTGCTCCGGCGTCATCCATGTGCTTCCCAAGTTCAATGTTCTGCAGCAGAACATCTGCAAAATGAATAGCCTGCGCATGATCGGACGGCATTTTGCTTATCACTGCGCCGATGATTTCCGCACGCTGGTCGGAAGTAAAACTTTCGGAGAATTCTTTATTTTCTGCATCCCAGATTTTTTCCAGTTCCGAAGTATCAACGCCGGCTTCCCTTGCTGCCTGCAGCAGAAAAAGATAGTTGTAATCATATCTCTGCATGTCAAATCCATAAAACCAAAGATCTCCTCCGGGTCTTGCCGCTTCATTATAGCTTCGCATCCACGTGATCAGATCTTCCATCTCCTGTGTTCGGTAGATGTCAAAACCGATGGCCGCCGCAGCCTCTGCGGCTGTCCCTGCTCCGCCATGGATATAGCGGTTGACCACCTCGCAGCCGCCGAAGTCGCCTTCCAGCGCAAATGCCCGGACGCCGTACTTTTCCACCAGAACCTGAAAGACGTCCAGCTTCAGCCGTTGAAACTCTGCGTTCCCGTGGGTTGCTTCCCCCAGTGCTGTGATCTGTGTCTGCGCCGGAATTTTCAGTTCTGAAACGGTTGACGCATACTTTGCAAATTCCGCTGTATCCGCACATTCTCCGGTCCCAAAACCGCCAAAATGCGAATAGATTCCCGCTGTGATTGCAAGCACAGCGACAATGCCAAGCAGTACCGCATTGCGCAGCGGATGTTTTTTTCTGTGTTTTTTCATACTGTCCCTCCTAAAATACCCCTTTTGAATAATTTATAAAATCCCTGTAACCATCATGGTCGAAACAATTTCAGCCGCTTCGTACTCGTTTTCTTTCTGTTTGCAAATCGGCACCCAGATGCCGCACTGGTAATCCGGACTTTGCATATCGCCGGCAGAGTAGACCTCCAGCATGGCGTTGCCATTGCCGCAGTATTTCTGTCCCTCGTTCGGATACCAGTCCTGCCAGACCTGGGTGTTCAGAGTTTGTAGAGAGCCGGGCAGAGGGCCCTTCGCGCTGAACTGTGCCCAATCGCTTTCCGGGAAGGTATAGAGCTTCAGTCCCTCCGGCACCTCGCCGCCTTTATAAAGACCGGCAATCCAGTATTCAAAGGAGCCTTCCTTTTCATCGCAGATGGCAAACATGCCCACACCGTTTTCCAGAATGGCTTTTTCCACCGGGTTTTCCGGCTGCATGGTCTGCCAAAGCCTGGCGTACTTCTGTGCATACTCCCTGTCCCAGAATTCAGGGCATTTGATATAGCCCTCCTCCGGACGGATGGATGTAGAAAAGCCGATGAAGGTCATGGCCGGTTTGTGTTCATATGTAACATTCATTTGCGTACCTCCTCTGAGTTATTTACTTTCTTTCCCTTCAAAATCCGCTTCTGCAATTTTTCTCTGCAGCCTGTAGTTCATCACCGCAAGTCCCAGCTGTGCTGCCGTCAGAATCGCAAATACCCAGCCAAGCTCCATCCGTCCTCGATAAAAGTGCCCGTAACTGACAATGCCGAAGCATACCGCTGCCACGATGCTGCACCCGATCACTACCTTGCCTTTCTGCTCTCTACTCATTTTCTAACCCCTCTGTTCTCCAGCTGATTTGGTATTCGCCGACAAAATCGGCAGCCGTAAAGCGGACCATATACTCACCGGGCTTCTCCACTATCACATCAAATGATGCCGAATCCAGATCTCTGCCGGTGTATTCCGGCTTTTCTATGTCTTCCGCCGGATAGACATCCAGGTCAAGCCGACCGGATACCTTTGAAATATCTATTGAAATAATCCCCTTTTATCCCTTTCCGCCTCCTGATTTCCGTTTGTACAGGCCGTAATGGATATCACCATCGCAGCGAAAAGACATAAAACGCAGAAAGAAATGATTCTTGCATTCATACTGTTCATTTTCTTCATTTTTTACCTCAGGATCCCAACAACAAGCAGAATGGCCCCGTCGAGAGCTGTTCCGCTGATAATAAACCAAAAATCAGGTCCATAACGATGTGATGAACATCGGTGATGTATCTTTGCTTTTTACAAAACCGCAATTTTCATAAAAATGCATTTCTTTATCGTATGCAATCACTGCTATGCGCATATAATCCCTGTATTTTTGCTTTACCATTTCCACAAGGGTTCTGCCAATGGTTTTTCCGTGATATTCCGGATCTACAAGAAGATAATGCACATAAGCATTCATAATTCCGTCATCCATCGCACATATCATACCGACAAGCTTATTTCCATCCCAGGCAGAAAACACTGTGTCGAAATTCTGCATAGCAACGGAAAGCTTATCCGGGAAATGCCCCGATGACCACGCAACCGAAAGGAAGAGCCTTTCCAGTTCATCACTGCTGAAATTTTGTATCGCCTTATACTCAATATTTTTTTCCATCTTCACCCTTTCGACCCATCCTTTCTTTTCTGTTTTCTTCTATACACCTGATTCAGCAACAATGCAATGCAGTTCAGCCCTAGGGCCAGCGGCAGATACCAGTTTTCCTTCCCCTCCGGGAAAACGGTGAGCACAGACTGCACCAGGAAATAGGCGGCTGCAAGCTCCAGAACGATGGCCAGAATAAAGGTTTTGTCCGATTTTTTCCAAAACGCAAGGATAAACAGAAGCACTACCGCATCCACATACAGTCCGTAAAAAACATGGGTAATCTGCGTGCTCCAGGGAAATGACAGTTCCGGGTGCCCCAAAGCAAAAATAATAAATCCGATTGCGACCGCCGCCAGCACACATGCCGGAACGAAAAACTGTTTCTTCATCTCACGCCTCCTTGAAGTCGAGTTATTATCTTTCCTCATTCTCTGTTTTGACTTTCTGTTCCAGCTCTGCACCGTACCGAAAGATGATGGATGCCAGAATCAGAACAATACCGGTAACAACCCCTGGCAGATTGCTGAGATCGCCGCTTTCTTCTGCACCCAGACTAACCGTGATGGAAACAGCAATCGCAACTGCCACGATCGGCATATAAATGCAGCGAATGCCAAGCTTCTTCAGCAGCTCCGCACCGTTTGCCGTAAATGGTGTACCCTCGGCCTGTTCGATTTTGAAGTATCGTCCGGCGAAACCCAGCAAAATCGCATCGGTCGTCAGCATGACCATGTCAGAGAGCATCGCGGCCATGGCCTGGCTCGCTCCCTCGCTGTCGGTAAAAAAGGTAATTGGCTCACCAAACAGTGTGAACACCTGTCCTCCTGTGTACCAGGTGATGGAACACAGCGCACCGACAGCACAGATGGATGCGCCCACGATACTGAAGATAAATGCAACTTTTGTGAGAATCTGAAAGACTCGAAATGTTTTCTGAATGGTTTGCAAAGTGTTCATTCTATTATTCCTTCCTTACTTATCGTTCTTGTCGTTTCAAAAATTGGCCCTTTTCCTGAAGGAGAATCCCATATCCGTAATCATAGTTTTCGTTAAAGTAGAAATCGGCACACCGCCCCTCCGGACAGTACACGATGCTCCACATGGTCTTTTCATAGCTTCCTTCTGTCTGCGGATAGTTCTTCTGTGCTACGGATTCCAGCATGTCCCGGACATCCATCTCATCAGCTGGGCCGGTATGAGCTGCGAGGGTGTCAAACCGAAGGTGGGACTGCTCCGAACCGACGCCCTGCTTTTCACAGTCGGCAAGATAATGGTTGGTTACCACCCTGGTCTCCGTGACTAACATCTCACCATCGATATACTCCACCACTACGCTCTTTCCGCTGGCGTCTGCGATGGAAAGATGGTGCGCCAAACCAACGGAAGAATTCATATCATACTGCCTCAGCAATGTAATTGCTTCGTCCACATCTGCCGCCTGATCCAGCAGCAGACGTATCGCTGTGGTTGTGGTCAGATCGGGTTTATCGGTCTGCTGATGGGTTTCCTCATGGTCTCCTGCCATCAAATCGGCTACCATGAGTCCCATCTCATTCATGCCGTCCATCGGAACATAGATGGCTGCCAAAGTCTGCATCCGGTCCATCATGGAGCCATCCGGTTCATAGTCCTCACCGAATCCCAGGAAATCAAGACAACAGGTGGAAACCGATTCGTATCCGTTTTCTGGTCTGGTATGCACAATCATGGCCTGACACTCTTCCCAGTCATAGTTGCGGCCGAAAAAGATGATTCCATATTTATCCTGCGTGCAGATGGTGGAGCAGCCAAATTCTCCTGTCTGCACATCGCTTTCGATCTTATAGAATCCCCGGGATAAAAATGACACCAGATAATTGGCCAACTGGTCATCGCTGGATGCACCGCCCTGCGCAAGAAAATCGTCAAAACCATAGTCACCGTCATATTCCATAGCGTACAGGCCGTCCTCCAGCTTTTCGATGCTGTTTGCTGCTTTAATAAAGGTGCCGAACATGACCCATGCGCCTGCCGCGAAGATAATCAGCAATGCGGCAACAATGCCGCAGACCCATTTGAGAATGGTTTTCTTCTTCATACTTTTCACCCTATAAAACGCCTTCATAATAACCCTAATATGTAATCGGTGTCCGGAACAATGCACTCAGTATGCAGTCCGCCGCAAACACCAGCAGACACACCAGACAAACGGTCTGAACTGTTTTCGGCCTGATTTTCCCAACCATACGTTCAAATGCGGGTTCCATCAGATACAGGAACAGAAGACCCATCACCGCAAAGCACGTTACGCTGGCCAGGCAGATGATTCCGTCCAGATTCAGAAACATTCCGCTATAGTCCCACAGCCGCAGTCCGAAAAGATGAATCCCGGCAAAACCGATGATGTACTCTACGATACCGGCCACCGCGGAACTAAGTACGAACAGCCGGACCGGATGTTTTTTCACCGGCTTCAGGGCATAGATGCCCAGTGCACCGATTCCGTAAATGGGAAGCCACGGCCCGTATAGAATGCCCCGGTTCCGCAGTACCCCCTCTGCGATCCCGCAATAGATTTCCTCATAGACCCAACCCACTATGCAGCCGGCAAGGAAAAGGAAAAGCAGAAACAGGTAACACAGGCGATTTGCTGTCTGTGTTTTTCTTTGTAATTGATTCTCTATTGTAATTGCAGCCATAAATGCTATGTTCCTTTCTCTGTTTCAGTGCATTCGTTTCCGCGATGTGCCGGAATGCTTACTCATTCTGCAGCTGCTTCAGCATATTGATTGTTCGATATACTTCACCGCATGACGGGCATTTCCAGTCACAGTCACTTTTCTTTGCTTTTCTGTGAAGATGCGTCAGAACCGCTTCTCCACATTTAGGGCAATCTACTTTTTCACCTCTCCAAAGCTTTTTCAGCAGTGCAATCTCTGTTTCTCTGCTTTCTGTATACATGTGTTTCACCGTTTCTCCAGCAGCGCCACACCTGCACAGGCAAGTCCAATGCCAAGCAGAGTCACTGCGGTTTGCGGTTCCAGACTATCCAGGCAGGACAAGGTCACAACAGCGACACCCATTGCAAGAGTCAGCGCTTTAAAAATAATAGAGATAATTTCACGAATTGACTTCTTTTCCATTTCCTTTTCTCCTTTTATCATTGAACATGAAAATCTGTTTCAACTTACTTCAGTTTACAATATACATTCTACAGGCAGTTCCCATCTGGATATAGGCACTTTTTGCATCCATATGTGTCCGTTTTATAGTTTCTTACTGATCTCCATAAGTCCAATAGATCGTCATATCCTCATAATCCATTTCCAGCATCGCTGTTTCGCCTTCTTCGGTAATGCGGAAATCCCATGACTTTGTGGACTGTTCGGATTCAGAGGTCAACTCTGCATGAACCACATCGTTCTCCAGCGTATAGGTTCCGTACCAGCCTTCCGCTCCGATATACCAGCCCATCTGGCCGTTGCTCCGAATCTCCATGCTGGCACCCCACTCGCCGTAGCCGGGAAACAGGTCCAGAGAATCAGCAAACGCATCAAGATCGTTCTTTTCGCTATCCAGATGCCACGGTCCGATCAGTTCGATGTTTTGCTGAACCGGTTCTTCCTCGGTCTGTACGGGCTGGCTTTCCTGCGGGCTGTCCACAGGTTCCGGCTCCCCGGTACATGCTGCCAGGCACAGACAAAGCATTGCCGACAGAAACAGTACGGTTATTCTTTTCATATATTTTTTCTCCCCCTTTTTTTATTTGCTACCTTCCGTTCGGTAGTATGTGACTTCAAAATAAAGCGGCCATGCCCGGGCGGACACAGCCGCAATGCTCTGCCTATACACTCCTGCAAAAGTGAATATATGATGGATTGTCATTTTTTCGGCTGATATAGTCTGAAGAACTGCCGAATATGCTTCTCCACCAGTCCCATGATCTCCTTTTCCCGGTCCGATTCCCGATCGCACAAATTGATCCACACCGAAATGGGCAGGCAAAGCTGGGCCGCCATAATCTCCGAATCCTCATCTGCCAGCACGCCCTGCCGAATCAGGCCGTCCATCATCCCGGTGAAATACTTCAACACATCCGAATAATTCTGCTTAGTTTGCAGCTTTGCCAGCTCCGGATTCTGAAACTGCTCGATGACCAGCATTTTCCGCGCTCGGCTGATGGCAGGGTCATGGAGAATATAGCGAAGCTGTCCCTGAATCATTTCCACCGCTTCATCCGGAGTCGCCGGAAGTGTACCGGCATTCTTTTCCCAGTTGCCTTTCGCAAAAATCGAATGCGCAGCATACTGTTCCAGTACATTCTTCACAAGCGCATCCAGAATTGCCTGTTTGCTCTCGAAATGGCTGTAAAGCGACGCTTTGCGAATGCCGACAGCATCCGCGATCTGCGACACTGAGGTTGCCTCGAATCCCTGTATGGAGAAAAGCTCCAGTGCTGCCTCCAGAATTTCCTGTTTTTTATTCCCTTTTTCCATACTGATTTGCCTCCTCTTCACAGCTCGTTTTTTCTCAGGTTCTTATACATATTATAGCTACCTATCGGTAGGTAGTCAATAGACAACTTCGGTGTTTTTCAAAAAAATAAGCAGGGCTGCATCAGCCTATACAGCGTCAGCAACCCAAATTATGCCCAATATCAGCTTCTTCCTGCTCCGGCTTTTCCGTAATTGGATATCTGTACATTTGGCGGTAAAGCTTTCAATTACATTTTCTCAATGATTTTCGTTTTAATTTGAGTATATTCCTCCTCCGTAATTAAACCATCATCAAGAAGCTTTTTCGCCTCTTTTATTTTCTTAATGTATGTGTCTTCCTCCTGCACCTCTGGCTGGTGCGTCGGCTGGGAGTCTACATCAAATATTTCAAATGCATCATTTCCATCAATAATTTCCATTACCTCATCCATATCGTTTTCAAAGTCTTCTGCAGAATAGTCGAAAAAGGCTTCTTCAAAACTGCTGACAAGACGCAATCCCATAGGTCTCATTGAGGCGAATGTCATTCCGCCGGAAACTACACCACCAACAATCGGAATTGTCTTTGATACACCTTTTGCAAAAATGTCTTTTGTCATTCTGGCACCGAAAAATTTCGCAATCTGCTTTATAATTGGATAATAAATCGTATTCATTAATGCTTTCTGGGGCAGTTTCTTCAGTGCCTGCTTCGACAGTGCCGAGGTCATCAACTTCAAAGTCGCAGATGCTCCGCTAATTCCAAACATTACCCCGCAGTACAGAATCAATTGATTTGTCACTCTCTCCATGTCCACGGTACCATTTTCCCAGAGATCTTCTGCTCCGTAAATATATGAAATCTCCTGAGCCAGTCTCAATGC
Organism: Anaerovoracaceae bacterium; assembly: GCA_051893555.1. Lineage (GTDB taxonomy): Bacteria > Bacillota > Clostridia > Peptostreptococcales > Anaerovoracaceae > RGIG7179. The sequence continues at coordinate 15,165 of JBJFHL010000007.1, forward strand.
AATTCCATAGAACTGGAGGGTATCTGCCGGTATTGTCCCTGCCATTGCCAGACCTCCCGGCAAACCTGCAGCAAAGGACATTCCACTTGACGCAAGTGTTCTCTCGTTCACAAGTCTTCGTGCAATTCGATTTAATTCTGCCTTACTGTATCCGGCGGAAACGGGTCCTTCACTGAATATTTTTTCTCTGGTTTCACTGTCCACATCTCTAAATACACTTATTAAGAACTCATTTTTGTTTACTTTCACGCCTGGCAGTTGAATTGCTTTTGAAATTGTATCTGCCAGAAAAGAATTATCTTTCTGGTCACTTTCATATTGCATGCTATTTTTTTCCATTTACTTCTCCTCCCACTCCACAGAGTATTCCCGTCCTATGGCCTTTCCCACGTTCTTTATGTAGTTCTCCAGCAACTCTTTTGCACGGGTTTTTGCCTGCAATTTCAAGGCGTTATCTGCTTCAGCAAGTTCTTTCATTTCCATCTGCGCCATTGTCAATGCTTCTTTCTTTTCTTCACCAGTGATCTTCGTGAACCAGCCGGTTTCCATCAGAGGCTCTGTCAAAGACTCTTCATCGATATCCGGGCTTCCTAAAATCTGTGCATTCGGAATTTCAACTGTCACTACGCCGTCTTCTGTCGGCTCGGAAATGACAAGCTTCGAAGCATCAATCCCCATGGACACAATTCCTGTATATTCGAACCACATCTGTTTATATCCGATTTTTCCAATCCCAAACAGAGCTCCGCTTTCCTCGTGCTGAAGCTTGGCTACATTATGATAATATACCTTCAGTGTTGCAAGTTCAACAATATTCTGTGCTTCCGTCAGACTGATTTTCTCTGTCTTTTTCTGTGTGCATCCGGACAGCATTGCAATAATCATGGCGGTACAGAGAATGACTGCCAGCAATTTCTTCTCTCTACGATTCATATGTCGCACCTCCGTTTCCGGTTTCCCAAACTATTTCATATTCCATTTCATGCAGTACCGGAAGCAGTAATGCACGGATGGTCTCCTTCAGATTCTCTTCTGCGGTGTCATAAACAGATTCATTGGATTCCAGCTCCGCTTTTGCGTCTGCTTTACATTCCTTCAGTACAGTCTTCATGCTATAGTCTGCATTTTCAGGCATGAATTCCAACGATTTTTCGTCGATGACCGGTTTGTCCAGTTCCAGCTTTGGGAGTGAGACGATAATTGCTCTGCTTTCTTCATCAACCGAATACTTTACATCTTCCAGATTCGCAGAAACTGTTGCGGTGGATTCATAGTAGACATGGTATTTTACTTTACCCTTGGCATTTTTTATGTCAGCAATCCCATTATGAACAAATCGTACTGTGGAAATCCGGCTTGTATTTACGATGTTCTCCAGTTCGCTGCTGGAAAGATATGTCGTCTTCTGAAACTGAGTGCGGATCCGCGGCCCCAGCAGAACAGCTGCAACGATAAGCAGAACAACAACTGCAATGCATAATAATTTCTTGTTCTTCTTCATGTACTTTCCTCCTGTCACAATTCTTTCATCATTTGCTCCGCTTGCAGGATGATATCTTCCTTTTTCTGCATCTCACTTCTCAGAATCTGAATCTGAGTCTCAATCGCTGCCTTCACCACATGGTTCGGCGCATCTATGATCGTGCGGATTTCCTTTACACGAAATCCCAGCTGCTGCAGCAGTCTGATTCGTCGAATCCTGTTCTGCGCTTCCGCATCATAAAGCAAGTGTCCGTATTTATTTCTTCCTGAAGCTTTTACCAGTTCAGCTGCCTCATATCCCTGCACCGCCCGCCGGGATACATGAATTGCAGCACATACCTCGTTCAATGTCTTTGTTTCGTCCATTTCAACCTCTCTTTTCAGTCTGAAACTGCACGCAGCGTGCAGTCAACGCAGTTTTTTCATGCAGTACACTTTGTCTGCATAAGAGAAATTGCAAATTTCGCGAATCAGAAGTCGATTATATCATTCGGAATAATACAGTTGCTTTTATTCGGAATAACGGTTATAATATTCCTGAAGAACGAAAAAAGGAGGGATGCCATGATGACGATCAAAGAAGCTGCCGCTGTCTGGGGGATTACAGAACGCCGGGTAAATGAGCTTTGCAAGGCGGGACGGATCTCCGGCGCATATAAGGATGGTCGGCAATGGATGATTCCGGCATATGCCCGGAAACCAGTGGATAAGCGGATGAAGCATCCGCAGCCGGAAGCCGCAGAAAAGCGAAAGAAGAGGCTTCCTCTGCCAATCGGCATCTCCGATTACCGAAAAGCGTCCTGTGAATATTACTACGTGGATAAGACGCTGCTGCTCAGGGACTTTCTGGATGAAAGACCACAGGTCTCCCTGTTTACCCGGCCTCGCCGATTCGGCAAAACCCTGAATATGGATATGATTCGAACCTATTTCGAAAAAACGGACGAAGATACCTCCGTCTATTTCCGTGATAAAAAAATCTGGTCCTGCGGTGAGGAGTACCGACGCTATCAGGGGAAATATCCTGTGATCTACGTCACCTTCAAGGATGTAAAATGCGAGACCTGGGAGACAACCTTCGACATGATCTCCAAGATCCTGCGAAATGAATTTGAGCGTCACAGTGAGCTGCTTGAGAGTGATCGTATCAGTCCCTTTGAAAAAAAATATATCACCAGTGTGCTGAACGGAGATGCTGATGAAAATGACATCGCATTATCTCTTTTAAACCTTTCCAGAATGCTCCACTCCCATCATGGAACTGCACCGATCATCATCATCGATGAGTATGACACTCCGATCCAGCAGGGTCATATGCGGGGATTCTACGAGAAAGCGATTGACTTTATGCGCAATCTGTTTTCCGGTGGTCTGAAGGATAACCCTCATCTGAGCTACGGTTTTCTGACTGGTATTTTACGGGTTGCAAAGGAGAGCATCTTCAGCGGTCTGAATAATCCGAAGATCAATTCCATTCTGGATGACCGGTACAGTGAATATTTCGGCTTTACTTCCGATGAAGTGCAAGAGATGGCAGAATACTACGGTGCCTGTGAAAAATATCCCGAGCTATGCGATTGGTATGACGGCTATCGCTTTGGCGGGACGGAGATTTTTAACCCGTGGTCTGTAATCGGCTATTTCAACAACCAGTGTCGTCCCAAAGCGTTCTGGCAGTCCACCGGAAGCAATGATATTATCAGCGAAGTGCTGTCTTCTGCCACACCCGATATTATGGAACGGCTGGAAGCGCTGATGCAGGGCAAGTCCTTCGTGACACACATCGATACCGGCGTCATCTATCCGCAGCTTCAGAACAATCCGTCATCTGTTTACAGTTTTCTGCTAGTGACCGGCTATCTGAAAGCAGTAAACATAGACCAGCCTTATGGTGAAGACTACATGTGCGAGGTTGCACTGCCGAATAAAGAAATTTCCTTTGTTTACAGCAAGGAGATCCTTTCCCAGCTTGAATCCGTGATTCCTCCTGCAGCCGCAATCGGTATTCAGGAAGCGATTTACAAGATGGATCTCGATGAGCTGCAGACGAAACTGGAAAAATTCCTTTTGGAAACGGTAAGCTTTCATGACGCAGCTAGCGAATCGTTTTACCACGGTCTGATTCTGGGTCTTTGCGCCATGCTGGATGATCGATATCAGATTACTTCCAACCGGGAATCCGGTGAAGGAAGGTTTGATATCCAGATGGCACCGCTGAGTGAAAAACTTCCTGGAATCCTGATTGAACTGAAAGCTGGAAATGACTGTACAGAAGCACAGCTTGCATCACTTTCCAAAACTGCGCTGCAGCAAATCAACGATCGCATGTACAGCACCGCTCTGAAACAGCAGGGTGTCCCTTCCATCCTGAAATATGGCATTGCTTTCTCCGGAAAGAAAGTCAGTATTGCCGCAGAAATTGAAAAAAAATAAAAGATTTGAAATAAAGGAGACTCTCCATGAGCTTATTAACTGTAGAAAAAGTAACCCACGGCTTCGGCGCCCGCCAGATTCTGGAGGACGCATCCTTCCGCCTGCTGAAAGGCGAGCACATCGGCCTCATCGGGGCCAACGGCGAAGGCAAGTCCACCTTCCTGAACATCATCACCGGCAAAATCATGCCTGATGCCGGCACCATCACCTGGTCCCGCCACGTGACCGTCGGCTACCTGGACCAGCATTCCGTGCTGAAAAAAGGCATGACCATCCGTCAGGTCCTGCACACGGCCTTCAACCACATGTATGAACTGGAAGCGGAAATGATGAAGCTGTATGAAGATATGGCAGAAGCCGATCCGGAAAAAATCGACGAAATGATGGAAGATGCCGGCGAGATCCAGGCCATGCTGGAAACCGGCGGATTTTATCAGCTGGATGCGAGAATTGAAGAAGTGGCCAACGGGCTGGGGCTGGGCGATATCGGTCTGGATCGGGATGTTTCCGACCTTTCCGGCGGACAGCGGACCAAGACCCTGCTGGTGAAGCTCCTTTTGGAGAACCCGTCCATTCTGATTCTGGACGAGCCCACCAACTATCTGGACCACGAGCACATCGTCTGGCTGACCCGCTATCTGCAGGAATACGAAAACGCCTTCATTCTGGTGTCCCACGACATGGACTTCCTCAACAGCGTGGTCAACGTCATCTACAATCTGGACGGCGGCAACCTGACTCGCTACACCGGCGACTACGAAAACTTCCGCCGTATGTACGAGATCCAGAAATCCCAGGAGCTGGCTGCCTACAAACGCCAGCAGGCCGAAATTGAAGAGCTCGAGGATTTTATTGCGCGGAACAAAGCCCGTGTGGCAACCCGCGGCATGGCTGCTTCCCGCCAGAAAAAACTGGACAAAATGGAAATTCTCGACCGTCCGACCGAAAAGATCAAGCCGGAATTCGGGTTCCTCATGGCCCGCACCCCGAGCCGGTTCATCGTCACCGCCAAAGACCTGGTCATCGGCTACTCTCAGGACGAGCCCCTGACCCGGCCGGTCTCCTTCACCCTGGAACGGGGTCAGAAGGTGGCCATCGTCGGTACCAACGGCCTGGGCAAGACCACCCTCTTAAAGACCATTCTCAGCAAAATCCATCCTCTCGGCGGCTCTGTGGAACTGGGGGATTATCTTTTCCCGGGCTATTTCGAGCAGGAGGCCGGCCGCGACTCGGACAAGACCGCTCTGGATACCTTCTGGGCAGAATTCCCGTCCATGGAGAATCGGGAGGTCCGCCTGTGTCTTTCCAAGTGCGGCTTGACCAATGACCACATTACCAGTCAGATGCGTGTCCTTTCCGGCGGTGAAAACGCCAAGGTCCGCCTGGCCATGGTCATGAACCGGGAGCACAACTGGCTGGTTCTTGACGAACCGACCAATCATCTTGACGTGGACGCCAAGGAGGAACTGAAACGCGCCCTGACCGAATACCCGGGCACCATCCTGCTGGTTTCCCACGATCCGTCCTTCTATGAGGATTTTGTGACGGATATCTGGAACGTGGAAGACTGGACCACGAAGATCGTATAGTCAGATGGATGTTGGCAATCACCGTATTCCGCGGCTGTGATACGCCGCGGTACATGTCTACCTCATCGCCGGCTCCGGATAATCCAAAGTCTCAATCCGCCGCAGACCTTCGAACTCTACACGCATGTTATTCTGAAGACTGAGATATCGGCATGCCTCCTCCATCTGCTGCAGAATGGAGCCGCCGAATTCCTCTCTCGTCTTGAAAACCATTTTCGTATTTCCGCTGAAGACTGCGCATTTGATGGTATGTTCACACTGATCTGCCAGAAGCAGGGCTGCATTGGTGTAGTATCCGTCATCATCAATCAGCCCCAGCGTCCGCTGATTTTCTCTGCTGAAACCCACACGGCATTTTTCAAAATACTTTGCAGTATAATCAAAGGTCAGGTTCTGATTCATCGATCTGGCTTTATCATAACGAACTCCATCGCTTTCCCGAATCATCTGCATAATATCACGATATTATCGCGATTTTAATTGCAATTTAGTGACTGCACACTCCACCAATCCGGTCCTTCTGGAAAGGGTGGGCGAGTGCCTGGTCAAGGACTCGGAGAAAATATACACTGGATACAAAGGCCCGGGTGCCGTCAGAACTTCTGATCCTTTTTTGCAAGCAAAAAGGGACGCCAAACGAATCCAATTGATTCAATTGGCGTCCCCGAATCGTCTGGGTATAGCAAAATATCAGGTTTTATTGATGAAATAATCGCTTTTTCGTTTTTCCCTGGCCAACACGAGCGGTATTTTTATTCATAATATTTAATAATTATTTGCGCAAGCTGCTGAATCCGTGATTTTTTGTTAATTTATGCCCTTTTCGATGCATACCTAGATCATCTATACACGCCAACCCGTGAAAAAATGTACCATTGGCGTCCCTTTTGCCTTGCAGAAATCGGAACGTCGTCCGGTAGCCCAAACGATTAGCTGGAAAACAGGAAGTTCGGAAAAAGCAGCCGTACACCGTAGTGCACGACTGCTATGCTATCAACGAAGCATTATTTCACGGCCCACATCACGATCTCTACCAGATAGCCCGGCAACAGGCCAACCTGCAGTGCTCTTCTGCATGGCTTCGGATCCGGCATAATCTGGCGGTAAATCTGATTGAAGTCATCCCACTGGCCCAAATCCTTCATGAAAACTTCCACATTGAATACGTTTTCCAGACCGCAGCCTGCTTCCTTCAGATATCTTTCGCAGGCCAACAGGGTGTTTCTCGCCTGCTCCTCCATGGAATCAGGAATCGTTCCGTCATAGTCGTCGCAGCACATGCCGGAAGTCAGGACGATCTCCTTTCCTTCCACTGCAAGCACGGGTGAAAACGGATAGCCGGTCGGCTCCTTTACAAATTTTTCTGGTAATTCAATTTTCATGGCTTTTCTCCTTATTTCGTATCTGTCTGCATCTGCAGGCGCAGAGACTTCTACAGCTCCAGCTTCTTTTTGCTCCAGGTCGGCCGTTCCAGGAAGGAGGCAAGTCCTGTGCTGGAAACGCCAGAAGTGTTGGATGTTCCGGAATCCGGCGACGCTGCCGGTGCCGGTGTCGGTGCCGCGGCAGACTGCGGCGTCTTTTCCTGCTTTTCCTGCTTCTCACGGATATAGATCAGCTTGTTGTTGCTGCCCGGCACCCGTTCTTCCTTGAATTCAAACACGCCCAGAGACTTGATGAACGGGGTGAACTTCTTGAATCCGAAGTTTCGCACATCGAAGTCTGGATACCGCTTCAGGATCAGATTGCCCAGATCACCCAGAGGGAACCATTCGTCCTCGTCGGAGTTTTCTTCCACCATGGCCATGATGGCCTTTCGCATGGATTTGGCACTCAGGGTCTTCACATTGCCCGGCTTCTGCTCGGCGGTCTTGCCGGAAGAAGTCTTGGACGAAGCAGCAGTTCCTGCATTTTTCTTTCCGGAAGCTTTCGTCTTGCTGCGGGTTTCCGGTTCTTCCCGTTCCTCCTTCTCCTCTGCCAGGTCTGCCAGATCCGGACCGTCTGCCATTTCTGCGTCCAGCGCCAGCAAGTCCAGATATTTGAACCGGTTGCAGGCAGAAATGAATGGTTTCGGTGTTTTGGTTTCGCCCATGCCGATGACATCCATCCCGGCTTCACGCAGACGGGAAGCCAGACGGGTGAAATCGCTGTCGCTGGTCACCAGGCAAAAGCCCTCCACCTTGCCCGAATACAGGATGTCCATGGCGTCGATGATCATGGCAGAGTCGGTGGCATTCTTACCCACCGTGTAGCTGTACTGCTGAATCGGAGTGATGGAATGCTCCAGCAGCATGGTCTTCCACCGTGCAAACCGCGGCTTGGTCCAGTCGCCGTAAATCCGCTTATAGGTCGCTACCCCGTAATTCGAAATTTCATCTAAAATAATTTTTACATATTTATCGGATACGTTGTCGGCGTCAATGAGCACCGCGTATCGTCTGTCTTCAATATTCACAGTTCCTCCAATCTTTTTCCCACCGGATCACACAAACTTCTCCAGTGTCACGTATACTTTCCCCTTTTTCGATGTGCCCGATACGCCCTGATAGATGGCCTTTCCTTTCCCTCGCAAGACCAGCTTCTCTCCCCCCTTCAGAGAATGATCCGGCTTCAACATTTCCGTCTCATTGACGAATACCAGTCCTTTGGAGATGGCCGTCTGTGCATCCTTTCTGGACAGATGAAAAACCCCTGCCACGATGCTGTCCAGCCGCGGAGAAGTGACCGTAAACTCCACGGTTTCCCTGCGGATTATGCCCGTATCTGCCGCACGGATGGGCAAAACCGCCACGTCCAGGCTCACGTTCCCTGCTTTGCCGTAATGTATCTGCAGATATTCTCCCAGTTCTCTGGTCACAACGACCTGTGCCCCATCCGGTCGGACCAGAATATCGCCCATCTTCTCTCTCCGGATCCCTTCCCCCAGAAGCGATCCCAGATAATCCCGGTGAGAAAGGCTCCTGCCGCCCCGGTTCTGCCCGCCGGCAATCTTCAGATCCAGCAGAACCAGCGGACACTCCTGCGGATTTTCCCGGAAATATTCCAGAAGCCCGGCCTCATCCGAAATCTCCATATACGACGGTACGAAAACCACCATGCGCCGCTCCGCATCGGGAAGACCGCCGAACAGGAAAGTTTTCGTTCCTTCCGCCCGCCACCGCTTCAGGAGTCCGGAAACCGCCGACTGCTGGGACAGATTGAGAAAATCCGAGACAATCAGATACTCATACTGCAAAAAACGTTCATATTTATCTGTCAGACTCGCCAGAAGCAATTTATTTTCGTCCATCATCTGGTAATTTTTCTCTCCTTGTGATATAATATGAAGGTTCATTTGCAGAGGAATTCTCTGACACAGAACACACCTGTTGATATAGTATACCATAAAACGCATATATTTTGAAAGGAGAAATCGTTATGACCTATAAATACATCACGAAAGGCACCTGCTCCCGGGAGATCACCGTGGAAATGGAAGGGGATGTGCTGAAACACGTTTCCTTTTACGGCGGCTGCAACGGAAATCTGCAGGGCATTTCCAAACTGGTGGAAGGCATGACCTACGACCAGCTGAAATCAAAGCTTTCCGGCATTCGCTGCGGGTTCAAGTCCACCTCCTGTCCGGATCAGCTGGTAAAAGCCGTGGAAGAAGCGATGGCACAGCAGAGGTAATAAAATGGGTACATTTCTGTTCAGACATTTCATTAAAAACTATGAAGATGTGAAGGATCCCCAGGTCCGGGACGGCTACGGCAAGCTGGCCGGCGTGGTGGGTATCATTTCCAATGTGGTGCTCTGCCTCATGAAGGTGGCAGTGGGTCTGATTGCCGGCAGTATCGCCATCGTCGCCGACGGAATCAACAACCTGGCTGACAGCGCTTCCTCCGTCATCACTCTGGTGGGCTTCAAGCTGGCTGCCATGCCGGAAGACGAGGAGCACCCCTACGGTCACGCCCGTTACGAATACCTGTCCAGCCTGGCGGTCTCCGTCATCATTATCCTGGTGGGCTTCGAGCTGGGAAAAAGCTCTCTGGACAAAATCCTTCATCCCACGCCTCTGGATTTCAGCTGGACCATTGTTCTGGTGTTGGTGATTGCCATTGCCATCAAAGTATGGCAGGCACTGTTCAATGTTTCCGCCGGAAAGCGCATTGACTCCATGGCCTTGATCGCCACCGGTGCTGACAGCCGCAATGACGTGATCTCCACCTCAGCGGTTCTCATCAGCCTGCTGATCGGATATTTTTTCAACGTAATGATCGACGGATATATGGGCGCTGCCGTGGCCCTCTTCATCATCTGGTCCGGCATCAGTCTGGTCCGGGAGACTATCAGCCCGCTTCTGGGCGAAGCACCGGATGGGGAACTGGTGAAGCAGATCGAAGAAATCACCATGAGTTATGATGGCGCTCTTGGAATCCATGATCTGGTGGTACATAACTACGGACCAGGCAAGATCTTCGCCTCTCTGCATATCGAAGTGGACGCTTCGGAAGACGTCATGGTCAGTCATGACCTGATCGACAATATTGAACACCGCCTGCAGAAGGATCTGAACATCAACATCACAGTGCATATGGATCCGGTAAAGACAGATGATCCCAACCGCGCGCCGCTGTCAGAGCTGATCCGGGATACCATTTCCGTTCTGCCCGGCGTGCTGAGCTTCCATGATCTGCGGTTTGTGGCAGGTCCCACCCACACCAACGTGATTTTCGATATCGTCATCAACCACGACTGCAAGATGAGTGAAGCAGAACTTCAAAAAATATTCAATGACCGGATTCAGGCATACAATCCAACCTTCTTCGCGGTCATCGACGTAGATAAAAATTATGTGGCGCTGCATTAGTTCGGCGCCTTTTTCTTTTGCACTCACCCGTTATCCACATCGGGAATCAATTCGACATCTATGTTTTCGTAGGTCTTTTTCAGCGCTCCGGATACTTCGTCATTGTGCTTTTTCAGCTCGCTGACACGAAAAACACCGTCACGGCGCTTTACATATACATACACCCACATATTTCGTCCGGTCTGCACGATATCGAAAAATGTGGCTTCGTATCCATACGGTTCCAGGCACCGGTTCACAATGGACTGTATGTCGCGGACCGTCTCTTCTCCCGGTGCACGCAGCAAAATCATGCTCATGGATTCCCGCAGCATACGCACCGGCTCCGGCAGCATAAACATCGCAAGGCAGATGGCGGTCACCGGATCCACATATGGTCCGATCCATGCAAGAGAGGTGGTCTGCAGCATGCTTTCTGCCAGATACCCTGCTGCAATGGCTATGCTGAGAAACACGTCCAGTTTCCAGCTGTAAAGCACAACTTCCAGCATGGGTGCATTCCATTTCCCGCTTGCGTGGCGCAGAATCAGATAGCTGAGCAGGCATACTGCTGCGATGCCCAGTTCAAAGCGGCTGACCAATCCTCCGTCTACCACATTTCCGCCGTGAAAGATGCTGTAAATACTTTCTTTCAGTATGACGAGGGTGGCGGTAATCAGGCTCAGGGTCTTAATGATGACAAATACCGTTTCGATCTGCGCATATCCGTACGGCATTTTCTGATTGTATGGCCGATATACCATCGGCAGGAAAAACAGATAGACAAGCAGAAAGATGACTTCCACGAAGTCATAGATCCCATCGATCAGAATGGACTGGGAGTGTGTCACCCGGCACATGATGATCTCAGAAATTCCGGTCAGCGAAGCGACAAACGCGGATATTTTCACGATCAACATTTCATTCTGCAGTTTTTCTTTTTTCGTGGTCTTGTTCGATTCCTTCAACATGATTTTTTCAACTCTGGAAAAAATCCCCGGAGAAATCAACTCCCCGGGGATATTTGAATGGCTTGCTTTATGGATTTTGGGAAGAATTATTCCGCTTCCACGCCGTGACCCTTCAGTTCAGCTACGACGAAATCTCTGTCTTTTCTGATTTCTTCCATGATGTACTTGATATCTTCTTCGGTAGCCTTTTCCATATGGTAATTCTTCACGCAGTTCTTGATGTAGGACTTCTTTGCATGTTCCAGATCGAAGTCTCTTGCCTTGATCTGAGAAGGATCTGCAGGGAATACCAGGGACTTGCCCGGTACTTCTTCGTCCGGATTTCCGAATCTTACATCGATGCCGTTTTCCTTCGCGAAGGTCAGCTGCGGCATAACGTGCTTACCAGCTCCGGTGTATTCAGTTTCCTGTACCACGATGATCTGGTCTTCGTCCATTTCCTGTGCCAGTGCGAATGCAGCAGTCAGGGAAGTGTTTCCGGCAGGACCTCTTTCGTATCCTTCCAGAACTGCCAGAGCCTGGGTGATGTAGAATACTTCACCCTGCTTTACGGTAACCAGTCTGTCCATGTATCTCAGGGTTCTGGCTGCGTTTCTCGGGCAGTCAGAACGATCCGGCCATGTTACGAACGGCAGACCGAAACCGGTGTGACCGGTGGTGCAGGATTTCTTGTTGAAGTCCTTATCGGATGCCATGTGCAGTCCGGACAGGTCGATGCATGCGCCGTAAACCTTGGTATCATTGGCGCCGGCCTTTCTCAGACCTCTTGCAGTACCGGTCAGGTTTCCGCCGCCGGCGTTGGTGCAGACTACCACATCCGGATCCTTGCCGAATCTTTCTCTGCACTGTTCTGCGATTTCATAACCCAGGGTTTCCACACCTGCGATACCAAACGGAGTATACAGGGATGCGTTGAAGTATCCGGTATCTTCCAGCAGGCTCAGGTGGGTGGAGAACAGTTCAGGACCTACGGTCAGCTGAACGACTTCTGCACCGTATGCTTCGCAGATTCTCTGTTTTTCCAGGATTTCCGGCTGACCGACTTTTCTGTCGTCGTAGCATTCCTGTACCACGATGCACTTCAGACCGTGCATAGCAGCCTGTGCAGCAACTGCAGCACCGTAGTTACCGGAGGTTGCAGCGATAACGCCCTTGTAACCCAGCTTCTTGGCGTGATGAACAGCGATGGACGCTCTTCTTGCCTTAAAGCTTCCAGATGCGTTGGCAGCTTCGTCCTTGACGAAGATTCTGGCACCCTTTCCTGCAGGTGCATACTTTCTTGCCAGTGCGGTCAGGTTTCTCATTTCAACCAGCGGCGTGTTGCCTACGCCGTGGGACAGCTGGATCTCTCTCATTTCGTCCATGGAGTATCCAACTTTTTCCATCATTCCTTCGTAATCAAAACCGATGCCTTCGTATTCGAATTCATCATAGTCAATTCTCATTGCGTTCTTGATGATATCATTCTTACGGGCATTTATTGCTTCATAGGATTTATCTAATGCCATTATTTGTCACCTCCGAATAATATCTCTTTTAACTGCAGTTCCACCTGTAAAAGTTCCGGCTGGAAATCGCCATAATCGTGGATATATCTTGGGTTTACATCACAAAGCACACCCTTTGCAATTCGTCCGGTAACGGTCTTTACTTCGATTTCGTCTCCCATTTCTCCGTCCTGCTGTGCGATACCCTTCACCCAGAGCTTCAGGTCACATGCCTGTGTATCTTCAGGTACCTGCGGTGCTCTCTGTCCGGCTGGCAGTACAATATTTTCGATCTGTACCCAGTCGCCTTTTTTAACACTTGCCATTGAAAACTACTCCTTTCAACTTTGCTTTTCGCAAGATGCGATAAATATAAACCGCCCCCACGTGCGGTCTGTTTGTCCGGCATGAGACCCGTTCTCATGCCAAACGGCCCGTATCATGAATCAGAAGAAATGCGATATAACCCTCTCATTCATGCAGGCCACGTTCTATACAGTCTACATATTAGTTATATCGCATTTTCCTTCAAAATTCAACACCGTAAATTGAAAATTTTACGGGTTTTCGTTGATTTTGCTTTGTTTTCCCGCAGTTATGCCTGCATGTATTCTTTTCTCTGTTCTTCCGGAAGCTGATCCATCAGGTCATGACGGCCGGTGCCTGTGAAGATGCTGACTGTCATGATCACGAGCATCGCGAAGCAGTAGAAGCAGCAAGGAATAATTGCACCTGCGGTCAGCGGTGCAGTGCTGTCAGCCGCAAATCCCAGCGTATATACCATAGCCGGCGTCCAAGGCAGGCAGTATGCCAGTGTATTGGACTGGGCATCCAGCAGGTTTGCAGCGCGGTATGGGCTGATGCCGTATTTCTTGGATAATGGCTTTGCAAAGGATGCACCTACCGTCAGGATTGCCGGTGCATTCAGACCCATGATAGCGGACAGAACGATTACCATAACGGAGATGGTACCTTCTGCGGATTTTTCTCCTCTGGCGATTTTTTCCAGTTTCTGCAGAAGCATGATATCGCCTTCGCCGGCTCTCATCACGCTGATGGAACCAAAGAGCAGCAGCGCCAAGATACATACCTGCAGCATGCTGTTGATACCGGTATAGATTACGCCGTCAACGACTCTGTCCAGAGCAGCCGCGTCACCATGTACGCCGATGACTGCAGGAACCGCAGCATCTTCCACATCGATCTGAATGAAATCAAACAGTCCGCAGACGCAGGCTGTCAGGCAGCCCAGCACAATGCCGACGGATGTAGCGATGATGATATCACCGGTCTTGATGGCAATGTAAATGGTAATCACAACCGGAATCAGCATAACCAGCGTGATCGGATCGAACTCATAACTTTCTGCCGCTGCGCTGATGCCGCTGTTTGTCACGTTTCCATAAATGATGGTACAGATAATCGTGATAATACCTGCTGCCAGGGCATATTTCAGTCTGGATTTTACCACGCCCGGCACATCTACATCCTGAGAAGTCGCAGAGCAGATCGTAGTATCGGAAATCGGAGCCAGGTTGTCACCGAAAGCTGCGCCGGAAATGATGACGCCGGCCAGCAGAGATGGGGACGCACCCAGAGCCACACCTGCAGGATAGAGCACGCCCATGCCTGCTGCAATGGTGCCGAAACCGGTTCCGGAAGCAGTCGCAAACAGTGCAGCTGCCAGGAATGTGATAACTGCAAAAGTGGTCGGGCCAACACCGATGCTGGCCGCTACGCCGGCAATGCCGTTTGCCAGACCGGACATTCTCAGAATTCTGGAGAATACACCGGCGAAAATCCAGCATACAACCGGAATAATTGCCTCCCGGCTTGCCATGCCGTCGATTACGGCATCCGCATACTGTTTCTTATCCTTCGCAAAGAAGAACGGAATCAGAATGGCAGTGAATGCCGGTACCCAGAGAGCACCGTCGGAAATAGACTGCCCTACGAATGTGGTCATGATGATCATCACGATAAAGATGATGAACGGCAGGAAAGACATCCCCGTGCCGCCATAGAACTCAAGTTTTTTCTTTTCCATGATTTTCCTCCTTATGATATGATTGCGTGTAAATGGTAATAACCTTAACACTATATTAATACGCAACATCCATGCCAGCGTATTTTTTTCTGTACAAAATCCGTCTTTCTGTCGATATTTGTTGATTTTTCAAGCTTTCTGTGCTTTCATTCTCCGATGTTCCCAGACAAAAAAAGATGGAAATATTTTTCCATGTGGAAAAATATTTCCATGTTATTTATTTCCCGCTTTTATTTCATGGTGCTTACATCAATCTGCAGCTCCACGATCTTATTAAACAGCTGGCGGCGGCTCAGTCCCATTTTCTCTGCCGCCTTGGTAATATTCCCGTTGGTCGTCTGCAGTGTGTCCAGAATGAACTGCCGGTCGAAATTGGCTCTGGCTTCCTTATAGCTCAAGCTGCTTTCGTTTTCTGTATTCCTGCTCTCTTCCGATACGGAGATTGCCGAAGTCTCCGCACTGCCCTCCATGGTCAGAATCCCACTGCTGCCTGACAGAATTACCATTCTCTCGATCATGTTCTTCAGCTCACGGATATTCCCTGCATATTCCTGATGCAGAAGCCAGTCTTTCGCCGCATCATCAATACCGGTGATGCGTTTTCCCGTTTCTTTCTCAAACTTTTGGACGAAAAAACGGATGAACTCCGGCAGATCCTCCCGGCGCTGACGAAGCGGCGGCACCTTAATCTCGATCGTATTGATCCGATACAGGAAATCCTGCCGGAAGGTCTTCTCCTTTACCATTTCCTCCAGCGGCCGGTTTGTGGCGGTCACCAGACGGAAATCCACAGGAATCACCGTATTGGATCCGATTCGTTCAATTTCCTTCTTTTCCAGAACACGAAGCAGCATGACCTGCACGTCCATGCTCAGATCCCCGATCTCGTCCAGAAATACCGTGCCGCCGGCTGCCTGTTCCAGTTTCCCGATCCGCCGGGATACTGCACCGGTATACGCACCCTTCTCATGGCCGAACAGTTCTGACTCAATCAGTTCATGGGGATACTGCTGACAGTTGATGGCGATAAACGGTTTGTCACTTCTGTCGCTTCTCCGATGTATCTCCTCTGCCACAATTTCCTTGCCTGTCCCGGACTCTCCGGTAATCAGCACGTTGGCCGATGAATCTGCTACCAGATCCACCAGCTTCCAGACCTCTTCCATGGCAGGATTCCTGCTCCCCAGCAGATATTTTTCCGAGCCTTCCTTTCGGATCGACTTCATATTGGTCATTTCCAGCCGGGAGGCGGCCTTTTTGATTTCCAGCAGAAGTTCATCCGGATTGTGACTTTTCACAAAATAGCTGAAGGCCCCTCGTTTCATCGCTTCCACCGCAGTCTCAATGGAACCGTATCCTGTGGTCATAATCACCTCAGTCCGATCCTGATACCGGGTTTTCACTTCCTGCAGGAATGCAAGGCCATCCATACCCGGCATCATGATATCCGACAGAATGATATGGCAGAACTCCTGCTCCAGAAATGCCAGGGCCTCCTCTGCACTGCTGGCAGCTGCTGCCGTATACCCCTGACTTTCCAGCAGCATTTTATATGTTTCCCGGCTGTCCGCCTCGTCATCTACCACCAGGATTTTCAAATACTGATTCATATTACACCTGCCCCTGCGGGATACGGATCAGGAATATGGTTCCCTCGCCTTCCCGGCTTGTTACTTCAATCGTTCCTCCCAGTTTCTCCACCTCTGAGTAAACGATGAACAGCCCCAGACCGGTTCCCTTTCCCGGCTCTTTGGTTGTGAAAAAAGGATTGAACAAATGGTTTCTGTTTTTTTCGGAAATACCGCAGCCTGTATCTTCACAGGACAGTTCGACGAAATTTCCTTCTTGTCTCCCTCGCAGCGTCAGCTTGCCTCCGTGTTCCATGGCATCCACGCTGTTTGCCACCAGGTTGTGGAGAATGTGCTTCAGTGCGTCTTCGCTGGATAGAACCCGCAGTGACGGATTGCAATCGATCTCAACCTGAATCCCGGAGGAAACGAAGTCCTTTTCCTGCAGCAGCACCACCGACTCCAGCAGCTGCCGCACCGGAATCTCTGTCTGTGTATCATCCGACACACGCCAGAAATTCATGACATTATCGATAATTTCGCTGGCACGTTTCACGCTGTCATCCACATAATCGAGAGACTTGTTCAGGGCTTCATCTTCCCGGTGACTGTTCCGGATAATAAAGCTCTGGGTCCGTATGATTCCCAGTGGATTTCGTATCTGATGGGCCATTCCTCCGGCCAGCTGTCCGATGGCGATCATTTTGGAAGACTGCAGAAGTTTCTGGCTGCTGGCCTCATCCAGCGTGATGTCGCGTACCATGAGGAGAACGGCATGATGGCGGGTGCTTTCTTCCGAGAAGCTTGCAGGGACGCTCCGAATCTCATAGATGCAGTTATCCATCTGTACCTTTTTCATCACCGGCTTTTCCTTCTGCAGCGTATCCGCGATAATGCAGGAGGATGCATCGTCACAAAACCCCTCGCACTGCGGATTCCCACAGAAGTTCTGCAGAAACGCGGAACACGGCAGCCCTTCCTCCAGACTCTTTCCCGGTAGCTTCTCTCCGAAAAAACGATAGCTTCCGTTGATAATCCTGCCCTGTTCATCTGCCAGAACGACGCCCTCCGGCATTTGATCAAAGATCAGCTGCAGCTCGTTCTTCCGTGCTGCCAGTTCTCTGGTTCGCTTATTGACCTGCCGCCGCAGGGACCGGTTGTTCAGCTGCGCCATCAGGATCGCACACATGAAGGCCACCGCCAGGATCGCCAGCAGCTTCACTGCTGTGGAGTTTGTCCGGGTGGTGATCAGCGGGGTGGAAATGCCAAACCATTTCTGCTGAATCTTTTCCAGCTGTCCTCTGGCATTGATGGTTTCAATGGCCTCATTCAGTACCGGCACCAGCTTCTCTTTCTCCTTCGGCAGCGCCAGGCAGACCGGCTCTTCATAAAGAGAAGTCCCGATGGTTCCGATCTGCTCGCTGATGCCCTGCACACCGGCATAGTAGGATACCACCGGCTCATCGCCGATCACGCCGTCTACTTTTCCCTCCATCAGGAGCTGCAGCCCCTCCCCCACATCATGCACATATGTCAGCTTTGCGTCAGGATAACAGGTTTCCATATACCAGTTGGCATAGTCTCCCTTCTGGGTGGCCACCCGCATGGAGTGGATGTCCGACAGCTCATACGTATTCCCTGCCCGGGCCACCATAACCGTACGAAGAATATAGATGGGATCTGTAAATACAAAATATTTTGACCGTTCTTCGTTGACAAACATGTCGCACAGATCAGTCTCTCCCTCTTTCAATGCGCGGATGGCATCATCCCATTTATACGGCACAGCAGAGATCTCAATGCCCAGCTCCAGAGAGAGCTGCCCCACATAGTCCACCACGACACCTTTATACACACCGTCTTCGTCTACAAACCGAAGCGGCGGTGCGCTGTCATCCGCGCCGTAAACCAGAATGCCATCCGGCGCGCAGGTCTGAAGGATCTCTTCATATTCCGCTCCGATTCTGTTCTGAAATTCCACAATACCGAAACTAAGCACCGCTGCAATGAAAATAAACACCAGCAGGCCCACCGCTATACTCGTACGATTTTCCAGAAATATCTTTTTCATGGTATTATCCTATCGAACCGGTACCACTTCCATCCAGTAGCCGTCCGGATCTTCGATGAAATACACACCCATATCCCGGTTATCGAAGCAGATGCATTCCATCTCCTCGTGCTTTTTATGCGCCGCGTCAAAGTCCGCTGTCCGGAAGCCCACATGGATTTCGTTATCACCCAGATTATACGGTTCCTTTCGATCCGCGTACCAGGTCAGCTCCAGCTGGCAGCCGCAGCCCTCATGCCCCAGAAAGACCAGCTTCCAGGATCCGTCTTCGGCTTCCTTCGTCCGCATAATTTCCAGACCCAGCGCTTCCTGATAAAACGCCAGCGACTTTTCCAGATCCAGTACGGTGATACAGCTGTGATATGGTTCAAATTTCATGATTTTCTTCCTCCTCTTTTCCCCGCAAAATCCCCACACCCGGATGTCTGTATCATGCCGGGAGAATGGATTTTGGGAAGTGCTCTTTCTATTTTATCATATTCCGGGAGGAAAAAGGAAGCCTGCGAGGAAATAATATTTGGAAATCATCCGGACTTATGGTACAATGGCGTTAAGAACGTGTTTTTACGTGAGAAAGGGGGAATTGGGATGACCATCTTTGGAGTTACAGTCAGTATGGCCGTGATATGGCTTGTTCTTGCTGTAATTTTTCTTATTATTGAGGGAATTACCGTAGGTCTTGCCACCATCTGGTTTGCCGCAGGTGCTTTCGTGGCACTGCTGCTTTCGCTGTTTGATGTGCCGGTTATGATGCAGGCTGCCGTATTCCTGATCGTGTCTCTGGTTCTGCTGTTTTCGACCCGGAAGATCTTCGTGGAGAAGCTGAAGGCCGGTGCAGAAAAGACCAATGTGGACGCACTCATCGGGAGAGAAGGTATGGTAACTGCCGGTATCGCACCGTTTGCACCGGGACAGGTGAAGGTGGGCGGACAGATCTGGACGGCTGTGGGTCCTGACCCGGAACTTTCCATTTCGGAGGGCACGCTGATTCAGGTTCAGGCAGTGGAAGGAGTGAAACTTGTAGTCGCTCCGAAAGACTGCCGGTAATGCAGCCGGCATGCTGCCGGGGCAATGTACTAGCTATTTTTGATTTGAGAAAGGAAGGAAAGAAGTATGCTGAAAGCTATCATTCTTGCGATTGTCGCTTTGATTATCATCTGGCTGCTGGTGTCCAACATCCGCGTGGTACCGCAGGCCAGAGCGTATGTGGTGGAACGTCTGGGTGCCTACCACGGCACCTGGCAGGTGGGTCTCCACTTTAAAATTCCTCTGATCGACAAGATCTCCCGGAAGGTGTCTTTGAAGGAGAAGGTCATCGACTTCCCGCCGCAGCCGGTAATCACCAAGGATAACGTAACCATGGAAATCGACACCGTCGTATACTTCCAGATTACCGATCCGAAGCTGTATACCTATGGTGTGGAGAGCCCGATGGATGCCATCGAAAATCTGACCGCCACCACCTTAAGAAATATCATCGGTGAACTGGAACTGGATGAATCCCTCACCAGCCGTGAGCATATCAATACCAAGATCCGCATGGTTCTGGACGAAGCCACCGACCCGTGGGGCATCAAGATCAACCGTGTGGAAGTAAAGAACATCACTCCGCCGCGTGACATTCAGGTTGCCATGGAAAAGCAGATGCGTGCAGAGCGTGAACGGCGTGAAGCCATCCTGATTGCAGAGGGTGAAAAGAAGTCCAAGGTTCTGATTGCAGAAGGTCAGAAGGAAGCGGCTATCCTGCAGGCAGAAGCCGACAAGCAGGCCGCCATCCTGGCAGCAGAAGCCACCAAGCAGAAGGCCATCAAGGAAGCCGAAGGTCAGTCCGAAGCCATCCTGATGATCAATAAGGCGACTGCTGACGGTCTGAAGATGATCAAGGAAGCCGGCGCCGATGAAGCCGTCATCAAGCTGAAGAGTCTGGAGGCCTTCCAGAAAGCGGCCGACGGGCAGTCCACCAAGATCATCATTCCGTCCGAAATTCAGGGCCTGGCCGGCCTGGCTACGTCAGTGAAGGAACTGGTGAAGGAATAGGAAAAAATAGAATAAGCAGCAATGATTTGCTGGCATGGAATGACACTGGATGCAGTGTCATTCTTTTTTATGCTGCCATGCGCCTTTCTGCACACCTTCTGTGAATGATTAGATCCGTGGGTGTTCATCCTTTGTTCAGAAGTTCCGGATTTCCGCTAATTTTCTCCACCGTCGGTTGTTTCATTTTCAGGAAAATAGTAAAATGGGACCATAAAAATTGAGGGGGTGTTCGGATTGAATCAATATCTTTCTTTGATCTTCCTGTACAGCAGGGCGGGCTATAAAAAAGTCCTGCTGCTCGCTGGTGTCATTCCTCTGTGTTTTCTGATGATTTTTTTATTAAAAATCGGTGATCCATATATGGCAAGCCCTTATCTGCTGATGGAACGTGCTTTTGGCGGCATATGGCCGGTCCTTCTGTTTGTTGCTGTACTGCTGCTTGGTATGTTTCTGGCGGCCAATTCCTTAAAGAATAAGAAGGACATGAAAGCCACCCATTCCACCACCGGATATACGCTGCGAAGACTGCGGCTTTCCCCGCTTTCCGTCTGCTTCACTGTTTTCCTTTACTATTGCAGTGTCCTTCTTCTCTTCTGGGGTTCGGCGATTGTCTCCTTATACGCCATAGGAAAAGCGGGGCTGGTGCTGTCCGGTGCTGTCTGCCTTGATATGAAACTGGCACTGGGCATCCTGCGGACAGAAATCGGTCATGCGCTGCTTCCTGCTGCACATCCCATTGTTATTGCTTTTAATCTGATTGCTGCACTGGCTCTCATCGTGACATGTACCAGATCGTCCTATTTGGGCTGGCACAATGGCAGGCAATCTGCCGGCGTGATCCTGCCTGCCGTTTCCATGTTTTATGTATGGGCTTTCAGCCCGGAAAGCAGCTATGTTCTGATTATCAGTCTGATCATCGGACTCTGTACGGTTTTCTCCGTCGGTGATGTGATTTCCAGAGAAAAGCGTCCCAAAGGAGATCCGTTTCTGGTAAACAAATACATCGGGATCATGGACCTGGACAGCATGGATTTTGATGATGCAGTTTATCTCGAAGTGAATCAAAGTGTTTCAGCGATGGAGGCGTTATCCCCCGATGCCTCTTCACTGCAGCGATATGGCAGAATCACCGGGGATGGCAGTAAAAAAAGTGCGAAATTGCCGCATCCGGGCTGGCTGAGGCGTAGGTTCATGCCGTTGGGAAGCAACCTGGAGCGCGCCAATACACTCCTGGGGGTATGTATTTTCACAGGAATTACGGAACACTTGCTCTTCTATGGCAGATATCTCCTGCAGTTGAACGAAATGAAAAGCAGGATGAAAGGAATCACCATCGATTCCGGCATGAAAATGCCGTATTTCAATGAACTGGAAGCCCACGCATACTACGGATATCTGGCAGGAATCCTGCTGGTTCTTTTTCTGCAGGCCTATTGGAATTATGCATACTATAACAAGGAAACCCGAAGCATATTCGTCATGCGAAGGCTGCCGGATCGAAAAGAGTATCTTAAGACCATCTGGATTGTGCCTGTCATCGAAGCGCTTCTCATTGCAATCATCATGGCAGCAAATACGGTGATTGACTTCCTTTGGTATGTTATGACACCGGACATCATGCTTCCGGCCGATTACCTGTCACACATTTTACCGTTTTAGGAGGAAAAAATGATTACGTTAAAAAATGTATCAAAGCAATATAAGAATAAGGTTGCCCTTTTCGATTGCAGCCTTCAGATTCCCCCGGGGCAGATTATCGGTCTCTTCGGGGCCAA
Organism: Anaerovoracaceae bacterium; assembly: GCA_051893555.1. GTDB lineage: Bacteria > Bacillota > Clostridia > Peptostreptococcales > Anaerovoracaceae > RGIG7179. The sequence continues at coordinate 37,453 of JBJFHL010000007.1, forward strand.
CGGTGCCGGGAAGACGACCCTGATGAAATGCATTCTTGGCTTTCTGACCCATGAAGGCGAAATCACGCTGGACGGAAAAAAAGTCGATGCAACCAATATTTCGAGACTGTCCTTCGCCACCGGGGATCATTCCTTCTTTCCGTCCATTACGGCAGAGGATCACAAGTGGTTTTACAAGATGCAGTTCCCCAAGTTCAATGAAAAAAGGTATGATGCATTAATGGAATTTTTCGAACTGCCGTCGAAAAAGAAAATCAGTGAATTCAGTCTGGGACAGCAAAACCAGTTTGAGGTAGTGCTGGCCATCAGTCAGGGGGCAGATTACATCTTCATGGATGAACCTTTCGCAGGCAATGATGTATTCAACAGAGAAGACTTTTATGAGGTTCTGGTCCGTGTTTTAGATGAAAATGAGACGGTCATCATTTCAACCCATCTTATCGAAGAAATTGCAGACTATATTGATCGTGCCATTCTCATTCGAAAAGGGCAGATTATCGATGATCTGCTTGTCCGCGATATCGAAGCTTCCGGAAAGACTTTAATTGAAATCGTAAAAGAAAAATACAATTACCGGGCAGACCGGATTCAAAAGGCAGTCGATCAAATGAAAGAATGAGGAGGTGCCATGGATGAAAAAGAGAGCAACGCTTCTGTTTTTTATGGTCACTGTTTTCTCTGTGGGATGCATTCTATATGGCTGGGTGTTCCTGCATCATCAGATTGGAGGCGCAGTGCTGACGGAAGAAACCGTGGCAGGAAGCCGGAATCAGGCAGACGGACTGATGGTCAGCTTCCGTGCAGATTCTGCGGACAGCCTTCACTGGATCAGTTCTTTCGACTACAGTGCAGACCAGACAATATCCTCCTTCCGCAGGGGCGAACTGGATAAAACCGCAGACACTTCGGTCTATGATGACATTCGCTTCACCGGGTGGAATGAAGTACCGTACACGACGCAGCTGCACTATGACGGCCTGGGGGAATTGCAGGAACAACCGATTCAAACCTTTTACCAGGCTGCGCAAGAACGTGTCATGGAAACAGGCTTGGCAGAAACAGGAAAAATAAAAGTAAAGGATTATCTGGATTTTTATCCTGTGAGTTTTCGGTTCCAGTTTGGAAATAAAATCTACAATTCGGATAACGCCCTGACCGGATTAAAGCGCTATGCGATGCAGGATCAGCTTTCCGCAGAAAACAGTGCGGCTTATGATGACGATGTGAATCTGTATGTTGCGTTAAACGGACTGCTGCGGATTCCTGTCATCGAAAATGAATATCAGGAATACAGAATTTCAAAGGTCGAGAGTTCTGCGGATGCAGTCACGCCGGGCTGTCAGACGGAGATTGAAAGATCATTGGATAACGGCGAAGATTATTATGTGTTTGATCCCATTCTCGCACTGCAGGAGGAGAACACCATGGATGGAAAGCAGTGGTTCCATCCGGATCTTACCGGAAATCTGCCATATGAGGCAGGCGAAGTAAATGATGATGCCGGTGCATCGGATGAATCGCATGCTATAAAAACAGCCTCCGCGTATAACCTGAAAAACAGAATACTTTTCATTGTCAATCAAAGAACGGCGAAAGGCGTTCCGGTCGACGTATCTCACCTGGCAGACGGATATGGAATCTATGAACTGCCGATTGAAACCTCTGCCTCCTCTGCCATTCGAAAAGGAAACCGAAGCTGGCTGATTCCCGATCCGAAGCCACTGACGGATCAGCTTGCGATGGTTTATCCGCTGGACGAAGAGGCCGAATATGTCGAACTCAGTTTATCGAAGGATCACCGATATCTGGCCGTTTTTTCCGTAAAAGGCGGGACTTACTTCGTCGACCTGGTGGATGCAGACACCTGGACGTCCAGGGGTCCCATGGAAATATTCCCGGCATCCGATCGGATGACATACGCCTGGGGTGAGGATGGAAGCCTTGCAGTGACAAATCATAAAGGATATATTTCGGTTTTAAGCAGACCAGAAGCCGACAACAGACCATATGAAATTCTCTTCCGTGGAAAGATTCCAAGCAGCCTGGATCAGGAGTTCTTCGACTCGGAGATGGTTGTAAAAGAGCATTCCTATGTAAAATATAAATACGGAATCGACAGGGGGCTGGCAGTTGCAGTAAAAGACGGCAAGGCAGCTTTGGTGCAAAATCTGCTTACCGGCGATGCAGAATCCAATGTCCGAAATGCCGCGCTTGCATGCGCGGTGATAGACAAAAGCGGGGTCACATACAGCGGCAGATTAAAAAGCAACATCGTAGACTGGGAATATGATATGGACGGGGACGAAATTCAGACTACAAAGGACCTTCTTGCATACACTGCAATACAGAACAGTATGATTGCACCTGTCAGAAACAAAAACTGGTGTACATGGGATCTCTGATCCGCAGATGATTCCGAAGAATAAAAAGAATAAGTAGAATAAGATGAATGCAAAAAGGGGCATCGTTCCGGCAGCTTTACGCGGTCAGGAGCGATGTCCTTCTCAATTAAAACAACTTTATTTCTTTTTTCATATAATCACGCTTCCCGTAAATAACGCGGGCAACTGTGATTGTCTTTTTTCTCTCATCCACCCAGTAAAATACCAGATAGTGATTCACCGGAATTTTTCTGTAATCATGTTTCAGAGGCTGGACAGAATGATGCAGCGGATACATATACGGAGCTTCTGACGCAAGTCTGATTGCTTCCACAATCTTATTGACCTGACGTTTTGCGGCCTCTGGATTGTACAGCTTTTCTGTAATGTATTCTGCAATTTCAAGAATATCGCACTGTGCTATTGGTAAATACCTGATTCTATATTTCATTCTCCTGCAATTCTCCCAGCAATTCATCCACCGCTTCCAGAACATCTTCTTCGCTATATCTCACATCTGTCAATTCTGCTTCCCGTTCTGCAGCCGCAAGCTTATGGTAAACCTCACTTTCAAACTGAAGATTTTCGTAGGCCTCCATACTCATGACAACCATATCCCCATAGCCGTTCTTTGTCAGGAAAACAGGCTCGTTCTGTTCGTGTACATCTTTCGATATTTCAGCGAACTTATTTCTCAAATCTGAAACTGGTCTGATTTTTTTCATTTCACTTATCCTCCTTCTGTCAATTCGCATTTTATCATAATTATGATAAAAGTCAAGAGGATTTCCCTGTGGAATTCCCCACTCTCCCCTTGCACCGTCTGCTTTATTATAGTAAAATATAGAAAAGTATGCCCTGCTGAACGGCAGCGGCTTTCACAGGAGGCTATTATATGTCGAAAGAAAAAGTAATGCCTGCAGGCCTGCCCTTCCTATCTGCCGGTGCTGCATGGTTTGTTCTGGCACTGATCCTGCCGGTATATAAAATCTGGGCGCTGATTGCCTGCATCATCGCAGCCGCCGCTGTGCTGATTTTGCTCAGCCGCAAGCGTGCTGCACAGATTGCCAAGCTGCCGCCGGCACCGACCGTAAAAGTCCGGGCCGAGGAACTGGCAAAGAAGCTGGACGTCTGCAGAGACCAGCTCACCGCACAGGCCGGAAGACTGCAGGATCCGTCCGTCACAGCAACGGTACGGTCCCTGGCGAAAACCCTGGACCTGATCGCCGACGAAGTGGAGCGGGATCCCAAGGACAGGAACAAGGTCCGCAAGCTGGCCAATCATTATGGTTCCATGCTCACGGATCTGACAGAAAAGTACATACAGCTAGAGGCACAGACCTCTGCTGTTTCCGAAGGAGCAAACATCACCGGTGCCATGACCCAGATCCGGGAGGGGCTTTCCGGTGCGGATGAGGCGCTGAAAAAGCTGCTGGATGATCTGTTCAGCGATGATGCCATGGAGGTGTCCGCAGATATTACCGTATTAGAACAACTGTTAAAAACCGAAGGGTCCGAAAACAAGATGGACTTCTCCGGACTGGATATGTAAAAGGAGGAAAACAAAAATGAGCGATGAATTAAAGATGGAAGTTCCTACCCTGACCCTGGGCGGAGAGCCTGCGGCAGAAGCTGCCGGAGCAGGTGCAGCAGCAGTTGCCGAAGCCCCGGCTCCGCTGAAGGAAATCAACATAGAAGATAAGATTGAGCTGACACCGGAAGAGAAAAAGATAGTCGACGAGTTCGTACAGAAAATTGACCTGACCAACTCCACCCACATTCTTCAGTATGGTGCCGACGCACAGCAGAAAATTGCGGACTTTTCCGACAGCGCACTGGAAAGCGTCCGGACCAAGGATCTGGGTTCTGTAGGCGATTCCCTGGCCAGTCTGGTCACCGAGCTGAAAGGCTTCAATGCCCTGGAAGAGAAAAAAGGCGGTCTGTTCGGCCTGTTCCACAAAGCGGCAGACCCGATTGCCCAGCTGAAAGCCAAGTACGACAAGGCGGAGGTCAATGTGGAAAAAGTCGTAGACATTCTGGAAGGCCATCAGGTGACCCTGACCCGCGACATCGCCGTGCTGGATGAACTGTTCAAGGCCAACACCGCCAACTTCAAGCAGCTCTCCATGTACATCGTAGCAGGAAAGAAGAAGCTGGAAGAAGCGTATAACGTGACCCTTCCTGCCATGCAGGCAAAAGCCAGGGAGACCGGTACCACAGAAGATGCCCAGGCGGCAAACGATTTCGAGCAGATGTGCAACCGGTTCGAAAAGAAACTCCACGACCTGGATCTGACCCGCACGGTATCTCTGCAGATGGCACCGCAGATCCGTCTGGTCCAGAATAACAACACCCTGATGGTGGAAAAGATCCAGACTACCCTGATCAATACCATCCCTCTGTGGAAGAGCCAGATGGTGCTGGCGCTGGGCCTGGCAAACAGCGAAGAAGCCGTCAAAGCACAGCAGGCAGTATCCGAAACCACCAACGAGCTCCTGCGTAAAAACGCGGAAGTCCTGAAGCAGACCACCATCAACGTGGCGAAGGAATCCGAACGGGGCATCGTAGATATCGAGACCCTGAAGGAAACCAACCAGAAACTGATCGAAACCATCGACGAAGTGATGAACATTCAGAAAGACGGCCGGGAAAAGAGAAAGGCAGCCGAAGTGGAACTGATGAAGATCGAAACCGATCTGAAAGACAAGCTGCTGGAGGTGCGGGCCTAAATGAAGCTTCTTGAAAACAAAGCCATTTCCATCGTGCTCATGGTGGTCCTCATTGCGGCAGGCACCTGGCTCGGCGGCTGGAAAGGGCTCAGCAGCCTGTACAGCAAGGCGGAGGATGTTTTCTTCGTCGGGGAAGACGGCGACGGCATCTGCATCGAAAACGACCTGTCCGAACGGGCTGCTGCAGCAGGAAATATGGTGACCATCGCACGGAAATACCTGGGCGACAGCCAGGAGGTGAAGGCGCTTTCCGACGCTTCCTCTGCCCTGACAGCCACAGGCAAGAACAGAGATATCGCCGCCCGCCTTTCTGCAAACCAGACGCTGAACACAGCCATGACCGCTCTTTATCAGCGGCTGGAAACAGAAGACCTGTCCAGTCAGGACGAAACCTACCGTCAGCGACTTTATGCTGACTTCAACTCACGCAACGATACGATCAGTCATGACCCGTACAACCAGTACGCCCAGACGTATAACCAGACTTTGTCCGGCTTCCCGGCAAATCTTCTGGCTGCGCTGACACCGGTCCACGAAGCGGTGCTGTTCTACTGATTTAAGGCGAATGACTGCAGGGGGTTACGGATGATGAATTATTTCTCAAAATCTTTCCGCCCGGCGCTGTCTGTCTTTCTGGCGGCAGTGCTGGTGCTGGCGTTTTCGTTTTTCGGGACCGCAGCTGCCTTCGGCGCTGTGGTATCGCCTTCGTCCTCCTTTTATGTGACGGACGAAGCCGACGTGATTTCTCCCGATACGGAAGACTATATTGTACAGAAAAACGCAGAGCTGGAACAGCTCTGCGGCGGTCAGATCGTGGTGGTCGCAGTGGACTTCCTTGACGGTCTGGATATCGAAGATTATGCTTATAAGATTTTCGCCGACTGGAATATCGGTGATGACGACAAGAACAACGGGGTTCTGCTCCTGCTTGCCATCGGGGAAGAAAACTACTGGTGCATGCAGGGAAAAGGCCTGGAAAACAAACTGACCAGCGGCACCATCGATGACATCCTGTGGGAATACCTGGAGCCGGACTTTGCCGTTGGTGACTATGACAGCGGCGTCCACTCCGTCTTCGACGCGTTATACAGCGAAGTCTGCAGTATCTACGGTGTGGGCACCGCAGGCAGCGGTCAGGCCGGCGGCTATTCCGAAGGACCTGCTGGCGCAATGGAAGAATCCTCCGGCAGCATGGGCTTTTTCAGTATGCTTCTGGTGTGCTTTCTGATCCTGGTGGTGCTGATGGTGGCACTTTACATCTTTACCCGGGCCACCAGGAACCGGCAGCGGCAGGCTTACGAAGAAATGCGTCGGAATCCGCAGCCATATGATGATCCGATGGCTGGCAGTTTCGGAACGCCGCGTCCGATGCCGACCGGCAGGCGCAGGTCACGCAGACCAGTGATCATCGTTCCGCCTTCCAACCCGCCTCGTCCAAGTCAGAATCGAAGCAACCGGAAACCACCGCGGTCCGGAGGAGGCTTCGGTGGCGGCTTCGGCGGAGGAGGCTTCGGCGGCGGAGGCAGTTTCGGAGGCGGTGGTCTGGGCCGCGGCGGCGGCGGAATCAGCCGTGGCGGCGGCGCAGGCCGGCGCGGAAGGTAAGGCCGTCAAACATTCGAAGACTGATATGCAATGGATCACACTGTGTATCAGTCTTTTTATAAGGCTCTGTTGACCGTGCTTGTGGCTGATGTGAGCCAGTGTTCTCTGCGACCGTTATCGGCTTTATTCCCTCTTTCTCTCTTTGCCTGTTCAGAAATTCAACACCTCTGCCACCTCTTCCAATGTGTCGAGAACTGCATGAAACTCCAGGTTTCCGATATACCTGTTTTCAGCAATATAGTTTTCCCACAGTATATACATCTGCGGCTCTTCGCGCAAATCCTTCAGAATCTCCTTCCAATCCTTGATATCTTCAACGGATTCTCGCTTTTGCGCTGTATGTAACACTGCAGTTCTGAAAACTTCAATGCGAACCTCTGATTTCCGACTGCGATATAGTGTATGAAGATCGTAAAAATCCCTCGCTCGTGTAGTACTGATATTCCGTCGAATAATCGTTTCGTATTTTTCGGCCAACACCGTCTCCAGTGTATAGGCCATAACAGGTACTGTTTTCTCCTCAAACAGCATCGGAAAGTTATACTGTACTGCAGCCGGAGTGATCACATCGCCAGTCGTTACATCTATCTTCATTGGAGTGTCGATTTTTCCATATTTTGCACGCAAATGCACTCGAAAGTTATTGTAAGCATCTTCTTCCCGGATGGGTTCAATACTCTCATATTCAAATAGAATACCGTCCTCAACATCCACCGTAAGAATTTCCTCGACAATCCGAACAATATCATCTTCTTCCATCTGGATTCCCCGAACGGTAGTATCCATATCCATCGTAGTTCGCTCACTGATACCGATCATTGAGGATATCAGCAGTCCACCCTTGAGAATGAAATTCTTTTTGTATTTTGAGTTCGCCAGGCGCTCCAAAATCCGTTCAAACAGAAACATTTGCAGCACTTCTTGCGCCCGAAGATTCCTCTTCGCTGCCATGCTGCGAATCGTACCTTTTAATTGTTCTGGTGTTTTCATCATAATATCTCCATATAGATCCTGATTTTATCTTCTATTCCAAACAGCTTTCCGTATTTCAGAAGTTTCCGATTGTTGGGCTTTGTCTTGAAATAATCCTTGATTGCCTGCGTGTATAGTTGCATATCCATTTGTTCTTTGTTGCGAATCAAATCACAAATACAGCGTTCCCTGTCATACAACCTCACTTCAGCCCCTTGTGGCGAACGTGTCTGTGTTATACCGATCTCATAGAGTTCTCTCGGCAAATAGTGACACCGCAAGTCAGGATTATTTCGTTTCAGGATAGTGACATTTTTCCCCCTCGGAATCGTAATGTCATATACATGCGGTATTCGATCTGAGAGTCCCCACAAATACAGTGCTGTGCCATAGGAAAAGACAGCATCCCGGCACTGCTCCTGTAACAATGCATACTCATCCGGAATACCATCCGTGAGCACATACAATCCTTTGCGTACCTGCTCCAGTTTACCGGCATCGGTATACTTGCGCAGCATGGGTCTGCTGATGCCCAGTTCTTCAACCTGCGCTGTCCTGACAAACCCGTTATTGCCCTCAGTCAATTCATAAATTCTCTTCCAGATCTGATCATCCATGACACACACCTCCTCACAAAAAATTTACATTCCTGCTCAATATTGTATCAAATTGAAGCAGAAATGTAAATGCCATCTTCAAATATTAGTGTGTCCAAATTATTAATTGTCATGCAAAAATCTGTTCAGAATTTCGTAAGAACGATAGAAACCAAGATTCATCGAACAGAGACAGAAACTTAACCTGTTCTTCTCACGCTTCTTGCGCCTGCAGCGGTCAGATCGGCTATACCGGAGGCCACCGCGGTCCGGAGGCAGTTTCGGCGGCTTCGGCTTCGGCGGCGGAAGGTAATCCTGTTATATAAGTGCCAGATCTTTGACGACCTCACCGGCAATGATCAGACCTGCCACAGATGGGACGAAAGCGTTGCTGCCGGGTACCTGACGGCGCTGGGTACATTTTCTGGCGGTTCCCGGCGGGCAGATGCAGTGTACACGGCAGCTGATGGACATGTCCTCGATGGGTTTCATGGCCGGTTCTTTTGAATAGACTACTTTATACAATTTCAACATTGGTTACAATACCTCATTCATGCTGCCGGTACGATATCCCGCCAGATCCAATGTAACATAGGTAAAGCCGAGGGATTTCAGTGTCTCATAAATTGTATTCCGCACGCTGTCATCCAGAAGTCTGCTGAATTCTTCCGGCAGAATTTCGATACGGGCCAGCTTATCATGGATTCGTACCCGCACCTGATGGAAATCCCGGTCCAGCAGCAGCTGCTCTGCCCGGTCAACCATGAACAGTTTCTCTTCACTGATGGTTTCTCCGTAAACAAAGCGAGAAGAAAGGCAGGCAAAGGACTGCTTGTTCCAGGTCGGCAGGCCCAGCATCCTGGAGAGCTGGCGGATCTCATCCTTATTCAGTCCGGCCTGTCGAAGGGGACTTTTTACACCAAGTTCCTTTACCGCCTGCAGACCCGGCCGGTAGTCTCCATTATCGTCCATGTTGGAACCCTCAGCGATTGCGGCGAGATGATTCTCTGCGGCGATCTCCCCAATCTTTTCGAAAAGCTCGTGCTTGCACAAATAGCAGCGGTTGATCGGATTTTGACGGAAGCCTTCAATGTCCAACTCTTCTGACTGGCAGATCACATGCCGGATTCCGTTTTCCTCACAATATTTTTTCGCCTCACGGAGCTCCCGCTCCGGGAAGGAACAGGATGCGGCAGTGACCGCCAGCACATTGTCTCCGAGCACATCATGTGCCACCCGAAGCAGAAATGTGGAATCCACGCCGCCGGAAAAGGCAACAGCTATGCTGCCCAGAGATTTCAGATAATCCTGTAAATATGTATATTTTTCTGTTATCGTCTGATTCATTCTTTTACCCTCCCAAATGTTTTTTCCAACGCCTGATGCAGATCCCCGATGATATCCTCCACATCCTCCAGCCCGATACTGAAGCGGAAAAGCCGTTATGGAACGCTTCCGGATAAAGATACTGGCGCTCATCCTCTTCTCCCAGGAAGACGATGAGGCTTTCATCATGCCCCAGTGAAACAGCAGAAGTGATCACCTTCAGGTGACTGACGAACCGGTTATGGGTGTCGTGATCCGCCTTCAAACCAAAGGAAAGGACACCGCTGAAGCCGGGATGCATCTGCTTTGCAGCCACATCATGTCCCGGATGACTTTCCAGCCCTGGATAAGCGACAAAGCTGACCTCCGGACGGGACTGCAGCCAGCGGGCAACCTGCATTGCATTTTCATTGTGCTGCTTCATCCGAAGCGGCAAGGTAACAGATCCCCGCATGATGAGCCATGCGTTAAAGGGGCTGATTGTGCCGCCCAGATTGACCTGGGACTGTGCACGGATCAGATCGAGATGTTCCTTCTTTCCGATAATGGCGCCGCCCATGGCATCACCGTGGCCGTTAATATATTTCGTCAGACTTTCGATGGCGAAATCCGCTCCAAGTTCCACAGGTCGCTGATTATAGGGTGACGCAAAGGTATTATCCACGCTGAGAAGCGCACCATGACGGTGAGCGATTTCCGCAATAGCAGAAATGTCGGAAATGGTCAGGGTCGGATTCCCGGGGGTTTCAATATGAATCAGTTTCGTGTTCGGTCGAATGGCTGCCTCCACATTAGCAGGGTTCGAGGTGTCCACCAGGGTGGTTTCCACGCCGAATTTGTGGTTCAGCAGTTCGTTCAGGAGACGGTAGGCTGCAATATATGTGACGCTGGAAAAAATCACATGGTCCCCCTGCTCCAGCAGAGCGAAGAAAAGGCCGGACAGGGCCGCTACGCCGGAAGCCAGCACGATGCAGTCTTCGCCGCCCTCCAGAGACGCAAGCTTTTCCTGCAGATATCCCTGGTTGGCTCCGCCATTTCGGGTATACAGATTGGCACCGGCGCTGGACCAGTTCATATCGGAGGGATCATAGGGAAGTGCGTAGCTGTTGGCCATGGTAATGGGCCGCCGGATGGCTCCGGTCTCTGCATCCACATCGTTTCCTGTATGTACAGATCTGGTCTGAAACCCGTATTCCGGGCCGTAAATTCGTTTTATCATAAATGACTCTCCTTATCGCTATATATCATATTAAACCTATTTATTTCATATACAATATAAATATTATACGGACTGTCAGACGAAAAGTCAAGCGACAGGAATGGCAAAAGCATAGAGCAGCTATAGGAATGTCCTATAGCTTACTACGCCTATATACTATTAGACATTCAGGGAATGCAGGGGTATACTTCAGTTAACTCGAAAAAACTGCTGTGTACTGTCGCAGAAATATGAGAATGGAGTGACAAGTTTATGAATTATCAACTGGAAACCCGATGTATTCACGGTGAAAGCAATATAGAAGGCAAACATCCGTATGGTGCAGTATCTGCACCAATCTATCAGACCGCGACCTTCGTTCATCCCGGGGTCGGTCATTCTACAGGTTACGACTATACCCGCGAAAGCAATCCGACACGGAGCGAACTTGAAACAGTCATTTCTTCTCTGGAGGGTGCCGTCGACAGCATTGCCTGTTCTTCCGGCATGGCAGCCGTCGCTCTCTGTCTCGAGCTGCTGGAGTCCGGTTCCCATGTGATTTGTTCCGAAGATCTTTACGGCGGTTCTGTACGGCTTTTTCAGCAGGCAGTCAAATCCCGCAATCTAACCTTTTCCTATATCAATACAGCAGATGTCCGGGCGGTGGAAGCAGCTGTTACGCCGCAAACCCGGGCGCTGTATATTGAAACGCCAAGCAATCCTACTATGCAGGTAACCAATCTTGCCGCAATGCGGGCTCTGGCGGATTCTTATCACCTTCTTCTCATCGTAGATAACACGTTTTTATCTCCATATTTACAGAATCCGATTGCCTTTGGAGCAGATCTGGTGATCCACAGCGGTACGAAATTTCTCGGCGGGCATAACGATATCCTAGCGGGGTTCGTCTGTACTGCACGGGAAGACCTGGCACAGAAACTCCGGTTTTTCTATAAGACAGCCGGTCCCTGTTTGTCTCCCTTTGACAGTTTCCTCATGCTGCGGAGCCTGAAAACACTTGCAGTCCGCATGGAGGCGCAGCAGAAAAACGCAGCAGTCATCGCCCGCTGGCTGACCCGACATCCGAAAGTGGAACAGGTGTATTATGCGGGACTTCCGGATCACCCAGGTCACGAATTACAGAAGAAGCAGGCCCGTGGATTCGGCAGTATGATTTCCTTCCGCACTGATACTGAGGAAACCGCACGCACAGTTCTTTCCCGTATACGGCTCATCTCCTATGCCGAGAGCCTGGGCGGTGTGGAATCTCTGATCACGTATCCAATGCTCCAAACCCACGGCGATGTGCCGAAAGAAGTTCGCAAAGCGCTGGGAATCACAGAAACATTCCTTCGACTCTCTGTCGGCATTGAACACGCCGACGACCTGCTTGCAGATTTGGAGCAGGCTCTGGGCTGATCCTGGCAATCACGAAATAATATTCTTGGAGGAAAATATGAAATATGACTTTGATACCATTACAGATCGAAAAAACACAAACAGCCTGAAATACGATTTTGCTGAAAAAAGAGGCAAACCGAAGGACGTGCTGCCCCTCTGGGTTGCGGATATGGATTTTCCTGCCGCACCGCCAATTATTGAAAAACTGGAAGCCGCCGTGCACCATGGCATATTCGGGTATAGTGAAGCACTGGACCCATATTTTGATGCCATACGATCCTGGATGCTCCGTCATTTCCACTGGGAGATCCAGAAAGACTGGTTGGTAAAAACACCAGGCGTGATCTTTGCACTGGCTGCAGCAATCCGTGCCTTTACCAGACCGGGTGAAGGCGTCATGATTCAGCAGCCAGTCTATTACCCGTTCAGTGAAGTGATTCTGGATAATGACCGGACTCTGGTGAACTGTCCGCTCCGCCTGATTGACGGACACTATGAAATGGATTTCGAGGATATGGAAAATAAATTCAGGGGCGGAGGCATCCGGCTTTTTCTCCTGTGCAGCCCGCACAATCCTGTCGGCCGCGTCTGGACAGAAGCGGAGCTTCGCAAAATCGGCGATCTCTGCCTGAAGTATCACGTTCTGGTCGTCAGCGATGAGATTCACAGTGATTTCGTTTATCCCGGCTTTCAGCATCATGTGTTCGCCGGATTATCACCCGAATATGCAGACATCACTGTCACATGCACGTCACCAAGCAAATCCTTCAATCTCGCAGGGTTACAGACCTCAAACATCTTTATTTCCAACAAAGATCTTCGCCGAAAATTCCGGAAAGCTGTCGCTGCGGCTGGTTACAGCCAGCTGAACCAGCTTGGCCTGGTCGCCTGTCAGACTGCATATGAAAGCGGAGAAGACTGGCTGAACGCACTGAAAGTATATCTCTGGGAAAACCTGTCCTTTCTCCGGGATTTTCTGAGCACTCGGATTCCGGAAGTAAAGCTGGTCGAACCAGAGGGAACCTATCTGGTCTGGCTTGATTTTCGAACGCTGGGCCTGACATGCGATGAATTGGAAGATCTGATTATCCGCAAGGCACATCTGTGGCTGGAGAGCGGATCCATGTTCGGTCCCGATGGAAAAGGCTTTCAGCGGATTAACATCGCCTGTCCCCGTGCCACGCTGCAGCAGGCGCTCACGCAGCTGGAATCTGCAGTAAATACATATCATCGCTGATTCTTAAGATCAGATTTTTCATCCTTATCCTGGATATTTGCCGCACAAACAACAGGCGGAGATAAGTCTTTCATCTCCGCCTGTTTCCTCATTTTTTATTCGTCGTCGTATATCGCTACGCCTCCTGCATTTCCAGCTGCGAGGCAATATAGTCCGGTACCTGCTTTTTTCGGATGCCCAGAGCTACAGCCAGTTCGCCATACAGAAGATCTTCCGCCTTCTTCATAAACCGCTCATCTACGGCTCCCAGCTTCTTTTTCGATTCGGCGGCTTCCTGCCGCTTATAATAAATCGATTTGGTGAGCCGTACCAGCTGCCGGCAGTCATGGGTCTCCAGCACCGCTTCATAGTGCTCCGAAAGCTGCCGCAATACCGGATTGTAATAGGCCTGTACATCGATTTTCGGGATTGCTGCAATCAGTTCCTCTGCTTCCTCCTTCGAAATCAGAGGGCGCATAAAAATCTTCCCACTATCTGCCGGAGTGGAAATGCTGCAGCTGTCCTCAAAAGGCTGCAGCGTATAGTAAAGGTGTTCCCTGTCCATGCCTGGTATTTTCATCTGCCTTATTTCCGTTACCTGACAGGCACCCACATTTCCATAGTAAATCCAATCTCCAACCTGATACATCTGCAGCCTCCTTCTCTGCTGTCCGGCTCATCTGCCGCTTTCCCTGATATTATTCAGTATACCATAAACTGGAGATTTTATGTAAGTGGAAATTCGTTCCATGTGGTGATGTTTCGCACTTTATATTTCATATTCGCATTCCTGCAGCGTTCTCCGAAGGAAACGACGAGTGCTCTCCTCTTTCGGACGGACAAAGAACTCCTCAGCCGGACCTTCTTCTACGATCTTCCCGTCTTCCATGTACACCACACGGTCAGCCACCCCTCTGGCAAACCCCATCTCATGGGTCACCACCACCATGGTAACACCTTCCCTGGCCAGCTGTTTCATGACATCCAGAACTTCACCGGTCCGCTCCGGATCCAGTGCAGATGTAGGCTCGTCGAACAGAATCACCTCCGGATCTGCAGCCAGAGCACGGGCAATGGCTACACGCTGCTGCTGCCCGCCTGAAAGCTGATCCGGATAATATCCGGCTCTATCCCCCATTCCCACTTTTTCCAGAAGCAATCCGGCTTTTTTTCGAGCTTCCTCTGCAGGAATATGTCGAGCCACCGTCAGCCCTTCCGTGATATTCTGCAGTGCCGTCTTATTCCGGAACAGATGGTAAGCCTGAAATACGAAGCCCATCTTCATTCGCAGCTGACGAATCTCTTTTTTCCCGATTCTTGTGATATCACAGCAGTAATCGTCAAAGCGGATTTCCCCCTGATCCGCCTTTTCCAGGAAGCTGATGCAGCGAAGCAGCGTTGTTTTTCCGGAGCCGCTGCTTCCCAGAATTGCCACAACCTCTCCATCCCTGACCTGAAAGTCTATCCCCTTCAATACCTCCGCCTCACCAAAGCGTTTATGCAGATTTTTTACTTCCAGCATTCCATATACTCCTCGTCCAATGACTTATTCGTCCAATGACTCTGGCTGTACCTGCAAAATGTCATTAAACGCATTATTTGCAATCATGAATACGCCCATTGTGGTGGCAACCACCAGTGTTTCTTCATCGAACACCGCCTGCAGTCGCTGAAACAAATCGTCCGATACTCCCTTTGGATTTTGGGCGATGGTCCTTCCGTATTCAATCAGAAGTTTCTCTTCTTCGGTGAAATCGAAATGCTCGAAATCCTCGATTCCGTTCTGACGAAGCAGCTTGGCAAAATATGTGCTGCAAACCAGACAGTCATTTTCCAGTGATATTGCGTACTCAAAGAAATCTGCGGCCCGCTTTCCGACCAGTCTCGCCAGTTCCCGATCTACCGCGTAGGACTGAACCTCCAGAGCTTGAAACGCTGTCACATTATGCAGAAGTGTCAGTTTCTGATTTGTGATTCGATACCCCTGTGCAACATGTTCTTCTGCCGCCTTTTTCGCATCTTCAGACGCTGTATTCAGATCTATTTTCGATATTCTTTCCATTTTCTGTTTTCTCCTCTTTCTTCCATACAAGTTTCTTTTCGGCATAACTCTGCAGGAATGTCAGCAGAGTACAGAGTCCCAGATAAATCACAGCAGCCTCGCAATACAAGGCAAATGGTTCATAATAACGCGCAGCCACCTGCTGTGCTACAGAAAACATTTCAATCACTGTGATACCCGATGCCAGAGACGTATCCTTGGTCAGCCCGATCAATGAATTGAACAGTGGCGGGAATGCGATTCTTGCCGCCTGCGGCAGAACGATCCGCATCATCAACTGCCTGTAGTTCAACCCCACCATATAGGCTGCTTCAATTTGCCCTTCCGGTACTGCCAGTATGGCCGACCGTATCACTTCTGCGTTGTATGCCGCCAGATTCAGGGAAAAGGCAATTACCGCAGATGGAAATGCGTCCAGCATGATTCCGATGGACGGCAAACCGAAAAAAATGATAAAGAGCTGCACAAGCAGTGGAGTTCCTCTGAAAAACCAGATATATATTCTGGCGAACTGCTTCAGACCCTTCACATCCGCAACCTGGGCCAGCGCCAGAAACAATGCCAGCAGCAGACCCAGGATAAAGGATATCAGCGTCAGCGGAATTGTAACCTTAATGCAGGAAGTCAGGATTCTAGGAAACGCAGAAAGCAGAATTTCTATGACTCGTTCACTCATGGTGTTTACTCTTCCTGTGTCAGATCGTCACCAAAATACTTTTCCGAAAGTTCTTTTAATGTACCGTCATTGCGCAGTTCCCCGAGAGCAGAATTGATTGCGTTCAGCAGTTCTTCCTCTCCCTTTTTTACCGGAATCGCGGTCAGAGATGCTTCTTCCGGCACAAGAAATGCTACCTCAACCTGGGTTTCCGGGTGCTGCTTCACATATTCCGCGAAGGATACACTGGCAAATACGGAAAGATCTGCTCTTCCTGATTCCACAAGATTGATGGCTTCCTCAGCTGTATTGATAGGAACGATCTCTGCACCTAATTCCTCAATTGTAGCATTATAGTCACCTGTAGCATTGTTGGCAACTTTCTTTCCCTTGAAGTCATCCAGACTTTGAATTTCTGTGTTTTCTTTTTTTACGATAACCTCACGGTAAATATACAGGTACGGATCACTGAAGTCATATTTTTCCTGTCTTTCCTCTGTAATCGTTACATTATTTATCACGGTGTCAAGCCGACCGCTGTCCACGCCTGCCAGCAGAGAATCCCATTCTGATTCTACGAATTCCGCTTCCACGCCCAGCTTTTCCGCAATGGCACTGGCAAGTTCAATATCGAAGCCGGTCAGAGTATCATCATCCCCATGATATGTAAATGGTGGATACGTTCCTTCCACACCGATTACAATTTTTCCATTTGACTGGATGGCTTCCAGCTGACTGACTTCCTCACTCTCTGCAGCATCTCCTCCGCATCCAGTCAGCATAACTGCAGTAAATATCAGTATAAGCACCAGTGCCGTTACCTTTTTTAAATGTTCCATTTTCTTTTCCTCCTCGTATACCGAAATTGTTTCTTTCTCTTATGAGATACTTCGTAGTATACTCGCTTCCCGTCCATTTGTCTAATAGTATATAGGTATAGTAAGTTATTGGTTGTATCTATACCTTCCCCAGATACTCTTTCATTTCTTCGATATACAGGGAGGCAAGGCTGCTGAGTATCTGATTTTTTTTCACGATATATCCGATTTCCATCTTTCCGTCTCCTTCTTCTTCCGGCTCGAAAGGAATCGCCGCGTAATCGCTGCCGTTCAGTTCCTCGCACAGGATACCGGAGCACAGCGTATAGCCGCCCAGTCCTTTCATCAGATTCAGCATCGTTGCTCTGTCATCCACCTTTACGGTTCGCGGATACTCGCTGTTGCTGAATATCTCCTCAGCGAAATAGAACGACCCGTTTCCACCCTGCTCAAAGGACAGGCACGGATATTCACTGAGTTCCTCTCTTCGGATCCGGGAGGATCCGGCCAGCGGATGTCCCTTCCAAAGATATACAAATACATCGCACTCCACCAGCCTGTGAAATTCCAGTCCTTTTTCCCGGAATATTTTCATAAGCACCTTCCGGTTGAAATCACTCAAATACAAGATCCCGATCTCGCTCCGAAACGTGCTGACATCCTCAATCACCTCTCTCGTCGTGGTCTCCCGCACCGCGAATTCATACTCCGCAGTATTGAATTTCTGCGCCATTTCCACGAAGCTTTTCACTGCGAAGGAATAGTGCTGCATAGACACGCCGAATTTCTTTTTCAGTTTTCCGCCGCTGCTGTATTTCTCCATCAGTGTCTCGTACTGCTGATAGACCTGGCGGGCATAGGTAATGAATTCTGCTCCGTCATTGGTCAGAGTGACCCCTCTTTCGCTGCGGTGAAAAATCGTAATTCCCAGTTCCTTCTCCAGTTCCTGCATGGATCCGCTCAAAGAGGGCTGGGTAATATACAGAACCTCGGCTGCCTTGCTCAGGGAACCGGTTTCCGATATCACAATGGCGTAATGCAGCTGCTGAATTGTCATAAGTGCCTCCCTATAATTAACTAAATGCATATCGACATAGTAGTTTTTAATATATCACGATTTACTTTCCGCGTCAAGGATGTGTTTTTTTCATTCCGCCTCTTGAAAGCCTACTAAAAATATGGTATTATGGGGTTATAAAAGCAATGTAATATGCTTGCAGAAAAAACGAGGTGAAGCACCATGAAAATTTCAACAAAAGGACGGTATGCACTGCGCATGATGCTGGATCTGGCAGAGCATCAGAAGGATGGCTTCGTTGCACTGAAGGATATCGCAGAACGCCAGAATATCTCAAAAAAATATCTGGAACAGATCGTTCCGATCTTAAATAAAGCCGACGTGCTCCGCACGACCCGCGGCTTCCAGGGCGGCTATCGCCTGGCCAAGTCGCCGGATAAATACACCATCGGCGAAATTCTGCGCCTGACGGAGGGCAGTCTGGCCCCTGTCGCCTGCCTGGAGCACGATCCCATCGAATGCAGCCGCAGCGTCGGCTGTGCCACCCTCCCGGTATGGCAGGGCCTTTACCGTGTCATCAACGAATACCTGGACGGCATTACTCTGCAGGATATCCTGAATCAGCAGGAGGCGATGTACTCCAACGACTATATCATCTGATCCCTATGGCCCGTCTGACCGGTGCCCGGAACGAAAGTAAAACGAACAATAAAAAACACAGAATCATTTCGGTTCTGTGTTTTCTTATTTTACTTCTTAAGCTCCTGCAGCAGCTCTGTCACTGTCTTTCCGTTAACCGGATGGCGTTTCCCCGGTGCGATTTCTGAAAGAGGCCGCAGCACGAAATCCCGGAGATGCATTTCCACATGCGGAATGATCAGATCCTCTGTCTCCATCACCAGGTCATCGTACAGGAGAATATCCAGATCCAAAGTCCTCGGCCCCCAGCGGACAATCCTCTCGCGGTGAGCCGCAGCCTCGATTTCATGGAGCCGCTCCAACAGCTCGGAAGGAGACAAAAATGTCTTCAGGCAGAGGCAGGCATTGAGGAAATCATCCTGCTCCACACCGCCGTAAGGCTCTGTCACCAGATAGGAAGACACCTTCTCCATCCGGCAGCCCCGCAGCCTGTCCAGGGCGGCCACAGCCTCGTCCAGATACGTCTTCTTATCTCCCAGATTGGAACCCAGCCCCAGATAAGCCCGGTGCCAGAACCGACGGATCTCCACCGAAACCGTTTCCAGCGGCAGCCCCACCGGTGCCCATGGCTTCTTCAGTTCCAGCTCCACTCCCGCCAGAAGGGGATACCGCAGCAGCAGCTCCTCCGCCAGATTCTCTGCCGCCGCCTCAATGAGTTTATAAGGCTTCTCCTGCATGTAAGCCGTCATAAAGGCCGAAACCTCACCGTAATTCACCGAGCTCTCCAGGTCATCCGCCACACCTGCGCTCCGGGTATCCAGGTACATGGTCAGATCCAGCACAAACTTCTGCCCCAACCGGGTCTCCTCCGGAAACACCCCGTGATTGGCGAAAACCTCCAGACCTTTGATATGAATTTTATCCAGATATGCTCCGCTGTTCCTGTCAATCATGGCTTTTCCTCTCTTAAAATCGCCTGAGTCATGCGGATTGCCCGCAGATTTTCCTTCACATCATGCACCCGCACGAAAGCGGCACCCTTCTGCACCCCCAGTACCGTGGTCACCAACGTGCCTTCCACCCGCTGATCCGCCGGCAGATCCAGGCTCAGTCCGATGACAGACTTTCTGGAAGTCGCCAATAAAACCGGGAATCCCAGTGCCTTCAGACGTTCCAGCTGATGTATGGCGATCAGATTTTGCTCATAAACCTTGCCGAAGCCCACGCCCGGATCCAGAATGATCTGGTCATCCCGTACCCCGGCAGCCCGGGCGATCTCCACCGACTCCATCAGATCCTGACACATCTCGTCCATGAAATCCGTGTATTCCGCCTTTTCCCGATTGTGCATCAGGCAGCACGGCACGTCATACTGCGCGATGAGATCCGCCACCCTCCGGTCATATTTCAGCCCCCAGATGTCGTTGACCATGTCGGCCCCCGCCTGCAGCGCCGCCTCCACCACCGGACTCTTATAGCTGTCGATGGACACCGGAATGTCGAAATTCTTCTTGATCATCTCAATCACAGGCACAACCCGTCCGATCTCCTCCTCCGTGGAAATCTGCACATGGCCCGGCCGGGTGGACTCCCCGCCCACATCGATGATGGCAGCCCCCTCGCTGATCATATCCGCCACATGCTGCTGCGCCCGCTGCAGATCGTTCCATTTGCCGCCGTCCGAAAAGGAATCCGGCGTCACGTTCAGAATGCCCATAATGTAGCAGTCGCGCTTCACATCAAACTGCCTATTTCCAATTTTCATGCTGTTTTCCTCCATACCCGTCTATATCGTCAAATTCAGGTTCTTTTTTTCTTCCGGCCAGTTGCACTGTTCCCTCGCTTCGCAAAATCCGCACGCCCGGCTTTTTTTATCTGCCCGGTACAGCAGCCCGGCCAGGCCGGTTTTTTCGGCGGTCCCGGGATTTCTGTGCAGGCGGATCGCCTGCAGGATTTCTTCTGCTTCCTTCCCGGTGAAGCCGCAGTCTGTGAGGATGGTCTCAGACAGCCGGGCGCTGGCCTCTTCATGAGAGATTCCTTCGGTATACTGCAGATGTCTGCCGATATCATGCAGCAGCGCTGCCGCGTAAATCATCTCTTTCGTTATCCCGCTTCCCTGCTCCAGGTTTTCGATATATGCGATTCGGGCCACGTCCAGAAAATGCTGCACATCATGCCCGCAGAAAATCCTATTCTCCTCCAGCCTGCCGATTTCCCCCAGGCATTTCTGCCAGAGGGGGTGACTGCAGATTTTGTCAAGGCGATTCATACCCGTATCTCCAGCATACGGTAGAACTGGTTCTGCAGGGCCTCATTGCCGTCAAACACGCCCCGGGTCACCACCGTGACAGTTTTCGTTCCCGGCTTTTTCACGCCCCGCATGGTCATGCACATATGCTCTGCTTCCACCAGAACCATGACGCCCTGGGGTGAAAGCTCTTTCATGAAGGCATCGGCAACCTGCGCCGTCAGCCGTTCCTGCAGCTGCAGGCGTTTGGCGAAGACTTCCACGGTGCGGGCGATTTTGCTCAGGCCCACCACCTGACCGTCGGGGATGTACGCCACAGCGGCTTTCCCATAGAAAGGCAGCATATGGTGCTCGCAGAAGGAATAGAAGGGAATGTCCTTCTCCAGTACCATATCGTTATTCTCCACGTGAAATCGCTTTTCCAGATGCTTTCCCGGATCGTCGGTGTAGCCGCCGGCCAGTTCCTCATACATTCTGGCGATGCGCTCCGGCGTCTCCAGCAGACCCTCCCGCTTCGGATCCTCTCCGATCCCCTCCAGAATCAGACGTACGCCTGTTTCTATTTTTTCTCTGTCCATTGAGTATTCTCCTGTGTTTTCTGTACTTCTGGGCTCGTTTTTTCGAGTTAGAATCATTATATCGTATTTCGGCAGGTATCTCAATCATTATTCTTATGTATTTTTTCGTCCTTTCCCGGCAAAAATGCGGGGCAGTCCGTCCGCCCCGCGAGTTTTTAGTAAAGCTTGCTGATGACTTCGTCGGAAATGGCGAAAGTGTGCTCCGGTGCAGGGAAGGTGCCGTCTTTTACCTCCTGGATATATGCCTGGAAGCCTTCCCGCATGGCAGTTCCCACGTCGGCGAAATGCTTTACGAATTTCGGCTTGAAATCGCTGAACACTGCCAGCATGTCCTGATAGACCAGAACCTGTCCGTCACAATCCGGGCCCGCGCCGATACCAATGGTCGGGATGGAAATGGATTTGGTAATCAGGGCCGCCAGTTTCGCCGGAACGCATTCCAGCACCACGGCAATGGCGCCTGCTTCTTCCACTGCCTTCGCTTCCTCCAGAATCCGTTTCGCCGCTTCTTCACTCTTTCCCTGTACCTTGAAGCCTCCAAACGCATTAACGGACTGCGGCGTCAGACCGATATGGGCTACCACCGGGATCTGGGCATCGGTGATGGCACGGATCTGCGGGCAGACGGCTGCACCGCCTTCCAGCTTGACGGCCTGGCAGCGGCCTTCTTTGATCAGGCGGCCTGCGTTGACCACCGCATCATACACGGAGGTCTGATAGGACATGAACGGCATGTCACCGATGACCAGGGCATTTTTCGCGCCTCTTGCCACGGCGGCAGTGTGATGAATCATATCTTCCATAGTCACGGACAGGGTGTCTTCATAGCCCAGCATGGTCATACCCAGGGAATCACCCACCAGAATGGTGTTGATGCCGCACTGATCCATCAGCTTGGCGGTGGAATAATCGTATGCGGTCAGCATGGTGATCTTATCTCCATCTAATTTCTGCTGTTTTAATGTTGCCACTGTATTTTTCATTTCTGTTCCTCGTTTCCTTTCAGTATTTCTTTCACGTTTCTATAGTCTCGCTCCGGATGTTTCTTTTCTGCCATTTCCACCAGTACCCGGGACAGTCCCTCGTATATGCCCCTCATCTCCGTCAGCTTCTCGTCTTCCATGGCCGCAAGATGTTTTCGAACGGTTTCCGCATCGCCCCGTTCGATGGGTCCGGTCAGCGCTTCCACCGGTCCTACCTGACCGATCTTCAGGGCATTTCCTGTAATCAGCGGTGCCAGCGCTGTCTCCGCATCTTCCCTTGTGAAGCCGCAGGTGGTCAGAAGCTGTACGCCCAGCTCTGCCAGTGCCGCCATCTGATTGCTCACCATGACAGCCGCCGCATGATAGATGGCTTTTTTCTCCGAATTCTCCATGATGGTCACCCGGTTACCCAGACTGCGGAACACCTCCGCCATCTCCTCCAGATGGGCCTGGCTTCCTTCTATGGTGATATGGGCTTTTCCAAGGTCCTTCCAGGACATATATCTGTCGCTGACTGCGTAAAGGGGATGGATCGAGTACCGACAGGCTCCCCTTTCTTCGGCATCAAAAAAAACGGCCGAAGAAACCGAGCCGCTGCAATGACATATGCTTTTTCCTTTTACCGTCAGATCGCCCATATCATCCCATACATCACCGATGGCCCCATCGGGCACCGTGATGAAAAGGGTATCACTGTCTTTCACAATATCTGCTAAGTTCTCAAAAAAACCGGTTGCCGTAAAGTCCGATGCTTCTTTCGCAGACGCCGGATTGCGGCTGTAATAGCCTGTCACCGGTATCCCGTGCTCCACCAGGTACTTTCCCAGTGAAAAACCGACTTTTCCTGCTCCTATGATTCCTGCTCTCATACTCATCACCTCCTGCAAGTTTCCGTGACGATACAAGGGCGGATCTTCCTGCCAGTGCCGCTCCGCTCTCCCGGATGCCGCCCGCAGTACTCCAATAAAAGAAATGTTCCATATGTTCAGGTACAGCTTCGTTTCGAATACTATCCTACAGGCAACTATAACACAAATCCGGGAGAAAGTACAGATTTTCTCACAAGAAGATTTCTTTTCACTTTTTTCTGGTTATTTTAATATCTGTGTTTTTTACCGCCTAGATTTCATTCTTCACTCTCTGAAATAAGTGCCTGGGTTCCTTTCTCTGTTATTCTAGTACCATATCTGCCTTTTCCGATTTCAACAAGTCCTTCATTCTGAAGCTGTTCCAGCATTGCCCGCAGTGTTCCATCGCTAAGATGAAAACCACTGTTTTTCAATTGTTGAGCTAGCGAAGATCGTCCAATTCCATGTGATATTTCTGTATTTTTGCTTATTATTTTCATAATTTTATGCTGAATGCTTGTCGAAGAAAGCTGTTGCTCAGTCTTATGTTCCCATTCGAAAATATATTCCGGGAAGGAGGAAAGTGTTTTATAATACGTACAGAAATTTTCTACTTCCCGCACGTTTCCAGGCCATTTATATGAAGTTAGCAGTTCAATCTCTTCTTGTGTCAGATTTTTAAATGCACTTTTCAGGAAGTGACGTAGCAACGGAATAATATCCTCTTTTCTTTTTCTTAGTGGAGGGATTCGAATCGGCAAAACGTTCAAACGATAAAACAGGTCACTTCTGAAGTTTCCTTCTTTCACTGCAAGCCCCAAATTTTTATTTGTTGCAGCAATTAACCGTACATCCACATCAATAATACGATCGCTTCCAATCCTCATGATCTGCTTTTCCTGGATTGTTCGTAAAAGCCTGGACTGTAAATTCAGTGAGATATCTCCGATTTCATCCAAAAAAATCGTGCCATGATTTGCTTGCTCAAACAGGCCCGTTTTACCTTTTGAATTTGCCCCTGTAAACGCTCCAGGCTCATAACCAAAAAGTTCACTTTCTAACAGATTTTCAGGTAAAGCAGCACAGTTCACGGCAACAAATGGTTTCTTTTCTCTATATGACCCATTATGAATAGACTGTGCAAAAAGCTCTTTTCCGGTTCCGCTTTCTCCATATAT
This sequence comes from Anaerovoracaceae bacterium, assembly GCA_051893555.1. Taxonomy (GTDB): domain Bacteria; phylum Bacillota; class Clostridia; order Peptostreptococcales; family Anaerovoracaceae; genus RGIG7179. The sequence continues at coordinate 61,901 of JBJFHL010000007.1, forward strand.
AAGTACCGTATGTTCAGATAAGGCGATCTGCTCTGCGGTATGTACTGCCTTATCCATTTCTTCCGAAATATGAATAATATTCTGAAAATAATGTTTTGCCACATGCCCTTTTTGCTGATTTATTCTTTTTGCCGGCAAAAGTTCATTTTCTTCCTGTAGCGTAATATAGTAACCCACAATTTCATCCATAAGCTTAATCGGATATTCGTCGTAATAGTAGTTTATTTCATTTATTGTTACCGGCTGATCCATTACTCCTGGCTTTTTTAATGCTCCCGTCTCTATCAATCCTTCCAGATTTACATTATCTATAGAATCTGCTTTGAGTATTTCTGCGGCCCTATCGTTTGCATAAACAATATGCCTTCCATTATCTATCAGAAGCATACCATTTTTACTGGAATTTGCAATTTTACTCAGCATCTCACTTTTCAGGTATCCGTACACGTAATTTGTATGAAATACAGCATCTGGCTCTGCAAGCGTCTGTATGTATCGAAAAAGATTCCGATTCACAACACTGATATCTAAATCCAGCAATTTCATTAGCTTGAACATCGTATCAAAGCTGACTTTACGATATCCTATATCTATTATTTTTTTTATATGTTTCGGAACAAAATGTTTTTCAGATGGTGTGATTGCAAGTGACAAATGATCATATATTCCTGTATGATCCACTTTTCTGTCAAAAGGAATCATATTGATATGACTTATTCCAATTTCATAAAAGCAATTCACAGTATCCACGGCCGTGCTGTATGAATCATTCACAATAAGGACATTGGTTCCGGCAGGAATATCAGAAATGGTCTTTAAAACATTCTGTTCAATACTTCGATTTATCTTTATTACTTTATTAAAATCGTTTACGTATTCTTTCGCTTTTTGAAATACTCTTTCGTCAATGGCCAGAAAGGCATCAGCCCGAAGCTTTTTATATGCGTCGAGATCGGCAAGAAAGCAATTTTCAAACATAATGTAGTTGCCAAATACTTCTTCCAAATTGTTTTTTATAAATTGAATCGCTTTTGTATTGCTTAGAGCCTGAGGACTTCTATAAAGAATCACGACTTTTTTAATTGTATCCACTTTTCTCTCCTTATAAAGCTTATATCTATTTGCCTTAAGTATAGTATACTTTTTCGTTTCATGCAATGTGATTCAATAATATTTAATCTCATTTTATTATATTTTTGTGGTGCAGATCTGGTATTTTCCCTTGGTATTTTCTCCTTTCTCAAGTGGCACAGAAATTGCTCTTCATTTACGCAGGAACGAGTAACAAGAATGATTCTCCAATTCATTCCACTCACTTTCCAGTATTCAAAAAATAGAAAGGAACAAGACAATGAAAGAAAAGAAAAAAACATTTGAATTACCTCATGTGTTGATTGTGCTTCTGATTATCATGCTTGTCGTCGCAATCCTCACATACGTCGTACCCAGCGGTGCATTTGAGCGCATCTACGATCCCCAAACTGATCGTGAAATCGTACAGCCCGACCAGTTCTCGTTTCTAGAGGAAAAGGATCCAATCGGATTCCTGGATTTTTTCCAGGCAATTTACCAGGGATTTGTCGAAGGTGCTGACATCATTGCTGGTTTGCTTATCACCTGCGGTGTCCTGAACTTCCTGGAAGAAACCGGAACCTTCGGTGCCGGTCTTACAAAAATCATGGAGATCGCCGAAAAAAAACGTTCGTTCAAGCTCGGTGTCATACTGATTTTCTTCGTTGCTTTTGCAGGAATGGGAATCTTGGGCTTTGGCGAGGCCTCTTACCCATTCTACGGGATTACAACCTCCGTTATCCTTGCAATCGGTTATGACCGGGTCGCTGCAATGGCAACAATAATGATGGCTTCCTGTGCCGGTTGGGCAAGCGGCATGCTGAATATGTACACAACAGGTATCTCACAAAAGATTGTGGGATTACCTATTTTCTCCGGGCTTTGGTACAGGGTTATCTGCTTCTCTGTGTTTTTCATACTTGCATTAATTAGTGTTTTATTATACTGCCGCAAAATTACAAAGGATCCTTCAAAAAGTTATATTGCTGATGAATATGAACGTCAGCTTAAAGGTGATGTAGAAATTGAAGGAATAAAAAATAAAGTGAAAATGACTCACAAACACGGTCTGGCGCTTGGGATTTATGTCGTATTTCTGATCATTCAGGGATATTGCTGTGCCGTGAAAGGCTGGGGAATTGGTGAAGTAGCCGGTCTGTACATCATTTACGCCATTATTTTGGCAGTTATCTTTCGTGTTAGCCCAAGTGCAGCTGCAGAAAGCATCATGCGCGGCTCTGCGAATGTTTTGACTGCAGGTTTCGTAATCGGTATGGCACGTTCAATTATGATTGTCCTTGAAAAGGGAGAAATTGTCGATACATTTGTATATTATATGGGACAGATGCTTACAGGAAAGGGCCCTGCATTTACGATTCTTCTGCTCTTCATTTTCGTTACCATCCTGAATTTCTTCGTGGACTCTGGCTCAGGAAAGGCTGTAATGATGATGCCTATTATGAGTCCATTGGGGAAAATTCTCGGAATCAACCAGCAGGTTATGGTGTTGACTTATCAGTTCGGCGACGGATTCACAGATTATTTATGGCCAGCAGGCGCACTGGTACCTTGTCAGTTATGCGGATTGAAATATAACATCTGGGTTAAATTTGCTGCAAAAGCAATGACAATCCAATTAATTGCAGGATATGTTATGGTACTGCTTGCACAGTACATTAATCTTGGTCCATTCTAAAAAAATACTGGGAGGTTTTTATTTCTAATGAAAATATTTATAAGTGCTGATATAGAGGGTGTCAGCGGAATTACCAGCTGGGAAGCAACAAGGTACGGCGGGAAAGGGTACGAAGCCGCCTGCAGACAAATGTCTTTAGAAACGGCAGCCGCCTGTAGAGCTGCCTTATCCTGCGGTTATGATGTCGTCGTAAAAGATGGGCATGAGGATGCAATGAATATAGATCACACTCTTCTTCCAAAGGAAGCTGAATTGATCTCAGGCTGGGCATGTACCCCTCTTTCCATGCTTGGTGGATTAGATGACTCTTTTTCCGGCATTATTTATATTGGCTATCACTCTGCTGCATGGAGCAGTACAAGTCCTTTAAAGCATACTTGTGAAGACTATATATATAATTGGTTTAAAATCAACGGCGAATATGCATCTGAATTTACGATAAATGCCGGAGTAGCTGACCAGTTGGGTGTTCCTTCACTGGTACTTTCGGGAGATGCGGGAATCTGCAGTGCAGCTGCATCTGAATACCCTGGTATTATCACTGTTCCCACAAAAAACGGAATAGGTAACGCTACATGGAATCTTCATCCTGAAAAGGTGATTGAAAACATCGAGCTCGCAGTTCGCAATGCTTTATCAAGACCGCTTCCTGAGCCGCGTCCCCTGGCCGACTCTTATACAATGACTTTATGTTTTAAAGAATTTCAGAAGGCAATGTCCGCGTCTTGGTATCCAGGCGTCAAACGTCTTGATGATTTTACAGTGTCATTTACGGCTAATTCTCCAACAGAATTATCAAGATGCCGCTATTTCATAGGTTAGCGGTCTGATTTAGAGAGTGGCACTGCGTCAGGAAGGTTTTCTAACGCAGTGTCCTTTTCTTTCTGTTTGAAAGAAGCAGAAACACATCACTACAGGAGGTTTCATTCATGTTAATCACAGTTCTGCTATTTATCCTTGGACTCATTTTGCTGATTAAAGGCGGCGACTGGTTCGTAGACGGTGCCACCGGCATCGCCCAGCGTTTCCATATTCCGGAGATTCTCATCGGTGCTACCGTGGTCTCCATCGGCACGACTCTGCCGGAGGTCATGGTATCCGCCACTTCTGCGCTAGGCGGTCACGGAGAAATCGCCTACGGCAATGCCATCGGTTCCATCATCTGTAATACTGCTTTTATCGCAGCACTGTCCATCACCATCAAACCTGCGCCGGTACAGCGGTATACCCTCCGCACGCCGGTCATGTTCTTTTTTGTTTCTGCTGCCTTTTATATGTACACCGCATATATCGACGGATTCTTCAGCCGCGTCACCGGTATCATCCTGCTGGGGATCTTCCTGATCTACATGATCCTGACGGTCATGCAGATGACCCGGGATCCGGAGCACCCGGAGCTGGCTTCGGACGGAACCGCCATCACCAACGAAGAAGAAATTGCAGAAGAGACCCGTACCACAGGCAAAAATTTGTTTCTGCTGGTTCTCGGTGCAGCCCTCATTGCGGTCGGCGCTAACCTGCTGGTGGATAACGGCATCCTGATCGCGCAGGCTCTGGGCGTACCGGAATCTGTCATCGCCCTCACCTTCGTGGCCCTGGGCACTTCCCTGCCGGAGCTGGTCACCGCTGTGACCTCCCTGCTGAAGGGACACGGTTCCATGTCCATCGGAAATGTGATCGGCGCCAACCTGTTCAATCTGGTTCTGGTCAGCGGCGTCTCCACCTCTCTGGCACCATTCAAGGTGCCGGAAAGCTCTGTCATCGCAGGCCATAACGCCTCCCTGGTGCTGGAGATCCCGGTCATGCTGGCCGTCATGCTGATTCTGACCGTACCGGCCATGTTCAAAGGTAAGCTCTACCGGGGCCAGGGCATCCTGCTGCTGTGTATCTATGCAGCATTCTGCATTTTCCAATTTACCATGTCCGTATCGCTGGTATAAAATGAGGTTTGAAGACTCTATTAAAGCAGTTAGCCTGAACCAGACCTGCTAAAAAAGTTTAAACGAATATATTGCCAGACGGATATACAATATCTCAAACCAAATCGGGGTGCATTTACAACCACAAGATAAACGAAAAAATGCAATCCTGGTTTTAGCATGCATATCTTTACGAGCATTTTATCAGAAAACGAAGATGATATAACATTATAGTTTTCAAAATATACATTTACAACTTTAAACGTGCATTTCGATCATCAATTCACCTCTCAGAAGGCAGAAGCCTTTATTTTTTTGCATGAAAAAACCCCGAAATTGTTGAAATTCCAGGGTTTTCAGTCCTTTTCGGACACTCTGTGGTGCGGTCTAAGGGATTCGAACCCCCATGGTCTCCCACACGGACCTGAACCGTGCGCGTCTGCCAATTCCGCCAAGACCGCATATTCATTTTTTATTTGCATTCTTTGCCGAACGCAAGATTTATTATACTACCCTTGTCTCCAAAAATCAAGCGTTTTTTTCATTTTTTTATAAATAATTTGATATTTTACCTCATCTGCTCGTCAGGACGCTGGCAGGCAGGTTAACCTGCAGGTACCATGCAGGTGCCGCACAGCAGATCGTCAACCTGCACGGTGTTTTTTTATTTTCTGGTTGCCTTTTTTCATCGGGCTGACGCGGGTATTCTGCGATTTCTCGTCAAAAAAGCAACCTGATCTGCTTCTTGCCGTGTACAGGTTGCTTTTGTTCCTTTTTATTGTGTGTCTACCATTTTATGGGTCAACCCGATTATCCCGCAGCCGCAGAATGGGTTGCTTTCCCAATCCAGTCTGCACCTCACGCTTCAAATCTCGATCTTTTTCCGCGCAAGCCGACTGTAGACGCTACGGCGAAGCAGGGCATACAGAACAGAGAACAGCGGAATGAACACGATGATGCCGAAGATACCGGACACGCTGCCGCCCACCACTACCGCCAGCAGGGTCCAGATCGGCGGCAGGCCCACCGAACCGCCCACGACCCGTGGATAGATCAGGTTGCCTTCAATCTGCTGCACCACGAAGAAGATGATGACAAACCACAGCACCTTTGTCGGTGCTTCCACCAGGATCAGCAGAATGCCGAACACCAGCCCGATGAATGCTCCAACGAACGGGATCAGCGCCATGGCGCCGATGATAACGCCGATGGTGATCGCACACGGGAATCCGCCTACCAGAAGCACCACGCAGAACATGGCGCCTAAGATCACCGCTTCCAGACACTGTCCGGACAGGAAGCTGCTGAAGGTTTTATAGGCCAGGCTTGCGATATCACAGATTTCGTCCGCCCAGGATTTTTTCAAATAAGCATAAGCCAGCTTCTTTGCCTGCTGCCCCAGCTTCTTCTTATTCAGCAGAATATAAATGGCGAACACCATGCCAAAACCGATGTTTGACAGCACGCTGACCACACTGCCGGCGGCAGTTCCCGCGGTGGACAGAATGGTACCCATATTGCTCTGCAACTCGCCCAGAATAGACTTGATATCGATCCGGTTCAGGGCGTTTTCGATCATCGAGGTGTCGATGTGATGCGCCTTCAGGTAAGCCAGCCACTTCGGATATTCCTCCATGACACCCATCACCAGAGTCCGTATGGAATCTGCCAGATTCGGAAAGATCACACCGGAGATGAAGCTGATTACCATGATGAACAGTACCAGGGTCACCACCAGACAGACCGGCCCCTTGCACCGCATCAGAAAATGAAGCCCCTTACGGCTGCTGAGGCGGTCACACTGCTTTTCGAAGAAGTGCATAGGCACGTTCAGAATAAACGCGATCACGCCGCCCACAATCAGCGGCATAAACAGGCTGACTACAGCCCAAATCTTCGTACCCACAATATCCAGATGGGACAGCCCCACGAAGGCTGCCGCGCCGATAAGGATCAGCAGCAAAATCTCTCGAAAAGACAGTCCATTTTCTTTATTTTCTCTCAAAATCCGTTCCCCCCATTTCCACCGAAGCAGTCAGGCGCACATATTTTGCGAAGTCTATTTCATCGTAATATCCGCTCGCTTCACTCGTTCCGGAATGTACAGATAGTCTTCCTTCGGCCAGCCCACCAGGAGTCCGCCGTAAAAGCTGTGGTTCTCCGGAATGCCGAAGTATTCCTGCAGCGCAGGAATCATGTTTGCAAAACGGGTCAGATAGCCGGCCCAGCAGGTACCCAGCCCCTTTGACTGGAGCATCAGATCCGCATAGTCCAGTGCCAGGGCAGTATCCACTGCCGGGTTGATGGCCCGATCTCTGGCGTATGCCAGAATGACGGTATTAGCCTTTCCCAGCACCATATTATTTCCCCGGGCATATTCGGAGACTACCTCCGGGCTCTGTCCGGTTTCCTTCAGCCATGCCAGAATGTCGGCCATCATGGCGTCCAGCTTCTCCCGGCCCTGAACCACGATATATCTGGCAGGGTGCTGGTTCTTGGCGCTGGGTGCCCAGGCTGCCGTTTCCAGCGCATGGCGGATTACAGCCGGATCCACCGGCTCATCCCGAAAATCCCGATAAGATCGGCGCGTCAGAAGAAAGCTCTCCAGATCCTCCCCGAAGGTGTCAGACACCACCGGTTTTTCTTCGGAAATCATCATGGGACTGTCGCCAAACGTAATGGCTCCTTCCGGACAGACGATCCCGCAGTGCATACATTTGGCGCAGCCGGCTGCCTTATCCTCCAGCACCACCGGCTGACCGTCCCTTGCCTCGAGAATTGTCCAGATACATACGCGGGTGCACTGAAGGCACCCGACGCATTTTTCAGAATCAATTTTTATCATAAAAGACTCCCGTAATCTTACTTGAAGTATTTCACTGCGGATTCGAACATCTTCATGTCGAATTCACCGATCACATTCTTATACAGGCCGTATCCGATCCGCTCGGAGTGACCCATCTTACCGAATACCCGGCCGTCCGGGGAGGTAATGCCCTCGATGGCGCAGACGGAGTTGTTCGGGTTGAACTGAATCTGATCCGTCGGCTTGCCTTCGAAGTCCACGTACTGGGTTGCAATCTGTCCGTTTGCCGCCAGCTGCTGTACCACGTCGTCATTCGCCAGGAACCGGCCCTCTCCGTGGGAGATGGCTACGGTATAGATTTCACCCGGCTCGGTAGCTGCCAGCCATGGAGACTTGTTGGAAGCAATTCTGGTGCGAACCAGCTTGGACTGATGGCGTCCGATGGTGTTGTAGGTCAGGGTCGGGCAGTTTTCATCGGTGTCGATGATCTTGCCGTAAGGCACCAGACCCAGCTTGATCAGTGCCTGGAAACCGTTGCAGATACCAGCCATGAGGCCGTCTCTGTTTTCCAGCAGATCGGTGATGCCTTCCTTGATCATCTCGTTGCGGAAGAAGGCAGTAATGAACTTTCCGGAACCGTCCGGTTCGTCACCGCCGGAGAAACCGCCAGGGATAAATACCATCTGTGCGGTCTTCAGTTTGGCAGCGAACTCTTCCACAGACCGGGCTACCGCTTCGCTGGTCAGGTTGCGCACCACGAAAATCTCCGCTTCCGCACCGGCCTTTTCCATGACCATGGCGGTATCGTATTCGCAGTTGGTGCCAGGGAACGCAGGAATCAGAACCTTCGGACGTGCCGTCTTCAGGGCTGGTGCAATTACCTTGCGTTCGCCTTCCTTACAAGTATATGTGAAGGTTTCGATTTCTTTGCCCGGCATTTCCAGGTTGCAGGTGAATACCGGTTCCAGTTTTTCTTCGTATGCTTTTTCCAGTGCGTTCATGCACAGGCATTCTTCGCCCCGGGCGATGGCATAGTCTGCCGTCACCACGCCCAGCAAAATCGCCTCAGCCGGCATCTCTGCACCCTCTGCTGCTTCCAGAAGGAATGCGCCGTAATTGTAGCCGAAGATTTCTTCGTCAGAGATACCTGCTTCATACCGGAAGCCCAGTTGGTTTCCTATGGCCATCTTCAATACGCCTTCTGCCACGCCGCCGAATCCCGGTGTCCATGCGGAAACCACCTTGCCGGCGGAGGTCAGTGCGAAGACCTGGTCATACCGCTTCATCAGGGATTCTGCCGTCGGCAGATCCTCTTCATCCAGCTCTGGCTTCAGCAGATATACCTTGTGGCCCGCTTCCTTGAATTCCGGTGAAATGATATGATCCACGTGTTCATCGGTTACTGCGAAGGATACCAGGGTAGGCGGTACGGTCAGCTGCTCGAAGGTACCGGACATGGAGTCCTTGCCGCCGATGGCTGCGATGCCCAGGCCCAGCTGTGCCTTCAGAGCGCCCAGCAGTGCCGATACCGGCTTGCCCCAGCGGCTGCTGTCTTTTCCCAGCTTTTCGAAATATTCCTGGAAGGTCAGGTAGACATCCTCAAACTTGGCACCGGTGGCCACCAGCTTGGATACGGATTCCACCACGGCCAGATATGCACTGTGGTACGGAGATTTTTCGGCGATATACGGATTATAGCCCCAGGACATGAGGGAGCAGGTGGTGGTGTACTTGCCTTCCACCGGAATCTTGTGCACCATGGCCTGAATCGGCGTCTTCTGCTTCTTGCCGCCGAACGGCATCAGCACTGTACCGTGGCCGATGGTGGAGTCAAAACGCTCCGACAGTCCTCTTCTGGAGCAGACGTTCAGGTCGGATGCCAGAGCCTCGTATTGTGCCTTGAATCCGCCATTGACCGGCTTCTTCCAGTCTTTCGGCGCAGCACATTCCACTTCGATGTGCTTTTCTGCACCGTTGGAATCCAGGAATTCTCTGGAGATATCTACGATGGCCTTACCGTTCCACATCTGTACCAGACGCGGTTCTTCCGTTACCACTGCAACCCGGGTTGCCTCCAGGTTTTCTGCGGCTGCAAGAGCCATGAACTTTTCTTCGTCTTCTGCGGCAACCACCACTGCCATTCTTTCCTGGGATTCGGAAATAGCCAGCTCGGTGCCGTCCAGACCTTCATATTTCTTCGGTACCTTATTCAGGTCGATGAGGAGACCGTCGGCCAGTTCGCCGATGGCTACGGAAACACCGCCTGCACCGAAGTCGTTGCAGCGCTTGATCAGCAGAGAAGCTTCCTTGTTGCGGAACAGTCTCTGCAGCTTTCTTTCTTCCGGGGCGTTACCCTTCTGTACCTCTGCACCGCAGGATTCCAGAGATTCCAGAGTGTGAGACTTGGAAGATCCGGTTGCACCGCCGCAGCCGTCACGACCGGTCTTTCCGCCCAGGAGGATAATCACATCACCTGGTACCGGCCGTTCCCGACGCACGTTTTCAGCCGGAGCCGCACCAACCACCGCACCGATTTCCATTCTCTTTGCCGCATAGCCGTCGTGGTACAGCTCATCCACGATACCGGTGGTCAGACCGATCTGGTTGCCGTAGGAGGAATATCCTGCAGCAGCCGTGGTCACGATAGTTCTCTGCGGCAGCTTGCCTTCCATGGTTTCGCTCACCGGCTTCAGCGGATCTGCCGCGCCGGTTACACGCATGGCGGCATACACATAAGACCGTCCTGACAGCGGGTCACGGATGGCACCGCCCACGCAGGTGGCAGCGCCGCCGAACGGCTCGATTTCTGTCGGATGGTTATGGGTTTCATTCTTAAACAGCAGCAGCCAGTCCTGCTCCTCGCCTTCCACGTCCACCTTGATCTTCACGGTGCAGGCGTTGATTTCTTCGGATTCGTCGATCTTCGGCAGCTTGCCTTCCTTTTTCAAGACCTTGGCTGCGATGGTTCCGATATCCATCATGTTGATCGGTTTCGTTCTGCCGATTTCCGTTCTGGCATCCAGATACCGCTGCCATGCCTTTTCCAGGGTCGGATCCTCGAAGGTCACCTTATCGATGGTAGTGGAGAAAGTGGTGTGGCGGCAGTGATCGGACCAGTAGGTATCGATCATGCGGATTTCTGTAATGGTTGGGTTCCGCTTTTCACCGCGGAAGTATTCCTGACAAAATGCAGCGTCATCCACATCCATGGCCAGTCCATACTGTGCCACGAAATCCGCCAGGCCCTGACGATCCAGATCCAGGAAGCCGTCCATGACAGCAACTTCCGTCGGGATCTCATATTCCATGGCCAGAGATTCCGGCTTCTCCAGGGATGCTTCTCTGGATTCCACCGGATTGATGACGTATTTCTTGATCTCCGCAAGCTGTGCGTCGCTGACCTGTCCATAGATGGCGTAAACCTTCGCGGTTCGCACGGTCGGACGTTCTTTCTGAGAGATGATCTGAATGCACTGTGCGGCAGAGTCGGCCCGCTGGTCGAACTGCCCCGGCAGGTATTCGGTGGCAAAGACTGCCGCCGGTTCTTCTCCGTCTTTCTTCTCCGCAAAATCCTCCGTCACCACGTCCAGCTGCGGTTCGGCGAATACGGTGTGTTCTGCGTAATCAAACAGGTCTTTTTCGATGTTTTCCACGTCGTAGCGGTTCAGCAGGCGCACATCTGTCACAGTCTCGATCTGCAGCAGTCCGCGGATATCGCCCAGCAGCTTCTTCGCTTCATGGTCCAGACCCGGTTTCTTTTCTACGAATATTCTATATACCATTTCCTATTTTGCCTCCTTTGCGGCAAGGGCTTTTGCACCAATGTCTTTTCTGTAATATGCATTGTCGAAATGAACCTTTTCCACCTGGCGGTAGGCTTCTTCCACCGCTTCCTGCAGGCCGGCCTTCCGGCTGACCACGCCCAGCACGCGGCCTCCGTTTGTGACCACTGTGCCGTCTTCCTTCTTCTTGGCGCCGGCAATGTACAGAATGCCTTCGAAATCATCATCCACGGTAATCGGGAAGCCCTTTTCATAGCTCTTCGGATAGCCTTCCGATGCCATAACCACGCAGCAGGCGCTGTCATCGGCAAACTGTACCATGTCTTCCGTAAGCTTGCCATCGGCGGTTGCCATCATGATGTCCAGCAGATCGCTGTCCAGAAGCGGCAGCACCACCTGGGTTTCCGGATCGCCGAAGCGGCAGTTGTATTCGATGACCTTCGGGCCGTTTTCGGTGATCATCAGGCCGAAATACAGGCAGCCGCGGAATTCTCTGCCTTCCTGTTTCATGGCTGCGATGGTCGGCAGGAAGATTTCCTTCATGCAGCGATCTGCCACTTCCTTCGTATAGTACGGATTCGGTGCCACCGTTCCCATGCCGCCGGTGTTCAGTCCCTTATCGCCGTCCAGTGCACGCTTGTGGTCCATGGAGGAAACCATCGGCACCACGATGTTTCCGTCCGTAAAGGAAAGAACGGATACTTCCGGTCCGGTGAGGAATTCCTCGATGACGATGTTGCTTCCGCTTTCACCGAAGATCTTTTCTTCCATCATGGAAACAACGGCGTCTTTCGCTTCGTCTCTGGTTTCTGCAATGATCACGCCCTTACCCAGTGCCAGACCGTCGGCCTTGATCACCGTCGGAATCGGGCAGGTTTCCAGATATTCCAGGGCCGCTTTTTCGTCAGTAAACACTTCGTACTGTGCCGTCGGGATACCGTATTTTTTCATCAGGTTCTTGGAGAAAACCTTGCTTCCTTCGATGATGGCTGCTGCCTTATTCGGTCCAAAAGCCGGGATTCCGGCTTCCTGCAGTGCATCCACACAACCCAGCACCAGCGGATCGTCCGGTGCCACCACGGCGAAGTCGATCTTCTGTTCCTTCGCAAACCTGACAATGCCTTCGATATCCTTGGCACCGATGTCCACGCAGGTCGCATCTGCTGCGATACCGCCGTTTCCAGGCAAAGCAAAAATCTCTTCTACGTTTTTATTTTCTTTCAGTTTCTTGATGATGGCATGCTCTCTGCCGCCGCCACCAACTACGAGCAGTTTCATCTTTATAATCCTTTCTCATCTAAGTCCTTTTCACTTCTGCACCTGTACCCATGCTTGCTTCGTTTAGTCCTCGGCTTCGCCTGCGGAATCACTCCGCAAACACGGGATATCCGTACAAACCAGAAAAGTCCTGTACGACAATATAATCACTGTAATGTGCTTATTCCTCTATAGTATGTTTGTCTGCATTCGCAGATGGCTTCCATCTGTTTGACGAGTGATTCCCGCAGGCACCTCTGGTGCCGAGGACAAACGAGGAGAACAGAATGGAAGCCTCTGCGGCATATGCGGCAAACTATATTAATGATGGAATAAGCGCATTCCTGTGAATGCCATTGCCATGCCGTATTTATTGCAGCAGTCGATGACCACGTCGTCCCGGATGGAGCCGCCCGGCTCTGCGATATAGGAGACGCCGCTCTTCTTTGCCCGCTCGATGTTGTCGCTGAACGGGAAGAAGGCATCGCTGCCCAGAGCTACGCCGGTGATGCCGGCCAGGTAATCTGCTGCTTCCTCTGCAGTCAGCGGTGCCGGCTGCTGGGTGAAATACTGCTGCCAGATGCCGTCGGCGCAGACGTCCTCTTCATTCTTATTGATATATCCGTCGATCACATTGTCTCTGGTCTGACGGCCGATGTCTTCCTTAAACGGCAGGTTCAGCACCTTCGGATGCTGGCGCAGATGCCAGGTGTCCGCCTTGGTGCCTGCCAGACGGGTGCAGTGGATTCTGGACTGCTGTCCGGCCCCTACACCGATGGCCTGTCCGTCCACGGCGAAGCAGACGGAATTGGACTGGGTATATTTCAAAGTGATCAGCGCGATGATCAGATCACGCTTGGCGGTGTCCGGCAGTTCCTTGTTTTCTGTCACCAGATTTTCCAGAAGGGCTTCATCAATCTTGAAGTTGTTTCTGCCCTGCTCGAAGGTGATGCCGAAAACCTGCTTGTGCTCCGCTTCGGCAGGAACATAAGAAGGATCGATCTGCACGATGTTATAAGCGCCTTTCTTTTTGCCTTTCAGGATTTCCAGGGCTTCCGGTTCGTATCCCGGTGCGATGACGCCGTCGGAGACTTCCCGCTTGATGATCTGCGCCGTCGTCACATCGCAGACATCGCTCAGGGCGATCCAGTCGCCGAAGGAGCTCATGCGATCGGTTCCTCTGGCTCTGGCATAGGCACAGGCCAGGGGAGAATCGTCCAGACCCTGGATATCGTCCACGAAGCAAGCTTTCTTCAGATTCTCCGGCAGCTTCACACCTACGGCAGCGGAAGTCGGGCTCACATGCTTGAAGGATGTGGCGCATGGCATATCCAGCGCTTCTTTGATTTCTTTCACCAGCTGCCAGGAATTGAGAGCATCCAGGAAGTTGATGTAGCCCGGGCGACCGTTGAGAATGGTGATGGGCAGCTCACTGTCATCTGCCATATAGATCCGCGCCGGCTTCTGGTTCGGATTACATCCGTATTTTAACTGAAATTCTTTCATTCTATCTATCTCTCCCGTTTTTTATAACTCGTGCTTGTTGATCAGCCTGCGTTCATACTTTCCTGTTTCCAGATCCGTATAGCGGACATAGAGGGAAATCTTATTGTCCCCATTGAGACTTTCCCAGATTTCCTTGGTGAAGGCGTCGATGTCCTGCGGAATCGCCACCCGTTCCGGCTCGCCCTGGAAGGTCGGCAGCGGATTTCCGTCACCCATATAGGTGTGGATCAGGTGGCCCAGCCCGGCCTTGCTGCCGTAATCATAGGTGAACCGGTTGCAGAAGGAGCCTTCTGCGTCACCGCTCTTCAAAATACTCATTTCATAGATAAAGTCACCATCTCCGAAGGTGATCATGCCACTGATTCTCGGTGTCCAGTTGGGACCGTCCGGTTCGAACTCTCTGGTCTTCAGAGACTGGCGGAAGCACTTGCCTTCCTTCAGACCTTCGTAGATGGTGTCGGTCTGGTCTCCGTTGGTGACGATCAGCTTGTTTTCATACATGCGGATCGGGGAGTAGATGATCAGGGAAGGATCCTCCACCTTGGATGCGTCAAACGGATAAATGGTAATGTCGTCGCCCTCTTCCCGGAATACCCGGTTGCGGCTGTTTTCGGACCGGCCCATGATGAAATAGGCGGTGACTGCCTGCTTGCCGTCCGGGGTCTTTCCCAGCAGCACGCCGCGGCCTACATAGCTGTTATTCTCAACCACCTTCTGAAAGGATGGGGTTTCATATACGTTCATTTACGCTCTCTCTTTCTTCAGCTTCTCGCTGAGCATCTGGGCTGCACGAGGCAGGATGATCCACTCTGCCTGCTCCATCACCCGTTTCTGCAGCACCTCCGGCGTATCACCGGGCTGCACCGCCACTTCCTTCTGGAGGATGATCTCTCCTCCGTCCGGAATCTCATTGACAAAATGCACCGTGGCTCCGGTCACCGTTTCCCCGGCTGCCAGCACGGCCTCGTGGACCTTCAGCCCGTAGAACCCTTCCCCGCAGAACTTCGGAATCAGGGACGGATGTACATTGATGATCCGCTTTTCGTATCTCCGGGTGAAATCCTCGCTGAGGATGGTCATGAATCCGGCCAGAATCAGGAAGTCCACATTGTATTCTTCCAGCTTCCCGATGATGGCCGCCTCGAAGGCTTCCTGGCTGCCCAGCTCCTTTTTCAAAATCACGGCAGAATCGATGCCGGCTTTGGCTGCCCGCTCCAGGGCGTATGCCTTGCTGTTATTGGCGATAACAAGTACGATTTCACCGTCGGTGATCACGCTCCCCTGGGCATCAATCAGTGCCTGCAGGTTGGTGCCGCCGCCGGAAACCAGGACAGCAATCCGTGTCTTACGGCCGCCTGCGGCGGCCGGAGAAGAAGTCGGGACGGTGGATTTTGCGCCGCCTACCATAAGATGACTCCTTCGTCACCCTTGACGATTTCGCCCATGACATAAGCATCTTCGCCGTTTGCCTTCAGCACTTCCAGTGCCTTTTCTGCATCCTCTGCGGAGACCACGATGGACATGCCCACGCCCATGTTGTAGGTGTTGAACATATCACGCTCCGGAATATTGCCGGTTTCCGCCAGCAGTTTGAAGATCGGCAGCACCTTTACGTCGTCCTTTTTGATTTTGGCGCTGTATCCCTTCGGCAGGGATCTTGGAATGTTTTCATAGAAGCCGCCGCCGGTGATGTGGGAGATTGCCTTTACTTCCACGGCATCCAGCAGTGCCAGAACCGGTTTCACATAGATTTTGGTCGGTGTCAGCAGGGTTTCGCCCAGGGACTTGCCGCCCAGTGCTTCCACCGGAGATTTCAGGTCTGCGTTTTCCACGTCGAAGACTTTCCGCACCAGAGAGAAGCCGTTGGAGTGCACGCCGCTGGACGGCAGGGCGATGATCACGTCGCCTTCTTTTACCTTGGTGTTGTCCAGGATCTTGTCTTTGTCGACCACGCCCACTGCGAAGCCGGCCAGATCATATTCGTCTTCCGGATAGAAGCCCGGCATTTCTGCGGTTTCACCGCCGGTCAGGGATGCGCCGGACTGGACGCAGCCTTCTGCCACGCCGGCCACCAGCTGTGCGATCTTTTCCGGATAGTTCTTGCCGCAGGCGATGTAATCCAGGAACAGAAGCGGTTTCGCACCGCAGCAGATGATATCGTTGACGCACATGGCCACGCAGTCGATACCCACCGTATCATGCTTGTCCATCAGGAAGGCGATCTTCAGCTTGGTGCCTACGCCGTCGGTGCCGCTGACCAGTACCGGCTTGGTGATGCCGGTCATGTCCAGTTCCACCAGACCGCCGAAACCGCCGATACCGGACAGCTCGTGGCCGGTCAGTGTTCTGGCGATATGTTCCTTCATCAGCTCCACAGCCTTGTAACCGGCGGTAATGTCTACACCTGCTGCCTTATAGCTTTCACTCTGACTTTTCATTCTTTTTCTTCCTCTCTTTCGGATCGTTCGGATATTTTTCCTTCAAATCTGTTTTTTCTCATATTGGTCGGCACTTGGGTCGGGTACTTTCCGCTGAAGCAGGCGGTACAGAACCGGTCTGTATCGTCATCTGCCGTCAGCCGCACCACATCCTCCAATGTCAGGTATCCAAGGCTGTCTGCGCCGATAATCTGTCTGATTTCATCGATGGTGTGATGGTTGGCGATCAGTCTGTCTTTCGAGTCAATGTCCACACCATAGTAGCACGGATCGGTAAACGGCGGTGCGGAAACCCGCATGTGGACTTCCTTCGCGCCGGCTTCCCGCAGCAGCCGAATGATCGGCCCGCAGGTGGTGCCCCGCACGATGGAGTCATCCACCATCACCACCCGTTTTCCCTTCACCGTTTCGGAGATGGTATTCAGCTTGATCTTCACTTTATCCTCCCGGTTTGCCTGTCCCGGAGAAATGAAGGTTCTGCCGATATATTTGTTTTTAATAAAGCCTATGCCGTACGGAATTCCGGATTCCTGGGCATATCCCAGGGCCGCGTCCAGTCCGGAGTCCGGTACGCCGATGACCACATCGGCTTCCACCGGATGGGTCTGTGCCAGGAACTTTCCGGCACGGAGACGGGCATTATGCACCGAGTATCCATCGATGACGGAATCCGGCCGGGCGAAGTAGATATACTCGAAGACACACATGGTCTGCTTCTCTTTGCCGCAGTGGTCCCGGATGGATCGGATGCCGTTTCTGGTGAACACCAGAATCTCGCCCGGCTCAATATCCCGGATAAAGGTGGCACCCACCGAATCCAGCGCGCAGCTTTCGGAAGCCACCACATAGTCTCCGTTTCCCGTCCTGCCGTAGCAAAGCGGGCGAAATCCATGTTCATCCCTGGCTGCGATCAGCTTGGACGGTGACATGATCACGAGAGAATATGCACCCTTCAGCCGGTTCATGGCCCGGTTCACCGCCTCTTCGATGGACGGCGAGGAAATCCGCTCCTTGGTAATGATGTAGGAGATGACCTCCGTATCGCTGGTGGTATGGAAGATGGAGCCGTTCATCTCCAGTTCCTCCCGCAGCTCGTAGGAGTTGGTCAGATTTCCGTTATGGGCCAGCGCCATGCGGCCTTTCACGTGATTGACCACGATGGGCTGGGCGTTGAGACGGCCTCCCGCACCGGTGGTTCCGTACCGAACATGGCCGACGGCAATGTTCCCTGTGCCCAGGCTTTTCAGCACATCCGGCGTAAACACATCGTTTACCAGCCCCACGTCTTTATAGTCGTGGAACACACCGTCATCGTTGACCACGATACCGCAGCTTTCCTGCCCCCGGTGCTGCAGTGCATACAGTCCGTAATAGCAGGAGCGGGCCAGATCTTCTGTCTTATGGGAAAAAACACCGAATACACCGCATTCTTCTCTCAGTTTGTCCATTTCTTTCTAGTCTCTCTTTCCGTCAGCATTCAAAAATCGTCAGCATTGTAATTCCGTTAGCCGAAAATTCTCTTCATCATTTCCTGATATGCGTCTTCCACGCCGCCCAGGTCTCTTCTAAACCGGTCTTTATCCAGTTTTTCGTGGGTGGTTGCATCCCAGAAACGGCAGGTGTCCGGGGAGATCTCGTCTGCCAGAACAATCTGTCCGTCCGCGGTCTTACCGAACTCGATCTTGAAGTCGATCAGATCCACGTTGATCTTCTTGAAGAAGTCTTTCAGGAATTCGTTGATCTTGAAAGTCAGGGTCTTGATGGTGTTCAGATCTTCTTCGGAAGCATAGCCCATGGCCAGGATGTGATAATCGTTGACCATCGGATCGCCCAGGTCGTCATTCTTGTAGCAGAATTCCAGGATGGTGGTCTTCAGGGCAGTACCTTCTTCCACGCCCAGACGCTTGGAGAAGGAACCTGCAGCCACGTTGCGGATGATCACTTCCAGCGGCACGATGGAAACCTTCTTTACGACGGTTTCACGGTCATTTAATTCTTCCACATAGTGGGTCGGCACGCCTTCTTTTTCCAGCAGCTGCATCAGGTAGTTGCTCATCTTGTTGTTGACCACGCCCTTGCCGCTGATGGTACCCTTCTTCAGGCCGTTAAATGCGGTGGCGTCGTCCTTATAGGACACGATGCAGTAGTTTGCATCATCGGTTGCGAATACTTTTTTGGCTTTTCCTTCATACATCTGTTCTCTTTTTTCCATTGGTCTCTTGTCTCCTCTTTCTTATTCTTTATTCTCTTTCTTCTGTTCGTTTCGTTCTCGTCTAGTAAACGTCCGGCATTTCCAGGTCTTCCGCCGTGGAAACTTCGGCAACTTTATTGTACTTCTCTTCGATGGCCGCATTCTTTCCCAGCACCTTTTCGGTGGCTTTCTTTCTGTAGGCTGCCAGTTTCTCCGCCAGGTCCTCGTCCTCTACCGCCAAAATCTGCACGGCCAGCAGGCCTGCGTTGGCTGCGCCGTCAATGGCTACGGTGGCTACCGGCATGCCGCTTGGCATCTGTACGGTAGAAAGGAGTGCGTCCAGTCCGTCCAGCGTGGAGGACTTCACCGGAATGCCGATGACCGGAAGGGTGCTGTGGGCTGCCATGGCTCCTGCCAAATGGGCTGCCTTTCCTGCCGCCGCGATGATCACACCGATTCCGTTGTCTCTCGCGTTCTTCGCAAAATCCGCCGCCGCGTCCGGTGTCCGGTGTGCGGACAGTACGTGGACTTCAAACGGTACTTCGAACTCATCCAGAATGTCAAATGCTTTTTCTACGACCGGAAGATCGCTGTCGCTTCCCATGATGATACCGATTTTTTTCATCTTGTCTCCTCCTGTTTCTGTTCTGCACCCCGCGGGTGCATTCAAATAAAAATGGACAGTTCTATCCCTTGTATCACATAGAACTGCCCAGACGGTCGACTACTTATAACTCCTGCTCCTTCGTGGTACTCCACATTATTCCGTCAGTCGCAGCAGCTTTTGATTTTTACAGTAATATTATAGTATATCCCGCCTTTTGCGTCAAGAAAAAGGACACGAAAAGGAGAGGAAAAAGGCGCGAAAATGAAGGTAACATCCGTTGTACCTGCGGTGAACATGCAGGGCGCCGCCTGGTCCCCGTCAGCTGTCACTTACCATGGCAAGCCTTGTGGAACTTTGTCTTTTTCTCCATTCTCTGTTTTCGATTTTTCCTGCCGCAGCAGCCACAGGAAATATGCGGTGCAGATGATGATCTGCACGACAGTGGAACACGGCGTAGCCAGACCGATGTGAAACAGCGAAACCGGCTGCAAGCGGCTCATGAACCAGGATACCGGAATCCTTACGCCGAATGCACCGATAATCCCCTGCACCATGACCAGCGTCGTTTTGCCGCAGCCGTTGAAATATCCGATATAGCAGAACAGGAAGGACACGATCAGCGTGTCGATGGCATAGGCCTTCAGGTAATCAGCCGAAGCCAGAATGACTTCCTCCTGACTGGCAAAAATGGCAGAAAGCAGATCTCCGTGAAAGAATGACATCCATGCCATTACTATGCCGGCAGCCAGCGACATTCCCATGCCGCAGACCATGGCCCGTCTTGCCCGCACCGGTTTGCCTGCTCCGATATTCTGTGCTACAAAAGCAGAGAGAGATTGGGAAAAAGCCGACGGAACCAGCATGATGAATCCGCAGATTCTTTCCGCAACACCGACGCCGGCAGATGGGATCACACCCAGGCTGTTAACGATGGCTCCAATGGCTAGAAAGGAAATATTCACCAGCCCATCCTGCAGGGCAATCGGAAAGCTGATCTTCAGCATTCTTCCGAGGTTCTTGCCGTGAATACGGACATGTTTCCGTGAAAACGGAATGGCAAATCCCCGTTTTCGGATCATAAAGAAACAAAGGATCACGCTGAGCGCCTGTGCCAGTACAGTGGCAATCGCGGCCCCTTCCGCTGCCATTCCCAGTACAGCCACAAAGAACAGATCGCCTGCAATATTAAAAACGCATGCAAAGATTACAGTCATCAGCGGTGTTCTGGAATCACCGATCCCGCGAAAAATACTCCCCAGAACGTTATATGCGGCAATGAAAACCATACCGCCGGAACAGATTTTTACATACTGCACGGTAGATGCAAAGGCTTCCTTCGGCGCACGCATGACAGTGGCGAATGGTTCCGTCGCAAATATCATGATCCCTGTAATTGCCAACGCCAGCAAAAGGAAAAAGCAGATGGCTGTACCGATGATGTATCCTGCTTCCTCCCGCTTTCCGCTGCCGATCGTCTGTCCCAGCAGTATCGTAATGCCTGCCGCAAGCCCGGTGACGAGAATCGTCAGCATCTGCATCATCTGGCTCCCCGTTGCCACCGCAGAGACATCTGCCGCCACACCGAACTGTCCCACAATAAGCAGATCCACTGCGCCGTACATGGATTGCAGGCACATGGCCAGCAGCACAGGCAGTGCGAACCGAAACAGCGGCTGAAAGATCTTCCCTTCTGTAAATTGTATTTCCTGCTTCATATTCTTCTCCCAGCTTTTTTCCTTTACTATTTTTCATCACAACAAACAAGCCGGATAAAACAGCAGGCATCTCAGCCTGCCATCTTATCCGGCATAACCACATCCTCAGTGTGTTTATCCTCCGATGAACGAAAATATCTTAGCAGAAAGCTCCGCCAAAGTCAAGAGGCAGTCAGCATCTTCGGCCGCCTCTTTCCTCAGATCCCGCCATAAAACACATTCATGATATTCCAGATCCCCACGCCGGCCAGCCCCAGCTCCTGCACCAGCCCCAGCCTCGCCCGCCAGCTTTCTTCGTTTTCGAACCATACAATATGCTGCCGTCCCGCCGGATCCGTATAGGTAAAGAACGGCGCCATGGCCTCTTCATCCCACTGAATCGGTACGCCGTAGTAAGCTGCCCTGGCTTCCGCCTGATAGTTGGTCAGCTTCTCCGCCTTGGACTCCCCGGGCACGAAGGGGAGGGTCCAGTCATAGCCATAGTTGTTCAGGCCCATGAGAATTTTCTCTGGCGGGATCTCGCTGACGGCATATTCCAACACTCTGCGTACATTGATAATCGGCGATACAGGCATGGGCTCTCCATAGGTATATCCCCATTCATACGTCATGATCAGGCAGTAATCCGCCGCCCGCCCCATGCCGGCATAGTCATGGCCCTGATATAAAAGCCCCGGCTGATCCGCCCTCACCTTCGGCGCCAGAGCCACCGTCACCGTCAGCCCCAGGGGAGCCAGACGTGCCCGGGTCCTTGCCACCAGCTCCACATAATCATCGGCGTAATCCGCTGCCAGATACTCGAAATCAAAATCGATTCCAGCCATCCCCTTGTCGAGTATATTTTGTAAAATATTCTCAATGAGATTGTCAATGGCCGCCGGGTTATTAAACACAGCTATGGCAATCTGGTCGTTGAACGCGCCGGACGCATCCAGCGGCGTCAGTACCATCAGCGTGCCCACCCCCGATGCAGCCGCCTGGGAAATGATATTTTCGTCTTCCAGATTGATCAGTTCCCCGTTTTCCGTAAAACCGTAGCTGAAGGATGACACCCAGGTAAGCCGCGGCAGCCACCAGGCCAGGGTGTCCGGGCTGATGGACGGGTAAGCATATCCATTGACCAGCAGGTCTTCAAATTCAGGCATGTTTCTTCCCTCACTTTCTCCTCGATCTTCTCGTATCATTTTATGATATCGTTGTAATGTATGCGGCCGGGGCACTCTTTATTATTCCGTTTTTCGGACTTGCTTTTCGCCATGACTGTGCTATACTTTTAGAAGAAATTCAAAGAAAAAAGGAGCGAACACATCATGGCGGAATTATTCGAAACACTTATGCTCATCTGCTTCGGCTGCTCCTGGCCTATGAACCTGGCCAAGTCCATCCGTTCGAAAACTGCAAAAGGAAAAAGCGTCATGTTTCAGTATGCCATCATCATCGGCTATATCTGCGGCATCTGCAGCAAATTTGCCGGCGGAAATATCAATTATGTTCTGGCACTGTACTTTCTGAACCTGTTTATGGTTTCAGTGGATACCTGCCTCTATTACAGGAACCGGAAACTGGATCAGCTCAGGGATGCAGGAAAGCTGGCTGCATAGTCGGGGTGTCCGTTTTTCAGAGCCCTGACCCACTTCTCAAAACACGCCCACCCGGGTCTTTCGGCTGCGCGCCGGGGCTTCGGTTTTCGGTGTGTTTTTTATTTTTGCAATCTTCAGCAGAACAGATGTGCTGCACACATGTGATAATTTGGTCACGCACAAGTTTTTGTCTGTTTTTCTGTGGTGAGAGGAAGACAAAAATGATACAATAGTAACAAATATCACCGAGTGCCGCGACCACATCTGTTTTCGCCGGCATTCAGGGAAAGGAGCGGAATACTATGGCTACCAATTACGGAGGCTACATGGGCAAGGTGGCTGATATCGATCTGACCACCGGCACCATCCGCGAGTATCCATGGTCCGATGAAGAGCGCAGGCTGTTTCTGGGGGGCAAGACCATGGCAGCCAAGATTATCGGCGACCATCTGACAGAAATTCGCGGACCCCTTGATGAAACCAATCTTCTGGTCATCTCCACCGGCCCGTTCACCGGCACCGGTGCACCCAGCTCCAGCCGGTTCAACGTATCAGCCATTTCACCCCTGACCGGGATACTGACCTCTTCCAACTGCGGAGGCAATTTCGGCTACTATCTGAAAAAAGCCGGCTACGATGCCCTGGTGATCCATGGACGCAGTGAGAAACCAATCTGGCTGGAAATCCACAATGACCAGTTTACCTTCCATGACGGGCAGTCCCTCTGGGGCATGAAAACCGGACACACGCAGGAGGCACTGGACGAGGCACTGGCAGAACAGTCCTGCGGCAAAAAGAGAAAAAACGGTAAGATCGTCATCGGTCCCGCCGGCGAAAATCTGGTGAAATACGCATCCATCGTCAGCAACGAGCGGCTGGCAGGCCGGGGCGGCGTTGGTGCTGTCATGGGCAGCAAAAACCTGAAGGCGGTCACTGTCAGCGGCAACCATACCGTGCCGGTCCACAACAAAGAAAAGATGGATCAGCTGAACCGGTCCTGGTTTAAGTATCTCAGGAGCCATCCTCTCACCGGCGACCAGCTTCCGCGGCTGGGTACGGCAGGTCTGGTTTCTTCCATGCAGATGAAGGGGCAGCTATCCACGAAAAACTATACATACGGCCAGTTCGACCGGTTCGAAAAAGTAAACGGCGAAACTCTGGCAGAGGAACATAATATTGTGAATAAGGGCTGCCTCACCTGCCCGATCAAATGTGCCCGGACAGTCCAGGTAGACGGCAAGGCCGTGAAGGGACCGGAGCTGGAGACACTGGGCCTGCTGGGCGGCGGCATTCTCAACGACAGCATGGAACTGATCCTGCGCTGGAACTATGAGCTGGATGAACTGGGCATGGACACCATCACGGCGGCCAATACCCTGGCATGGGCCATGGAGGCAAACGAAAAAGGTCTCTGGGACAACGGCCTTGTCTTCGGCGACACCGCCGATATTTCCCGGGTATGGGAGGACACCGCTTACCGCCGGGGCATCGGTGACGAGCTGGCAGAAGGCTCCCGCGCTCTGTCGGAAAAATACGGCGGCAAAGAATTCGCCATTCATTCCAAGGGCATGGAACTGGCTGCCTACGAACCGCGCCGTGCAGTAGGTCTGGGCCTGGGCTACGCCATTTCCAACCGAGGCGGCTGCCACCTCAACGGCGGTTATATGGTCATTCTGGAAGGACTGGGACTCAATGTGAACCAGCAGACGCCCCACGGCAAGCCGGATACAACCATCATCTTCCAGGATCTGATGGAGGGCGTCTCCTCCTGCGGCCAGTGCGTGTTCACCACCTATGCCTTCTTCCCGCCTCCGCTGATCCATCATCCTCACGCCTGGTACACGAAGGCATTTAACGCCATCGTTCCGGTGGCGGGGCCTGTGCTGCGGCTGCTTACCATGTTTCCGCAGGTGGTCTGCTTCCATCTGCCGGTGATCTTCAACCAGTCCAAAGCACTGAAATACGCCACCGGCATGAAGGTAACCTTCGGTTCCTTCCTGAAGGCAGGCAAGCGGGGCTACACCCTGGAGCGTCTCATCAACACCCGCCTGGGAATCAGCCGGAAGGACGACAGCCTGCCGAAACGTCTCACCGACGTGCCGCAGATCGAAGGCGATGAAAAGACGAAAGTACCTCTGGAGTCGATGAAAGACGTGTATTATCGCGGGCGTGGCTGGGATAAAGACGGAATCCCGACAGAAAAAACTCTGAAAAAGCTCAATCTGGATCATCTGGCGGTCAGCCGGATGCCGGCAGGAGCCTGTATGCAGGAGGTGAAGCAGCATGGTTAATATCAAGCTCTTCGGCGCGCTGCGTCTGAAATGCGGAATCTCCCACATGGAGGTTTACAGCAGCTCCGTGAAGGATGCCTGCCGCCTTCTCAGCAAGGCCACCGGATTCCCGGAGAAAGAGTTCAAAAATTGCATGTTCATGATCAACGGGAAAAACGCCAGGTATTCGTCAAAGCTGGAAGATGGAGACGAGCTGGTCTTCCTGACGCCGTCCGGCGGCGGCTGAAGATGCAGCGGTTTATGGAGAGAGGTGATTTCATGTCATATCAGATAACAGAAGGCTGCATCGGCTGCACCCTGTGTGCAAAGAACTGCCCGACCGGCGCCATTTCCGGCCAGTTGAAAGAACAGCATGCGGTGGATGCCGGTCTGTGCGTGGATTGCGGCGTATGCGGCAAAATCTGTCCGAAGGGCGCTGTGCTGGATGCCCGGGGGAAAACGGCAGTCAAGGTACCGAAGGATCAGTGGAAAAAGCCGGTCATTGATCCCGTGCTCTGTGCAGGCTGCTCTGTCTGCGTGGAAAACTGTCCGAAGGACTGTCTTGAGATCGAAGGGCCGAAATTCCACGGGGATATTCACACCATCGCCCGCTTTGCGGAGGGCAGGAAAAAGGATTGCATCGGCTGCGGCATCTGCGGCGATGTCTGCCCGATCGAAGCCATTCATTTTTAGTCTGATCAAACTTATGCCGGAAAAAATGTCCGGCAGGGAGGTGAAAATATGGGAAAAGTATTTTGCAGAGTGTACCAGGGCGTATTTAAAATCGGCATGTACGTGATTCCGTGGGGTATGCCGAAAACGCTGGAAGGTGCCGGTTCGGTGAAGAAACTTCCGGCTCTGATCCGGGAGCAGGGCTATACGAAGGTCCTGGTGGTTACAGACAGCGTCCTCATGGGGCTGGGGCTGCTGGACAGTCTCTTTGCTGCCATGACCGATGCCGGTGTGGAGTATGTGGTCTATGACGGCGTGCAGCCAAACCCGACGGACATCAATGTGAAAGACGGGCTGAAGCTCTTCCAGGAAAACAACTGCCAGGCCATGGTTGCCTTTGGCGGCGGTTCCCCGATGGACTGCTGCAAGGCCATCGGTGCACTGGCCGTCAAGAAGGGCAAAACCGTAGAACAGCTGCAGGGGCTGTTCCGGGTACTTCACAGGATCCCGACCATCTTCGCCGTGCCTACCACAGCCGGTACCGGTTCAGAAACCACCGTTGCTGCGGTCATTACCGATTCGAAGACCCACCACAAGGCGTCCCTCAACGATACCAGTCTGATGCCGAAATTCGCCGTGCTGGATCCGGAGCTGACCACCGGCCTGCCGCCGAAGGTGACTTCCACCACCGGTATGGATGCCCTCTGCCACGCAGTGGAATCCTACACCAACAACACGTATAACAGCAAGCTGGAGAAGAAGCTGGCAGAGGATGCTGTCCGGCTGATCTATCATAATTTATACAAGGCCTATTGCGATGGCTCTGATATTGAAGCCCGTCAGAACATGCAGAAGGCTGCCTTCTATGCAGGACGTGCCTTTACCCGGGGCTGTGTGGGCTATGTCCATGCCATCGGCCATACCCTGGGCGGGCTCTACGGCACCCCGCACGGTCTGGCCATGTCCGTGATTCTGCCTCATGTGATGCGTCAGTTCGGACCTGCGGCCCATGAGCGGCTGGCACGTCTGGCTGAGGTCTGCGGCATGACCGGTCAGAACGATGCAGAGAAGGCCGAAGCCTTCCTCTGCTGGATGGAAGATCTGAAAGAGAAAATGGAAATTCCGCGGTGTCTGGATGTGATCAAAGAGGAGGATATTCCGCAGATCATTTCCTGGGCCATGAAGGAAGCCAACCCGCTGTATCCGGTCCCTGTCATCTGGGGCAGAGAAGATTTCGAGAAATGTATTGCGTCTGTTCGCGGGAAATAGCATCAAAGTACAATCAAATACATCGGTACAAAATATTGAACTGCAAAAAACAGAAAGCAGGCGAGCCGTTACGGTAAGCCTGCTTTTTTCGATATATATTCTTTTACGGTCTTACTTTACTCTCTGTTCTGCGGAATATCAGGAATGCCTGCAAATCCCTTTGCCAGATCTTCATCGGTCGGGATGTAGTCGGACATTTCGCCGTCATTGAATTTCTGATATGCCACCAGGTCGAAGTAGCCGGTACCGGTGAGACCGAATACGATGGTCTTTTCTTCGCCGGTTTCCTTGCACTTCAGTGCTTCGTCGATGGCAACCTTGATGGCGTGGCTGCTTTCCGGTGCAGGCAGAATACCTTCTACTCTCGCGAACTGTTCTGCAGCTGCGAAGACTTCCGTCTGTTCTACTGCTCTTGCTTCCATATATCCGTCATGATACAGCTGGGACAGAGTGGAGCTCATGCCGTGGAACCGGAGACCGCCTGCATGGTTGGCCGATGGAATGAAGCCGCTGCCCAGGGTGTACATCTTCGCCAGCGGGCAGATCATACCGGTATCGCAGAAGTCATACTTAAACTGACCGCGGGTGAAGCTCGGGCAGGATGCCGGCTCAACCGCAATGATTCTGTAGTCTGCTTCGCCTCTCAACTTTTCGCCCATAAACGGTGCGATCAGTCCGCCCAGGTTGGAACCGCCGCCTGCACAACCGATGATGATGTCCGGCTTGATGCCGTATTTATCCAGAGCCACTTTGGTTTCCAGACCGATGATGGACTGGTGGAGCAGAACCTGATTCAGTACACTGCCCAGTACATATCTGTATCCTTCGTGGGTCGTAGCAACTTCTACTGCTTCGGAGATGGCGCATCCCAGGCTTCCCGTGGTTCCCGGGAACTCAGCCAGGATCTTCTTGCCCACTTCTGTAGTCATGGAAGGGGACGGAGTTACGTCTGCGCCGTAGGTTCTCATGACTTCACGGCGGAACGGTTTCTGTTCATAGGATACCTTTACCATGAACACCTTGCAGTCCAGGCCCAGATAGCTGCATGCCATGGACAGAGCAGTACCCCACTGACCTGCACCGGTTTCGGTGGTGACGCCCTTCAGGCCCTGCTTCTTGGCGTAGTAGGCCTGAGCGATGGCAGAATTCAGCTTGTGGCTGCCGCTGGTGTTGTTTCCTTCGAATTTATAGTAAATCTTCGCCGGTGTTCCCAGCTTTTCTTCCAGACAGTATGCACGAACCAGCGGTGCCGGACGGTACATTTTATAGAAGTCGCGGATCTCCTGCGGGATTTCAACGTATGCCGTCTCATCGTCCAGCTCCTGCTGTACCAGTTCTTCGCAAAATACACCGGAAAGCTCTTCGGCAGTCATGGGCTGGCAGGTGCCCGGATTCAGCAGCGGTGCAGGTTTCACCTTCATGTCGCTGCGCATGTTGTACCATGCCTTCGGCATTTCTTCTTCACTCAGATAAATTTTGTAAGGGATTTTCTGTTCATTCATTGTTGTCATTGTCTTTTCCTCCATTTTTCTTTTCAATGAGTATGGGCCAGGCAATAAAAAAATCCTGTCCCTGAATCTGCTGGGACAGGATGAAATTCAACCTGCGGTGCCACCCGGCTTGACGCTTTCCGCGCCCTACTCATCGCGTACTATCATACGCAGCTCTTTGATCACGGAGGAGTTACTCCGTCTCCCCTACTTCCGCCTGCAAAATCTCTGCCTGCAGATCGTTTCGGCTCGCCCTCAGGAGCCCATTCCCCTCTATGGTGCATGCCGCAATCCCACCGCCTGCGGCTCTCTGTGATGTCCTGTATAGAAAGTACTTACTCTCCTTCATCGGTTTATTGCATTATAGCACCGTAGTAGGTTGTTTGTCAACAAAAAAATCATTTTCCTTTCTGTTTTTTTGTGACTCCTTCACAATTCATGCGTGCAGGCTCTTTTCGAAAAGTTTTCTTGCACCCCCTTCCCACATGGTGTAAAATATAAGGTGGATATTTGTCTTTTTCTCCGACATGCGCCGATTATGCGCTTTGTAGTCGGAATGGGAAGGACGGAAAAGGGAAAAGAGGTATTTTGAGAAAAATGGAAGGTTCCAGAGAAAAAAACAGTACATCCTCCCGCGGGAACCGCAATCGAATCCTTATGCTGATTCTGCAGGGGGTAATCATCGGGATCGGCGGCATTCTGCCGGGCATCAGCGGCGGTGTACTCTGCGTCATATTCGGCCTGTATCAGCCGGTCATCGAGGTTTTATCAAATCCGTTAGTCAATCTGCGGAAGTACTGGCGGATCATTATCCCGGCCGGGATTGGTGTAGGACTTGGGTTTCTGGGCTGTGCCGGACTGGTCAGCACTTTTATGGAAAAAAACAGTCAGGCGGCGGTCTGTGTATTTATCGGCCTGATCGTTGGTATGCTGCCGGACCTTTGGAAGGATGCCGGGCGTGAGGGCAGAAAAGGCGCATCGATTCCTGCTCTGATCATCAGTTTCCTGATATTCCTCGGCCTGCTGCTGTTTCTGCGCACCGGTATTTCCATGGAAATTACACCGAATGCCGGATGGTACGTGTTCTGCGGCATCGCATGGGGTCTTTCCATTGTGGTTCCGGGGCTCTCATCTTCGTCCATGTTGATCTTCTTCGGTCTTTACCAGCCTATGCTGGTTGGCATGGCAAGGCTTGATTTCAGGGTTCTGATCCCTCTTGGAATCGGTGCCTGTCTCATCGTGTTTACACTGTCCAGGGTCGTAAATCGTTTCTTCGAAAAGCATTACGCACTGGCATCTCATATTATTTTAGGTATCGTCATCGCCACTACGGTGATGATTATACCGACGGAATTTTCCGGTACATCCGGCTTGCTGATCTGTCTGGCATGCGCGGCAGGCGGTGTACTGGCTGCCGCGGGCATCAACCGCCTCTGCAGCAGGATAGCAGAACAGCGAATGGCAGAAAATCAATAAGAACAGAGAGGTTCAATGTATGGAAAGAAGAATTGGAACAATTTCAAGAGGTCTTCGCGCACCTATTATCAAGGAAGGTGACGACCTGAAACAGATCGTTGTAGATACCCTGCTGGAATGTGTGGAGAAGGGGGATTTTGAAATCGGAAGCAAAGATGTGCTGGCCGTCACGGAATCTATTTTAGCTCGTTCGCAGGCAAACTACGCTACGACCGATCAGCTGGCAAGCGATGTACGTGCCAAGCTGGGTGGGGAAACCGTCGGCGTAGTTTTTCCGATCCTGAGCAGAAACCGGTTTGCCATCTGCCTGCGGGGCATCGCCAAGGGTGCGAAGAAGGTGGTTCTCATGCTCAGCTACCCAAGCGACGAAGTAGGTAACCATTTGCTCGACATGGATTTGCTGGATGCTGCCGGTGTAGATCCATACACCGATCTGCTGACCCAGGCAGAGTTTGAAGAAAAGTTCGGCAAGTCCCGCCACACATTTACGGGCATCGACTATGTCAACTACTATAAATCTCTGATTGAAGAGGAAGGTGCGGAAGCTGAAATCATTTTCTGTAACAATCCTCGGCGGATCGTGGATTTCTCGAAGAATGTTCTTTGTGCAGATATTCACACCAGGGCCAGAAGCAAACGCCTGATTAAAGCTGCCGGTGCAGACGTGGTTCTGGGTATGGACGACCTGCTCACCGCACCGGTGGATGGTTCCGGCTGCAATCCGGACTATGGTATTCTGGGCTCCAATAAAGCCACCGAAACGACCATCAAGCTGTTCCCGACCGGCTGCCAGGAGTTCGTGGATGCGGTGCAGGCTGAAATCAGGGCCCGGACCGGTAAAACGGTTGAAGTCATGGTCTACGGCGACGGTGCATTCAAGGATCCTGTGGGAAAGATCTGGGAACTGGCGGATCCTGTGGTTTCTCCGGGCTACACCAGTGGGCTCGTAGGTCAGCCGAATGAACTGAAACTGAAATATCTTGCAGACAATGATTTCGCGGATCTGCGAGGTGACGCACTGAAAAAGGCCATCGAATCTGCGATCAAAACCAAGGATGCGGATCTGACGGGTCAGATGGCTACGGAAGGAACCACGCCGAGAAGGCTGACGGACCTGCTGGGCTCTCTCTGTGACCTGACTTCCGGTTCCGGAGACAAGGGCACACCGTTCATTTATATCCAGGGATATTTCGACAACTATACAGACTAAGGAGATTCTATCATGTTAAAAATTCCATGTACGCAAAAAATTGATCACATGTCTGCTTCCAATCCGCCGGCGGCTCGCTGTAAAGATGGCGATACCGTCATCTTCGAAACGATGGACTGCTATGATGGTGCTGTCACCTGTGAGGGCGTCCGCGACTGGGAAGGAAAGGAACAGGGAAAATATATGGCGAACCCTGCCACCGGTCCACTGTTCGTAGAGGGTGCTATGCCCGGCGATGCACTGGCTGTGGAGATCCTGGATATTAAAACCCGGGGCTGGGGGGCCATGGGTACCGGCTTTGGGGAAAACGCTTTCATCAACTATGACGGTGAATATGAAATGCGTGCATTCCACTATGAGGACGGCTTTGTGAAAATTGGCGGCAAGCAGATCCCAATCGATCTGATGATCGGTGTGATCGGCGTCGCTCCTGCGGGAGACCCGGTTCCAACCATCACACCGGATTCCCACGGCGGCAACATGGATTGTAACAGAATTGTTGTTGGTTCTAAAATCCTTTTTCCGGTGGCTGCAGAAGGTGGTCTTCTAGCCATGGGGGATCTTCATGCGCTGATGGGCGACGGAGAAGTGTTCGAATACGGTCTGGAAACGGCCGGCGAAGTGACCGTTCGCGTCAGTGTCGTGAAAAATGCCATGAAGGAGCTGGCGATCAAGCAGCCTACGCTGTACCAGGGAGGCCGTGTCATGACCGTTGCATCCGGCAAGACCTACGATGAGGCTGTTCGTCTGGCATTGGAGGCCATGTACGAATATCTCCTGACTCACGGCTGGGACAAGGTAGAAGCCGGCATGCTCATGAGCATGAAGTGTGACCTGGCAATCTGCCAGATCGTCGATCCTCAAATCACGGTCCGGGCCATGCTGGATGAAAATCTGATTTAGATTTTCGAGAT
Organism: Anaerovoracaceae bacterium; assembly: GCA_051893555.1. Classification (GTDB taxonomy): domain Bacteria; phylum Bacillota; class Clostridia; order Peptostreptococcales; family Anaerovoracaceae; genus RGIG7179. The sequence continues at coordinate 93,770 of JBJFHL010000007.1, forward strand.
TTAAAACGCCGACTCAAATGAGAGCCGGCGTTTTAATATAATATTGTTTCTCTGTTTTACAATGTAACTCTTGGTTGCTCTCGGAAGGTGATGGTGCCGGTCTTTGGATCCATGGCGTCGACAATCGCCAGGGATTCCAGTTGATATCCCAGATTGCGGATGACCTTCCCTCCGTTCTGAAAGCCCTTTTCCACAGCGATGCCGATTCCTTCCACGGTTCCGCCTGCCTGCTGGACGATGGATATCAATCCCTGCAGGGCACAGCCGTTGGCCAGGAAATCATCGATGATCAGCACCCGATCCTTCGTCCCCAAAAAATCCTTGGATACGATGACCCGGTTCACATTTTTATGCGTAAAGGATTCCACCTCTGCCACGTAGACGTCTCCTGCAATATTAATGCTCTTCGACTTCTTGGCAAAAACCACCGGCACACCGAAATGCCGCGCGGCGATACAGGCAATGCCGATACCGGATGCCTCAATGGTGAGGATTTTGTTGATCGGCCTGCCGGCAAACCGCGACTTCCATTCCGCACCCATCTGGTCAAATAAGCCGATATCCATCTGATGATTCAGGAAGCTGTCCACCTTCAGCACATTTCCTTCCCGTACAATGCCGTCTTTTTGTATTCGTTCTTCTAAAAAGTTCATTGCAATTTCCTTCCCATCTTCCGATTCAGTTCAATGTACCCATGGCTACCGATGCTTCGTTGTTCCGGATTGCTGCTTCAATGGCCAGCTGCAGGCCGCGTGTCATGTCGTCGATGTTCATAGAGGCCACATTCGGAGCTTTTAAGGCTGCCTGCTGCGGTGCATAAGGTACATGGATAAATCCGCCTTTCATCTGCGGGTACTTCTTTTCACGCAGATACAGAAGGTGATACATCAGTGTATTGCAGACATAGCTCCCGGCAGAAAAGGACAGCTGGGCCGGTATGCCGCCCTGCTGCATGTTCAGCACCATGGATTTTACCGGCAGGGACGCAAAATAAGCGGCTGGACCGTCTTCTCTTACTGGCAGATCCACCGGCTGGGATCCTTCGTTATCCGGTATTCGTGCATCCATCAGATTAATGGCAACCCGCTCGACTGAAATCACAGCATCCCCTCCAGCCTGACCGATGCAAAGCACCAGGTCTGGATGATATTTTTCCAGCAGTCTTTCCAGAACAATGCCTGCTTTGCTAAAAACCACCGGAATCTCCTCTTTCAGAATCTCCGCATTTTCAATTGTTTCGGGCAATCTTTTGACCGCTTCCATAGATGGATTCGTCGTCTCTCCGTCGAAAGGCTGAAAGCCGGTAACCAGGACACGTACTGCACTTTCTTTCATTTCATTCTCCATTCTTTTCCTTTGTGTGAAAAGGAGCAGCCGTCGTGACTGCTCCTTCTGATTTGCGATTGTTTCTTTGCCCGTACTTTATTTTCCGGCCAGATATGCATCAATGCTGGCTGCAGCTTTCTTTCCCGCACCCATGGCCTTGATTACAGTAGCAGCGCCTGTTACTGCATCGCCGCCGGCAAAGATGCCTTCACGGTTGGTAGCAGCCGCATCGTCTGTGCCGATTCCGCCCTTCTTATTGGCTTCCAGCTTCTCCGTGGTATCCAGAATCAGGGTGTTCAGCTTGGTACCGATGGACATGATGACCATGTCTACAGGAATTACATGGTTAGAGCCTTCCACAACGACCGGTTTTCTTCTTCCGGATGCATCTGGTTCTCCCAGTTCCATGCTGACGCATTCAATGCCGGTTACCACGCCGTTTTCATCGCCCTTGATCTCTACCGGGTTGGTCAGCAGCTTGAAGACGATACCTTCTTCCATGGCATGATGCACTTCTTCTGCTCTTGCAGGCAGTTCGTCCATGCTGCGGCGGTAGATGATATATACTTCGCTGGCGCCCATACGCTTTGCACAGCGTGCTGCGTCCATAGCGACATTTCCGCCGCCTACGATGGCAATCTTATCTGCATGCATGATCGGAGTATCATATTCATCCAGGTATGCCTTCATCAGGTTGATACGGGTCAGGTATTCATTGGCGGAGCATACGCCGATCAGGTTTTCACCCGGAATATTCATGAAAGAAGGAAGTCCTGCACCGGTTCCGATGAATACGGATTCAAATCCTTCTTCTTTCATCAGTTCATCTACAGTGAATGCACGGCCTACCACAGCGTTGGTCACAAATTTTACGCCCTTGGCTTCCAGCTTGGCGACTTCTTTTGCTACGATTTCCTTCGGCAGACGGAACTGCGGAATACCATATACCAGCACGCCGCCGGTCTTATGGAGTGCTTCATATACCGTTACATCGTATCCTTTGTTGATCAGGTCGCCTGCGCATGCCAGACCTGCAGGACCTGCACCGATGACAGCAACCTTATGTCCGTTGGACTGGGCCGGCTCGATTTCCACATCGCCGAAGTTTGCTGCATGCCAGTCTGCTACGAAACGTTCCAGGCGGCCGATGCCGACTGCCTCACCCTTGATAGCGTGAACGCACTTGCCTTCGCACTGGTTTTCCTGCGGGCAAACACGACCGCAGATGGCAGGCAGGGAACTGGTTTCACTGATAATCTGATACGCCGCTTCGAAGTCTCCTTCTGCCACTTTGGCGATAAAATCAGGAATCTTGACCATAACCGGACAGCCGGTCATGCAAGGCCGCTTGCGGCACTTCAGACACCGCATAGCTTCTCGGATGGCCATTTCCTCCGTGTAGCCTGTGCACACTTCGAGGAAGTTTTTATTTCTCACGTCAGGAGCCTGTTCCGGCATCGGGTTCTTTTCTCTTACTAAATTAATCATTGTAACGAACACCTCCTGTCAGTCTGCATACATGTGCTCTGTCGTGGGCTTCCTGATCCTTATAGTAGTTGCTTCTCTTGATCAGGTCGTCCCAGTCAACCAGGCTTCCGTCAAATTCAGGACCATCGACGCATACGAACTTGTCTTCTCCGCCGATTTTGCACCGACAGCCGCCGCACATTCCTGTACCGTCGATCATGTATGCGGTCAGGGAAGCGATGGAATGAATGTTGTATTTTTCGGCAATCTGGCAAACCAGCTTCATCATGATCGGAGGACCTACCGCCACGATCTCATCGTATTCGTTTCCTTCCTGAATCAGCTGTTCCAGCTTCTGGGTGGTAAACATCTTTTCTCCGTAGGAACCGTCATCGGTTACCACGTACAGACGGTCCACGCCGGCACGGAATTCATCTTCCAGAATGACCAGTTCTTTATTCTTAAAGCCTTCGATCATATCCACTTCCACACCGGCTTTCTTCATGCCGGTTGCCAGAGGATATGCCAGGGCATTTCCGGTACCGCCGCCAACGACGCAAACCTTCTTCAGACCTTCCATGTGGGTCGGTCTTCCCAGAGGGCCTACGATGTCTGCGAAGCAGTCTCCCTCTTCCAGCTGATCCATCAGCATGGTGGTTCTGCCTACTGCAGCATAGATCAGATCAATGGTACCGTCTTTTTCATCATGACCAGCCATGGTGAGAGGGATTCTCTCACCATATTCATCGGTACGAAGGATGATGAACTGACCCGGCTTCGCGTGTTTCGCAACCAGCGGTGCGTAGACTTTCAGCCATACCATGTTGTCATTGAGTCTTCTTTTATAAGTTACTTCAAACATTTTCATAAGTCTTCATCCTCCTTTCCTAATTATCCAGGCTCTTCTTACGGTTCATCAGAGTAGCATATCTTTCATTTGCCATTTCTTCCGCCTTTTCGAAGAGTTCTTCCGCTCTTTCAGGGAACTTCAGCTGCAGGGAATTGTAACGAACTTCACCCATGATGAAGTCTCTGTAGCTTTCGGTCGGAGCCGCACTGTCAATGGACAGCGGATTCTTGCCTTCTGCAGCCAGAGCAGGGTTGTATCTCAGCAGGTTCCAGTAACCGGAACGAACTGCGTTCTTCATTTCCAGCATTGCCTTGTTCATGCCGGCCTTCACGCCGTGATTGATACAAGGAGCATATGCGATAATCAGGGAAGGACCATCATAAGCTTCTGCCTCGCGGATGGCTTTCAGGGTCTGTTCCGGGTTTGCACCCATCGCAATCTGTGCTACATATACATAGCCGTAAGCCATGGCGATCTGTGCCAGATCCTTTTTCTTTACAGCCTTACCGGAAGCTGCAAATTTGGCAACTGCGCCGATCGGCGTGGACTTGGAGGACTGTCCGCCGGTGTTGGAGTAAACTTCGGTATCAAATACCATCACGTTTACGTTCTCGCCGGATGCCAGAACGTGGTCCAGACCGCCGTAACCGATATCGTAAGCCCAGCCGTCACCGCCGAAGATCCACATGGACGGTTTGATCAGCATATCCTTATTGGCGACAACGTAAGCGGCATCCTCATTGGAAGCTGCCAGTTCTTCACACTTGGCCAGAAGGATCTCGCCGGTCTTTTCGGCATGTTCTGCATCATTCATGGTAGCCAGCCATGCTCTTGCAGGAACACCAACCACGTCAACCAGACGTTCTACGGCAGACTTCATTTCGTTTCTTCTGGCATTTACGGAGATCGCCATGCCGAGACCGAATTCAGCATTGTCTTCGAACAGGGAGTTCGCCCATGCAGGACCTCTGCCTTCCTTGTTTACGGTGTATGGTGTCGCCGGTGCGGAGCAGCCCCAGATGGAGGAGCAGCCGGTGGCATTGGCAATGTACATTCTGTCACCAAAGAGCTGGGTGATCAGTTTGGCGTAAGGAGATTCGCCGCAGCCCGGGCATGCGCCGGAGAATTCCATCAGCGGCTGTCTGAACTGGGATCCCTTTACGGTATCTGCCTTGAACGGTGTTTCCTTTTCGTCGATATGGTCAAACAGGTAAGTAAATCTTTCCTGCTGTGCATTTACATATTCGTCTTCTGCCGGAATCATTTCCAGCGCCTTATTTCTGGCCGGGCAGACTTGTGCGCAGGAACCGCAGCCAGTACAGTCCAGAGCAGAGATTGCCAGGGTAAACTTCTTGTCCTTCGCACCCTTCATGGTCAGAGTTCCGGTCACATCGCCGGCTTCTACTTCCTCATCGGTCAGAACAAACGGACGGATAACGCCATGCGGACATACATAGGAACACCAGTTACACTGCATGCAGTTCTTCATGTTCCACTTCGGTACATCTGCAGCGATGCCGCGCTTTTCATAAGCGGCAGTACCAGCCGGAATCATGCCGTTTGCAGTATCCAGGAAGGTGGAAACAGGAACCGCGTCACCGGTCAGGGTGTTGGTCGGAACCAGAACCTTGTTCAGGTATTCGGTCTGCTGTGCATTGCGGCCAACCAGCTGCTTCGCTTCTTCGGTTTCTTCTGCTGTCTTCCAGCTTTCCGGAATTTCTACCTTATGGATATTGTTTACGCCTGCGTCTACAGCAGCCTGGTTCATCTTTACGATGTTTTCACCCTTCTTGCCGTAGGTCTTCTGGATGGCATCCTTCATGTAGCCTACTGCATCATCGATCGGAATGATATCAGCCAGCTTGAAGAATGCTGCCTGCAGTACGGTATTGGTTCTTCTTGCACCCAGACCGATTTCCTTGGCGATGGATACGGCGTCGCAGGTATAGAACTGTACGTTGTTATTGGCGATATATCTCTTCACTTTTGCAGGCAGGTGGTGATCCAGCTCTTCATCATTCCATACGCAGTTCAGCAGGAAGAATCCGCCCGGTTTCACATCCTGTACCATTTCATATCTGTACAGATATGCAGAGTTATGGCATGCAACGAAGTCGGCCTGCTTTACATAGTAGGTGGACTTGATCGGCTCATCACCGAAACGCAGGTGGGAGATGGTCACGCCGCCGGATTTCTTGGAGTCATACTGGAAGTATGCCTGTACCTTTTTCTCCGTATGGTCACCGATAATCTTTACGGAGTTCTTATTGGCACCAACGGTTCCGTCAGCACCCAGACCCCAGAATTTGCAGGCCTTGGTTCCCTTCGGAGCCACATCCGGATTTTCGGTTACCGGCAGAGACAGTCCTGTCACATCGTCTGTGATGGAAATGGTGAATTCCTTCTTCGGAGATTCGCTCCACAGGTTTTCGTAAACAGCCAGAATATCTCCAGGCTGGGTATCCTTGGAACCCAGACCGTAACGTCCGCCGCACACGAAACAGTTTTCAAACTCAGTGCCTCTCAGTGCTGCAACGATGTCCAGGAACAGAGGTTCTCCCATGCCGCCCGGCTCTTTGGTTCTGTCCAGAACTGCGATCTTCTTCACAGTCTTCGGCATGACATTCAACAGATACTTCTGAGAGAACGGACGGTACAAATGCACCTCAATGATACCGACTTTCTTTCCTCTGCCATTCAGGTAGTCGATCAGTTCTTCTGCCGCATCGCAGACGGAGCCCATCGCTACGATGATTTCTTCTGCATCCGGTGCGCCATAATAGTTAAACGGCTTATAGTCTGTGCCGATCTTGGCATTGACTTTTTCCATATATTCATTGACGATATCCGCAGTTTCCAGATAAGCCGGGTTGCAGGCTTCTCTGTGCTGGAAGAAGGTTTCCGGCTGCTCCGCGGAACCTCTGCTGTGCGGATTCATCGGGTGCAGCGCATTCTGCTTGAAGCGCTTTACGGCATCCCAGTCCACCATTTCCTTCAGGTCTTCATAATCCCACATTTCGATCTTCTGATTCTCGTGAGATGTTCTGAAACCGTCGAAGAAATGAAGCATCGGCAGTTTGCCGGCGATGGTAGCCAAATGCGCAACCGCAGCCAGGTCCATAACCTGCTGTACGCTGTTGGAACACAGCATGGCAAAACCGGTCTGACGGCATCCCATCACGTCGGAGTGGTCGCCAAAGATGGACAGAGCATGCGTTGCCAATGCTCTTGCTGCCACGTGGAATACGGTCGGTGTCTGTTCTCCGGCCAGCTTATACATGTTCGGAATCATCAGAAGCAGACCCTGGGAAGCGGTAAAGGTGGAGGTGTAGGAACCTGCGGTAATGGCACCGTGTACTGCACCTGCAGCACCGCCTTCGGACTGCATTTCTACAATTTTAACTTTTTCTCCAAAGATATTGGTTCTGTCCTGGGAAACCCATTCGTCCATGCTCTCTGCCATCGGGGAAGATGGTGTAATCGGGTAAATCGCTGCAACCTCAGAGAAGGCATAAGCTACATGAGCGGCCGCGGTGTTTCCATCCATAGTCTTTAATTTTCTCACCTGAATCACTCTCCTTCCTGAAGTCCAAGGGCTTCTCTCTGTAAGAAGATGTATTCAGGAACTACCTGTTCCTTAATAACACCTCTTGCGCACATATACTGACAAACCTTGCAGTCTTCACAGATTTCCGGATCGATGACCGCATGCTTGCCTTCTGCGTAGATGGCGCCGTTCGGGCAGTTGGCTTTGCAGTCTCCGCAGGCGATACAGCCGGAGTCGCAGACTGCTGCTTTATCTTCGTAATCATCTTCAGAAGCGCATGGCACCATCTTGATTCCCTTATATGGAACCATCACGATCAGCTTCTTCGGACATGCATATGTACAATCCTTACATCCGACGCATTTGTCCGGGTCTACCTTGGCAGTTCCGTTTACAATGGTCAGAGCACCGTAACGGCATACTGCGGTACAGGTACCCTGTCCCAGGCAGCCGGTGGTGCACAGGCCGTAGTCCTTCGGATTCAGTTTGGCAGCTTCTGTGCAGGTCTGGATTCCCATTTCCTTATATTTCTCGGAAGCACGGTTTCCGCCGCTGCATCTAACGAAAGCTACCTTGTCTTTCAGTACGGTCAGATCATGCATGGTGTCAACGATGATCTTCTTTCTGCACTTTACAGTACAGGCTACACAGCCGACACATTTGTCATAGTCGATCACTGCGTGATTATCGATAATGGAAACAGCGCCCTCCGGACATGCACGTTCGCATTCTCCGCAGGCGATACATCCGAAACCGCAGGTCTTTCTTACAACTTCATCGTCCTCTTCGGTGGAAGAACATGGAATGAAGTTGGTTGCGTCAGCCGGAACCATTCTGATGATATATTGCGGACAGACTGCTGCATTGGCGCAGGCACCGCATCCTGTACATTTTTCTCTGTCGATGACAACCTTACCGAATTCCAGCTTCATCGCACCAAATTTACATACGTCCATGCAGGAACCAACGCCTACACAGCCGCTCTTACACTCGCCCCTTACGAAGCCTGTCTCAACGGCTTCTCTGCAGGACCCTGCGCCAGCGAATCTGGCTTTTCCGGCAGCACTGCCGCTGCACGCAATAAAGGCGATCTCATCCTTCGCAGGAACGGATTCCACGCCCAGTACTGCCGCAATTTCGTCCACTGTTTCCTGTTTCACAGCCGGACACATAGCAGCATCTTTCGCAGATGCGATGGCTTCTGCACATTCCGCACAGGTTGCTTTGCCACAACCGCCGAAACCGCCGCAATCCACGCCTGGCAGAAGTGACAGAATCTTCTTGATGACTTCTGCTGCGTCGTGATTTGTACTCATTGAAAAACTCCTCCTTTGCCAAAACTCTTTGCTATCAGAGCTGTGTTTTGTATACATCTTCATTGTTCATCTTACCCCTTAGATATAAAAAAGTCAAGCGAGTGTGCTACTTTTTTCACAAAGTTTCGCGTTTTTTTTCCAGTACATTCTATATCGGAAAAACCATTGAAATTTGAACAAAAGCAACACCGCGAATCTACCTCTTTTTTTGCTCCTGTGTACTGTCTTGAACCATCGATTTCTGCCTCTGCAAAAGGGATGTTATGCATAACCATTCATCATTTTTCGGAATGAAATCTGTATAATCCACAGAGCTTCTTTTACATTATGCTTTTGAATTAATAATATAAACATTTTTCTTTTCAGTACTTTTCTTTACACGAATCGGCCAGTTTGCTATAATCCAGTTATGACCCGATTGATTTTGCTAATACGAAATAAAACCAAATTAACAGGAGTGCTTTCAAATGAAAAACAATAATTTCGCCGGCCATGTATGCACCACCGGCAATCATATCAAACAGGCCTCTGCCGACGCATTCTCTTCCGGACAGATGTCCGGGCTGATCCTGACGGAAACTTCAGACAGTGCGGTTCTCAGAATGGAATCGCCAGGTGAGGCTTTTTATCTTTCGCAGATCTTTGAAACAGAAAAGCCGTTTAATGATCTCGTCGCTTCATGGAATACGGAAACGCCCGAGGGTTCCTATGCAGAGATTTTCGCGCGGGTTTATCTGCCGGAATACGATGGCTGGACAGATCCAAGCGGCATCTCATGCGACGGATGGAGCGACTGGATCTCCTGGGGCAAATGGAGCCCATACATCGCCCGCAGCTGCCCGCATCAGCAGGATTCTCATCCGAGAAAAGACAGCGAAGAAAAAGACGGCTGGGTCTATGCCAACTCCCGTTACTGTGGCGGAGACAGTTCTCTGAATGTCCGTGGCAGCCTGACTGCGTCCGCTTTTCAGCTGAAGGCTGTTCTTCACGCAGATGAAGATTGTAAAGTGCTTCCTTCTCTGCGGCTTCTGGCTGCCACATGGAAAAACACAAATGACCCGGCCTGGCAGTCTGACTGCTCTTATCCGGAAGAACCGGTGGAGCCTGCGGCTTCTGTTCTTCTTGACACACCGGCACTTTCCCAGATGGTCCGCGATCCCGATTACGGGAATGTCATCTGCTCTGCTACAAGCATAACCATGCTGATGAACGGGCAGGGCGCAGATTTGCTTCCAGAGGATGTGGCGCTGGTCAACTTTGATTACGCCTTCGGCGGCAACGGGAACTGGAGCTTCACCTGTGCGGCAGCAGGTGCTTACGGCTATGAAAGCTATGTTTCCTACTCCAGCTTTGAAGCAGTCCGTCAGGAACTGACGAAGGGTTATGCCGTCGGCTTTTCCGTAAAATACAGCAGTAAGCCGGAGGATGATCAGCCTTACCTGATCAATGCGCCTGGACACACCAACGGGCACCTTATCACCATCGTGGGCTATTATTTCAATGAGGAACTGGGCGAATATGTTTATTATTCCAATGATCCCGGTACGGACAGCGATGCCGATACAGCCCACAGGGAATATCGCCAGTCCCAGCTGGATAAATGCTGGTATCGCCGGGCTGCTTATTTCGTGCATAAGAAGCACGAAGGTGCGGGAAATTCTGTGCGCAGCTACCGGCCGGCCAGGCTTCTTCCTGTAAAAGACCGCCCTGGCCTCTGGGCACTCACTGCAGAAAATGGCAGCGTCACTCTTCCGAAAGATTTCCTGGAGGGACGACGGGAAGCATTCGGTGCCCACGGCACAATCTGCTACTATGCCGAAGAGGATCTGGCAGACATTCCTGACACCTGCCGCCGCGTTACCGGCAACCATGTATTCCGCTATGACGGCATCTCCATCACAGAAGACGGCAGTCTTACTTTCGCGGAGAATGCCATGGATCAGCTTCTTGATGCAGGAAAATCCGTCAGACTGCTGGTTGTGTTCAACAGCGGTATCATGTATACTGCCGAAGTATCAAAATAATGTCTTAATGCATCATGCACCTTTTGATCAAAAAAAACAGTGCAGTGGATTACCGCTGCACTGTTTTTTCTCGTTCCATTCTTTTTTCGTATACACTGCATGGTCACTGTCATGTCTCTTGTCTTATGACCTCAGCACGACATTTCTTCTGAAATCTGCTTCCGGATGATCAATCGGTACTCTGCCATAAGCAAGATCATGCAGGAAAACCAGGAAGCGTAATATGCAATATAGATTGCCATGGTGGAATGCAGCGCCGGAAACAGGGCTGTTACCGCCGTCACACGGATCACGCACATGCAGAAGATCATGGTCACCGATCCCAGCAGCGGCCGTCCCAGACCGTTGAACAGTCCCGTATAGATTCGGATTACTGCCAGCGTGAAGTAGAAGGGCAGCATATGCCATGCCATGTCCTTCGTCATCTCCACGATGGAAGCCGACCCGTCGAAAATATGTACAATGGGTTCGCACAGCAGTACGCAAAGCGTACTCAGCACTACCGTAGTTCCCACGGACATGAAGGTAACACAGCGCTTCCCCTCATGGATTCGGCCAAGCTGCCGTGCCCCGTAATTCTGACCGGTAAAGGTGGTCATGGCCATACTGAAGCTGGACACCGGCAGCAGAATAAAGCCGTCGATTTTGCTCAGAATGCTCCAGGAGGCAATGGCCGTGGTTCCCAGCAGGTTGATGTGCCCCTGCAGAATCATGTTGGAAAAGCTCATGGTCAGCTGCTGAATCGCAATCGGTACGCCGTAGCGGATGATGGTCACAAAAATCCACTGGCTTTCCGTCAGCCCTCTTCCCGCCAAAATTTTTTCGCCCGGCACTTTCATCACGTCGGACTGATGGATTTTGCGAAGAACAAGAACCATGGCTGCGCATTGCGACAGAACCGTGGCCGCAGCCGCACCGCCTACCCCCAGATGCAGCGCCCCCATGAACACCAGATCAAGAATCACGTTGAGGATGCAGGTCACCGCCAGAAAGGTCAGCGGCGATGTGGAATTGCCAAGGGCCTGCAGCACAGAGGTTCCCATGTTGTACACCAGCTGGGGAACAAAGCCCAGAGCATAAATTTTCAGATACAGACTTGCCAGATCAAAAATATCATCCGTCGTATGCAGCAGGGTCAGAATCCAGTCGCAGCTTCCGATGGCCGCCACCGTAATGAGCACCGCCACAGCCGCCGCCAGAAGCAGTGCCACCTGGATACTGTGCTTTACCCGTTTCGTGCGACCTGCACCGTAAGCTCTGGAAATGACAATGCCGGCTCCTGTGGAGAGCCCCATGAACAGGCCGATCATCATGCCGAGAAAGGACGTTCCGACACCCACCGCCGCGATGGAAATGCCGCCGTCTCCAATACAGCGGCCCACGATGACCATGTCTACCAGCTGATACGATTGCTGGAGAAAGTTCCCTATGAGCAGCGGGATGGCAAACCGGATCAGATGCCGCGAGATGCTGCCCTCTGTCATTAACTGATTGTTCTGGCTGAATAATTTCATTTTTTCTCGGATTCCTCCATGGGTTGATATTCTTGTTGATATTCTTTCGCAAGCTGCAGGTATTCTTCTGCGCTTTCCCGGATGGCCGCCAGGTCTGCTTCTGTCAGCTGCCGTTTCACCTTCGCAGGTGAACCGACGATCAGCGAATTCTCCGGAAACTCTTTTCCCTCGGTCACCAGCGCTCCTGCACCGACGATGGAATTCTTCCCAATTACCGCATGGTTCATGATCACTGCGCCCATGCCGATGAGGCAGTCGTCTTCCACCGTGCAGCTGTGCAGCACCACATTATGCCCCACCGTCACCCGGTCGCCGACCCGAAGAGGCATGCCCGGCGCGCAGTGCAGCGTGGAATTATCCTGGATGTTTGTATCCTCTCCGATGGTGATGGCTGCATTATCTCCTCGAATCACCGTGCCGAACCAGACGGAAGCCCGCCTTTCCAGTGTCACATTGCCAATGACCGATGCGTTTTCTGCGATATATACCTGTTCTGCCACCTGCGGCAGATTGTTCTTATATGGTTTAATCATGTTTCTTTCCTCATTTCTGCTATATCAGGACAGATTCTTCCTCAACGGTTACCCTGTCCGTGATTTCGCTTATGGAATTCCCCAAACGTGCAATATCAACACCATAAAAACTGTTTTTATCAGCCAGCAAAGCAGCTGCATTGTATCACGAGAGAAACGTAAATGCAACGTATTTTTTTACGAATCATTTACGTTTCATATCAGTTTCTGGTGTTGTTCATCTGTCTTTTGCCAAGACTTTTTCATAATTGCTTGTCGCTTGCTTCTTTTCAAACAATTAGCAAGCAATTTACATTCACTGCACCAACCAGTATATCCATTGATATTTCAACCATTATATCAATCCATCAGCTTGATACTTAAAACTTAATTGCTTGTCGCTTGCTTCTTTTCAAGCAATTAGCAAGCAACTACTTTTTTGTCCAATATCGTCTATTTACATATTCACCGGTTGCAACAACATCTTCCATGCTATTTAACAGAGCTCTGGTTCTTGCAGTACTTAAACCAACTGCGTCTGCTATCTCTCTTGTTTTCGCACCATCATGTTCGTTTAAATAATTCTTGATTCTATTCATATTTTCAATCGTCCGCTCTGTTCTCTTATCATGAGCAGAAGTATTCTGTTTCTTGTAATTTACATTACTTAAGATCAGAAGGAATGAATCATTATCGGAGTAAAAGATGGGTTCCATTTCTGGCGTGTAGTTTGGATGATTTCGATAGTCGCTTAATATTTTCTTAAATCCACTACCTCTGCGATCCATATATTTCAGTCGATTAATGCATCTCTAACAGTTCCTCATATTCACTATCCGGAATCAGCATGTTCTTGAAGAAAATCTTATTGCCATTTGCCAGATAAACAAGCGGTATCATTTCCTCATACCATAGACCATACCAAGATTGCGGATTTACTGCATACCCTTCAGCCTGTTTTGCAACGGAATCATCGAGAGGATTCTCTTCACGTTTTGCCTCAACAACTGCAATTGCCTTGTTATCTACAAACAGGAGATAGTCGCTCTCTGTATTGCCGCCCATAAGCGCTTCTTTTACCGCAAGCGTATCCCCAGGAACATATTCGTCTCTTGGTACTATATCCCAGCCGGCATTTTTAAGTTGTTTATCAATTTTTACTCTTGCTTTTTCTTCAGGGGTCATTGCAAAGCCTCCTTCTTTTCATTCGGAACAAATTCCATTACATCTTCAACCTTACAGTCTAACGCCGTACATATCTTTGCAATGATAGATGTGCTGACATCCTGATTTTTTTCCGAGCTTAGCAATCGTGTTTGTGCTAAGACCTGTGAGCTCACGAAGATCTTTCTTCTTCATTCCTTTCTCAATAAGCAAATGCCAGAGTGGGTCATAATTAACTGCCATAGTATTTCCTTCCGTACCTCTAAACAGTATTGTCATAAACATTATAAACTTATATAACCACTCTGACAATTCAAACTTGCCATATGCACATTTTTATTTTCACAAAAGAAAAACCCCTGCAAATGCAAGGGTTTTGATTCTTTTGAAAGTTGAAAGACCGTCTCTCGATGGTTGAAATTAACGCTTGGAGAACTGGCTTGCTCTTCTTGCCTTTTTCAGACCGTACTTCTTTCTTTCCTTCATTCTCGGGTCTCTGGTTAAGAAACCAGCAGCTTTCAGAGGAGCTCTGAATGCTTCCTTGTCAGCTACGCACAGAGCTCTGGAGATACCGTGTCTCAGTGCACCAGCCTGACCAGTGAAACCGCCGCCGTATACAGTAGCGATTACGTCAAACTTGCCTTCGCAGCCGGCAACTTCGAATGGTCTTCTTACTTCTCTCTTAACGATTTCCATACCGAAGTATTCTTCCAGCGGCTTCTTGTTTACAGTGATGTTTCCGGTTCCAGGGATTAATCTAACTCTGGCCACGGAACTTTTTCTTCTGCCTGTTCCCTGATACTGAATCTTTGCCATTGTCTATTCCTCCCTTTCCTTAAAATTCCCAGGTTTCCGGCTTCTGTGCAGCATGTGCATGCTCAGGACCAGCATAAACCTTTAATTTCTTAAACATCTGTCTTCCAAGCTTTCCATCTGGCAGCATGCCTTTTACAGCATGGCGGATGATTTCTTCCGGCTTGGTTGCCTGCAGTTTTTCGAAAGTAACTTCTCTCAGACCACCTGGGTATCCGGTATGTCTCTTGTAGATCTTTTCTTTTCTCTTCTTACCGGTTACTTCCACCTTTTCTGCGTTGATGACGATTACGTAGTCGCCACAGTCAACATGCGGAGTGTAAATCGGCTTTTTCTTGCCTCTCAGAATGGAAGCAACTTCGGATGCAAGTCTGCCCAGAGTCTTGCCTTCTGCATCGATCACGTACCACTTACGTTCTACTTCTGCAGGTTTTGCGATAAATGATTTCATTCTTTTTCCTTTCTACCTACTAAGATTTTTTACAAAATCGCTTTCGGCTTTGTCTACTGGGATTTCGCTGCTTGCGGACAGCAAAATCTGTTTCGATATACTAAAACTTTTTAGTTTGGGGTCCCGGACGGATCTCCATCCTGCGCCCCCGCACACACAGTGCGAAACTATTATATAGCCAAATCCGCTGAATTGCAAGCTTTTTTTAGATTTTAAGGCAACTTTTCTGCTTTCTTTTTCATTTGGGATCAGCGAACCAGCAATACCGTCACGTCGTTTACGTTTGTTCCCGTCGGTCCCGTCATCAGAAGCCCGCCGCAAGCGGAAAGGCCGTGGTAGGAATCATTCTCCGCCAGATAGATTTCCGGCGATGCATCTCTCACAGCAATCCGGGCTGCACTTTCCCCGTCCACGAATCCGCCTGCGGCATCGGTCGGTCCGTCTGTACCGTCCGAGCCGAAGGAAAACAGCAGCACATTCTTCATTCCCTCTATCGCAGAGGCTGCACTCAGAACCAGTTCCTGATTTCTGCCGCCCAGCCCCGATCCAGTCACCTTCACGACGGTTTCTCCGCCTGCGATAAACGCCTTCGGGGAATGATCCGGCAGCTTGCTGTAATACCGTGCAATAGATGCCATCATTTTTCCGGCTTCCTTCGCCTCGCAGTTTAATTCATCCGTCAGAATCACCGGTTCGTATCCAAGTCCTGCTGCAGCCCGTGCGGCGCAGTCGCATAACAGTGCCACACTACCCACCAGAAAGGACTGGTTATTTCTCACGGTACACCGGGCTGCATTGCAGATCACGTCCATTGCGTACTGTGATACAGACAGTCCATAGCGAGAGAGGATATCCAGTGCATCCGCACCTTCTGCACCGTCGGAAACCGTTGGCCCGGAAGCAATCAGGTCCAGCGGATCTCCCAGCACATCCGATAAGATCACAGAGTATACCTTTGCAGGCTCGCACCGCTTTGCGAATTTGCCGCCCTTTACTGCAGAAAGCTTTTTTCGGATCACATTGATTTCCTGAATACTTGCTCCGCAGCGAAGCAGCGCTTCAGTCAGGGCCTTCAGCTCATCCAGTGGAATCAGGGGTTTTTCAAACAGGGCAGAGCCACCACCGGAAAGAAGAAAAATCACCTGGTCCGAAGCCGAAAGGGATGATACCGCTTCCAGCACGCATTCCGTCGCTTTCACGCTGTTTTCATCGGGCACGGGATGACCTGCCTCAAAGCAATTTATGCCGGGAATGTCTTCCTGCACATGATGATACTTGGTTATGACATATCCCTCATCCAGTTTATCTCCCAGAAAGCGCTGCGCCGCATATGCCATCTGCCAGCCTGCTTTTCCCACGGAAACCAGAATCCTTTTTCCATCCGTATCCGGTATATTTTTCAGCGCCGCACAAACTCTGCTGTCCGGCTTCATTTCCTTGATTGCAGACTGGATGATCTGCTGCATATCACCATACATCGTCATAACACAATCAATTCCGTCACATAGACCGCCACGCAGGAGGCTACAGCCACCTTAAACAGATTTCCGTCGATCCAGGCCACCACGACAGCCACCAGGAAGGCAACGATACCGGAGACCGGCGTGCTGGTTGCCGTGATGATGGCAGGAAAGGCCATAACCGCCAGAGTCACATACGGCACGTAATATAAGAAGGAGCGAATAAACGTATTGGTAATCTCCTTCTGAATCAACGTCAGCGGCAATGCCCGGATGGCATAAATGGTAAGGGCGGCCACAATCAGATAAATGTATGTGTTCTGCGAAAAACTCATGGCTGCACCTCCGTTTCTCTCTCCGTTTCTTTTTCTGCTTCTTCTGCAGTGGAAACCCCGGTGATCTTTTCCGGCGGAACCGGCCGGATGACGGCAGCCGCGGCTGCGATCACAATGGTCAGAATAATGATCCGGGTGCCGCCGGAAATCTCGCGAAGCAGCGGCAGATATGTGAAGGCAAGGCTTCCCGCCATGGATGCCAGTACCACCAGGGCCACGGCCTTATCTTCCTTCGCTGCCGGAATCACCACTGCCAGGAACATACCATAAAGTGCCACAGACAGTGCGCTGACCATGCTCAGCGGCAAAATATTTCCTACCAGGACACCCAAAACAGTACCCAACGCCCAGCCAGGCGATGCCACCGTGGCCGCCCCATAATTATAATACGGATTCAGGTTTCCTTTCACAGAAGCCGCAATCCCGAAAATTTCATCTGTTACGAAATAGGCCATCAGCATTCGTTTTGGCATGGATGTATCCGGACGGATCTTCTGCGACAAGGCGCAGGACATGAGCAGATACCGGATATTAATCACCAGCTGCGTCAGTATCATGGCAACATAGCCTGACTGCCCCGCGATAATGGTGATCACGGCAAACTGACCCGCCGAGGCATGCATCATCAGGGACATGAGTCCCATCTGAAAGGCGGTAATTCCTGCTTCCCGGGCAGTGATGCCCAGCGTAAATCCCACTGCGAAATACCCGAGGCCGATGGGGATCCCATCCCGCAGACCTCTCCTATACCATTTCCTGTTTTCATTTCCTGTTTCCAGTCTTGGTTCCATTTGTGCTACTCTTCTTTTCTACTCTTCTTTTTCTTCAAATCCTTCAAAATATTTTTCCAGCCGGGGCTTCGGCAGACTCCAGCGATACCGTGCCGCCATGATCCGAAGCACAACGACGGCCGCTGTTCCCACAATCATGGAAATGCTGGCACCAAATACCGGCCACATCAGCGCACAGGCTGCAGCCCCCAGAATGGACGCGCTGGCATAAAAATGTTTTACAAAAATATATGGTGGTTCGGATGCCATGGTATCCCGAAGCACGCCTCCTCCCACACCGGTCATCGCTCCCACGAAAATCAGCAGGAACAGACTGTACTCATTGGACAGGCTGTAGGCCGTACTGACACCGACCACAGTGAATATACCCAGACCCACCGAATCCATCACCAGCATGAGTAAATCATACAGATGCTGCCGTCTGGCAAAGAATCGAAGCACCCAAGGTGTACAGACCACCAGCGCCGTGACGATAGCAACGGTCGCATAAACCGGATTTTGAAAGGTCTTCGGGGGATGAATTCCCAGGATCAGATCGCGAATGACACCGCCTCCTACCGCAGTCGTCAGACCCAGAATGGAAATCCCCAGAATATCCATCTTTTTCTGCAGTCCCAGCATGGCGCCGGACACGGAAAATGCGATGGTTCCGATGATCTCAAGGGCAAAGGAAAGAAATGCAGACATGAAAAAACACCTCCAAAGCAATTCTGTCAAGCACAAATAAGTACAAAAGCTCCGCTCTGTCTTTTTACCTGAAAGATTCTCCGGCAATGCCTTCGATGTACAGCGTTCTGCTGCACCGTCTGCCGAATTGCTTCATCGGTGGTGCCATCATGGCTTTAACACTTTCCAGAGGGCTGTCCGAAAACGGTCCTTTTGCCTGAGAGTTTTGCCCCTTCGGCGGCCCGCCCACTTCTGACGCGGCGCTCTCCCGTTTTCATCAACCAGCGGAAACAGTATATCACGTACGCTGGCTGAGTGTCAACGAATATTGCTTTTTCACCGCTGAGATGGTATACTTTGCATAGATAAACAACAGTAATCAACGAACAACAGGGGGAAGGAATGAATAACGATAACCAGAAAAGCTATTTTGATATATTTAAAAATCCCAACGGCAGCTACCATATTCCGATCTGGCTGATCATCATAGGGTTCTGTGTCAACTGGATGCTGGGGATCGGTCTGCTGTTCGCACATCTGTGTGAAGATAAAACCAGTACAATTCCTTACGAAGATGCGCCTTATGATACCCCGGAGCAGAATGCACCGAAATCCGGTCAGTCTGTAAAACGTACCGTAAAAACAACGTCGAAATCAAAAAAGAAAAAGAATCCGGCAGCAGTCCTGACCGGACTGGGCATTTTTGCTGCCGCTGTCGGCGTTCTGGATCTGCCGGACTCCGTGCAGTATCTGGTCTGGTGTATTCAGAATGACAGCGGGATCTCCTATGGGATCCGGGACGTGGCACAGAACTGCATCTGGATTCTTTCCGGTCTGGCCATGCTTTTGGGCGCAAAGCGGCTGCAGACAGGGCAGCGGAGGCGCAGCAAGATTGCAGCCATCGTGGGTGACGCGAAGTACATGCAAATCGCCGAAATTGCAGAAGCGCTTCCTGCTTCAAGAAGCAAAACGGAAAAATATCTGCAGCAGTGCATCGACAGTGGCATGTTCGGCGAGAAGGCCTATCTGGATATGCGTTCCGACTGCCTGGTCGTCAGCGGACCGGCACCGATGTCCAAAAAAGAGCAGGAAGCTGCAGAAGCCGCCCGTAAAGCGGCAGAGGCGGCAGAGGAAACCCTGGACGAATATGGCCGCATCCTGAAGGAAATCCGGGATATCAACAATAAAATCCCTGGCGAAGAATTCTCCGCCAAAATCGACCGGCTGGAAGATCTGACTTCAAAAATATTCAAGCTGGTTCAGGAGCAGCCGGAAAAGCAGAAAAAACTTCGGAAATTCATCAATTACTATCTGCCCACCAGTCTGAAGCTGCTGCATAGCTACGAGCAGCTGGATGCACAGGGCATCGAGGGAAAGAACATCTCCGAATCCAAGCAGCAGATTGAAGAAACCATGGACACCATGATTTCCGCCTTCGAGAAGCAGCTGGACAACCTTTTCACTTCGGAAAGCATGGATATCTCCGCAGATATCGCAGCCATGCAGAATCTGATGCGTGCCGACGGCCTCATTGAAAACGAGTTTTCAGAGGCCATGGACAAGAGTAAACCTGGTGAAAAACTGCAATAAAACGCCACAATAAAAATCTGCCATAAAAAACAGCCTGCACAGATACTTGAATGCTGTCATTCCGTCCTGTACAGGCTGTATTTTTATGTTTTTTCACTTTTCACCGCAACATTACGCTTACCGTCTGATACTCCGGTCAATCAGTTTCTCACGGAATTCCTCTCCGCCCCGGATCTGCTCCAGTTCATCCGGTCCGAACAGTTCCTTCGCAAACAGCTTGATGGTTCTGGCTGCGGAGGAAATCGCGCCGGCACCCTTGTGGGCTGCAGTCTTCACGTTTTCATTTCTCTCCTGCCGCTTCTGCTCCAGCTCCGTTTCACACTGTTCGCACAGGCTGCGCTTCTCCTCCGTGTCCGGCAGTTCGCAGAAACATCTTCTGCAAACATAAATGGTTTTCGTGCCGCAATTCGGGCAGTAGTTGAAATCTGATGTCTGCTTCACCTGTTTCACATGCAGTCTGCAGTCCGGATTCGGACATCCTTTTTTTCTGTTATCTGTTGCCATCTCTTTTTCCTCCCATAAACATCAAACAATTATTCTTCCCGATTCTGTTTATCCCAGCTCCACCATATGGAACTTCTTCTTACCCTTCTGGATCAGCAGCTTGCCGTTCTCGAACATGTCCGCAGTTACCATCATCTTCTTATCGGTGACCTTCTTTCCGGCAACCGTCAGGCCACCCTGCTCGATGGTCCGGAAGCCCTCCCCGTTGGATGGAACCAGACCCAGCTGACGGATCAGATTCACCACGCCCATGCCTTCACCTTCAAATTCAGAGGCAGCCATCACGGTCGTCGGGATATTCTCCATGGAACCGCCGCCGGCGAACGCCGCCCGGGCACCGTCCAGGGCTTTCTTCGCTTCTTCTTCACCGTGCACCAGCTTGGTAACTTCATAAGCCAGAATTTCCTTGGCCTTGTTGATTTCAGCACCCTCCAGTGCAGACAGACGTTC
Organism: Anaerovoracaceae bacterium; assembly: GCA_051893555.1. Taxonomy (GTDB): domain Bacteria; phylum Bacillota; class Clostridia; order Peptostreptococcales; family Anaerovoracaceae; genus RGIG7179. Next base: position 114,550 of record JBJFHL010000007.1, read on the forward strand.
CACTTCTTCCATCGGCAGGAAGGTCAACATCCGCAGGCACTTGTTCACATCCTGATCACCAACATTTCTCCAATACTGGAAAAATTCATACGGACTGGTCTTTTCCGGGCTGAGCCAAAGGGCACCCTTGGCCGTCTTGCCCATCTTCTTGCCTTCGGAATTGGTCAGCAGGGAGAAGGTCATGCCGTATACTTCTTTTCCGGTCTTCTTTCTGGTCAGATCCACGCCGCCGATGATGTTGGACCACTGGTCGTTGCCGCCGAACTCGATCTTCACATCAAAGTCCCGGGCCATAACCATGAAATCATAGCTCTGCAGCAGCATGTAGTTCAGTTCGAAGAAGGTCAGACCGCCTTCCCGCTCCATTCTCTGCTTGAAGCATTCTGCGCGGAGCATGTTGTTTACATTAAATAAGGAACCAACTTCCCGCACGAAATCGATATAGTTCAGCGGACGGATCCAGCGGGCGTTGTTCACTGCCACGGCCTTTCCCGGAATCGGCTCCCGGTTCTGATGGCCCGGTTCATATACGCCGTTGTTTCCTTCATATTTCCACTCTTCGTCGAAGTCCAGGAACTTATCGAACAGCTTCTTGAACTGCTGGCAGTTGTGCTCGATGGTTTCCACATCCATAATCGGACGCATGCCGGTCCGGCCGGAAGGGTCACCCACCATGCCGGTACCTCCGCCGATAAGCACCACCGGCGTGTGGCCGAACTTCTGCATGTACATCATGATGATGACCTGCATGAAGTGACCCACATGGAGACAATCCGCCGTCGGGTCGAAGCCGATGTAGAACTTCACCTTCTCATTCTGCAGCAGTTCCCGCACCTTCTCTTCGTCTGTGCACTGCTCGATGAAGCCTCTCTCCTTCAGTACATCATATACATTATCAAATTTACTCACATTATCCGGAATAAAATCAAAATTCATTTTTTATCTATCCTCCAAAATCTGTTCTCTCGTACTTATTTCGTGCCGTACAGACGGTCGCCGGCATCGCCCAGACCAGGCAGAATGTAGGCATTTTCGTTCAGCTTCTCATCCTTGGCTGCGATATAGATATCCACGTCCGGATGGGCCTTCTGCAGGGCTTCAATGCCTTCCGGCGCCGCAATCAGACACATGAACACGATATCACTTCCGCCCCGCTGCTTGATGAAATCGATGGCGGCAACTGCAGATCCGCCGGTGGCCAGCATCGGATCGACAACGAAAATCTTTCTCTTTTCAATATCCTTCGGCAGCTTACAGTAGTATTCCACCGGTTCATGGGTGTCCGGGTCCCGGTACAGACCCACATGCCCAACCTTTGCATTCGGCACCAGAGCCAGCATACCGTCTACGAAGCCAAGGCCTGCACGCAGAATCGGAACAATGGCGATATCTTCCCCCTTCAGCATGTTTACCTTCGTTGTGCACATCGGCGTCTCGATTTCCACTTCCTCCAGCGGAAGCTGCCGCGTCGCCTCGAAGCCCATGAGCATAGCCACTTCCTTCGCCAGTTCCCGGAATTCCTTCACGTTGGTTTCCGTCCTTCTCATCAGGGACACTTTATGCTGAATTAACGGATGATCAAATACGTATACCTTTCCCATTTCTGCCTCTCTTTCCTGTTCTTCGCAAAATATTTTTTCCCGGCTTATTCGCCGTTTCCATCGTTACATCTGATCCAGCAGATCGATTCTTCTCTGGTGTCTTCCACCCTCAAATTCCGTATTCAGCCAGGCGTCCACAATCTCCATAGCAAGGCCGGTTTCCGTGGTTCTGCCGCCCAACGCCAGAATATTGGCATTGTTATGCTGTTTCGTCAGACGGGCCATTTCCACGGAAGTACAAAGACCGCAACGAATGCCTTTCACCTTGTTGGCAGCGATGGAAATCCCGATGCCGGTTCCGCAGACTACCACACCCAGATCTGCTTTTCCCGACACCACCGCCTCTCCGCAGGCTTTGCCATAGACCGGATAATCCACCGATTCTTCCGAATGGGTTCCCAGATCCAGAACCTCCAGTCCTCTTTCCATCAGATGCTTTTTCACTTCTTCCTTCAGCGCGAAACCGCCGTGGTCGCTTGCTACCGCAATTTTCATCGCAAATTCCTCCTCGTATTCACCCTTCTATACTTGTACTATATGATAACCTGCAGATTTGAACATCCGGTTCATCACAGCGAATCCCACACCGTCTTCTTTCAGTGCCGCTGCGAAGATCACATCCACATTGCTCTTGTCAAAGGCTCGCAGCTGTGCGAAAAAATCGTGAGCCGCTTCTTCCGGCCGACTGTCATCATACAGAATAATGCCGACCTTTTCGCCTCGTTCCGTCCGCTCCATCTTGGCTTCGGCGATGGCAAGACGAACCTTCGCAGGCTCTCCTTCGAAGATGATCATTTCCGCCTTCGGTGCGTAATGTTTGTATTTCATTCCCGGAGATTTCGGATGAAACTCTGTATCCGTCTCTATCAGGCTGTCGCCGCTGCGGTGAATGTCCGGCCGCACCAGTAAAGCAGGATCCAGGGTAACTTCCTTGCCCAGTGCCTGACTCAGATCCTTCACTGTCAGCTTTCCCGGCCGCAGGATCATCGGTGGATCCTGTGTCATATCCACCACGGTAGATTCAATACCGATCCGGCATGGTTCCCCCATGATTACCGCATCGATCCTGCCGTTCAGATCATCCAGCACATGCATGCCCGTGGTCGGACTGGGCCGACCGGAAGCATTGGCGCTGGGTGCTGCAATCGGCAGTCCGGAAGCTTCAATCAATGCCAGCGCAACCGGATGGTTCGGCATGCGAACAGCCACGGTGGACAGTCCTCCGGTGGTAACCCGCGGAACATCTGGCAGGGCAGGCACGACCATGGTCAGGGGACCGGGCCAGAACGCATCCATCAGAATCTTCATGTCGTGCGTAATCTGCTCTGTCAGTTTCATTAAATCGTTTTTCGACGATATGTGAACAATCATGGGGTTGTCGCTGGGGCGGCCTTTTGCTTCATAGATTTTGGCAGCAGCTTCCCCGTTCATTCCGTCAGCGCCCAGACCGTAAACCGTTTCTGTCGGAAATGCTACCAGGCCTCCGCTACGGATGATTTCCGCACCGACTTCAATATCACAAGGTTCTGTTCCCAGTATCATCGTTTCTTTTTTTTCCATTTATTTCATCTCGATTCTTTCTTGCAGAAGAAGCTGTTAGAAGTTTTTCATCTTTTCTGCCTGATCGCTGGTGATCAGACCATCAATAATCTCATCGATATCTCCATCCAGGAAGCTGTCCAGCTTATAGATCGTCATGCCGATTCTGTGATCGGTAATGCGTCCCTGCGGGAAATTGTAGGTCCGGATCCGTTCACTTCGGTCACCGGAGCCCACCTGGCTCTTTCTTTCTGCGGAGATCTCCGCATTCTGTTCCTGCAGCTTCATGTCATAAAGCCGGGAGCGAAGTACCTTGAAGGCCTTATCCTTATTTTTGATCTGAGATTTTTCATCCTGGCAGGTAACCACCAGCCCTGTCGGAATATGGGTCAGACGCACTGCAGAGTCTGTCGTATTTACGCACTGACCGCCGTTGCCGGAAGAACGGTACACATCTACTCTGACATCGTTTGGATTGATTTCCACTTCCACATCGTCCACCTCAGGCAGCACAGCCACGGTAGCTGCCGAAGTATGAATTCTTCCGGAAGATTCCGTAGCCGGTACACGCTGTACACGGTGCGTACCGCTTTCGTATTTCATGCGGGAGTAGGCACCCTTGCCCTTGATCAGGACACTAGCCTCCTTGATGCCGCCGATGCCCGTATCATTGACATCCATCAGCTCCGCCTTCCAGCCGCGGCGCTCCGCATATCTTAAATACATTCTCAGAAGATCCTGACCGAAAAGGGCGGCCTCTTCCCCGCCGGTGCCGGCACGGATCTCCAGAATAACGTTTTTCTCATCATTCGGGTCCTTCGGAAGCATGAGGATCTTCAGTTCCTCCTCCATCTTCGGAATCTGATCCTCCAGCTCGGAGAGCTCCATCTTCGCCAGTTCCTTCAGCTCTTCGTCGCCGGATTCCAGCATCTCCTTTGCTTCTGCGATACCTTCCTTCGCCTTCTTATATTCCTTATACTTATTTACGATGGGCTCCATTTCGCCCATTTCTTTGATGTGTTTCTGCCAGACAGGCTGGTTGTTGATCACGTCAGGGTCGGATACCTTCAGTGCCAGCTCTTCATATTTTTCCAAAATAAAATCCAGTTTGTCGAACATGTCATTCTCCTATACTCTTTATTCTCACATTTTCTCCGGTTTTCGGGCACGCAAAAACCGGGTATAACTCGTAATATCCTAATTTATTATTGTACCATAAAAAGCGCTTCAGAAAAACAGAAACTTTAAAAAAACAGTCAAAAATCCCAATTCATGGCGGTTCTCACGGCAAAGAAAAACCCGGAAAGAATCTCCCGGGTTTCGTCTTCTCATGATTAGTCGATCTTGTACTTGTTCTTGAACTTTTCCACACGGCCGCCTCTGTTGATGAACTTCTGCTGACCGGTAAAGAACGGATGACATGCTGAGCATACGTCAAGTCTTAATTCTTCCTTCGTGGATCTGGTAACAAAGGTATTACCACATGCGCAAGTAACTTTACATTCCTTATAATCAGGATGGATTCCTTCCTTCATGTTTCTCCCTCTTTCCTGCTCCGGTATCTGACCTTCGCATAATTTTATGGTTTACTGTAAAATCCGCTACAGCCTTTATACTATAACACAGGTTCTGCTGCAAAACAAGCACTTTTTAGCGGTTTTTTTCTGTTTTTTTGCTATTTCTTCTTTGGCGACAGAATCGCTGTCACGATTCTGTCCCGTCCTGCCAGATCCTTCAGTCCCGTCACATAGCTGTACCTGTCATCTGTCGAAAACAATTTCGTGACTTCTCCCATCTGGTCATGTCCGATCTCCATCATCAGAATTCCCTCTTTTTTCAGAAATTCCGGTGCCTGGTCGGCGATGATCCGATAGAACATCAGTCCGTCTTCCCCGCCATCCAACGCAGAAAGAGGCTCATGATCTTTCACTTCCGGCTGCAATGTGGCAATGACTTCAGAGCGTATGTAAGGCGGGTTGGAAAGAATCAGATCAAATTTTCTGTTTCCCAGCTTTCCCCGAAATGCCTCAAACATATCACTTTTCACCATCTTCACCGATTTGGCGCCCAGACTTGCAGCGTTCCTCTCCGCCATGGCCAACGCATCCCCGCTGATGTCGGAACAGGTGACCTTACAGCCTTCTGCCAGCTTATCGATGGAAATACCGATAGCACCGCTGCCGCAGCACAGGTCCAGAACCGCCCAGTTTTTTCTGGCTCTGCAATTCAATGCTTCTCCACGAAGCTTATTCTTATTGATAACATCCAGTGCATCTTCCACCAGAGTTTCCGTATCCTGTCTCGGGATCAGCACCTTGTCGCTGACCTGAAAGGTCAACCCCATAAATTCCTGCTCTCCGGTAATATGCTGCAGCGGCACCCGGCAAGCCCTGCGGGCCACCAGATCGAAATATTCCTCACACTGGTTGTCCTGCATCACATCCTGCCACCGCATCATCAGTCGGGTCCGATCAATATGCATCATGTAGCAGAAAAGTTCTTTCGCATCGATGGCTGCATCCTCCACGCCGGCATCCGCCAGCTGATTTTCTCCGATTTTTATTAATTCCTTGACTGGTAAACTCATTCTTCTTCCTTCACTTCTTCTTTCTCCTCGGGAACAGGTTCTCCGTTGAGATCACAGATTCCTTCGAAATAAGGTGTTCCTGCCGGCTTCAGCACGGCTTTCATTGCCGCGATTGCCACCTCCAGCTGTGCATCCGATGGTTCCTTTGTGGTCAGCTTCTGCACGTAAAGCCCCGGCAAGCTCAAAACTTTCACCACAGGATTACTGCTTCTGCCTGCCCATTTCAGGAGTTCATAGGAAAGGCCTGCAATCAGAGGCAGCACCAGAAGACGTCCGGCAACCCGAAGAAATACGTTAGGCCAGCCCATGAGAGCGTGTACCAGCACGGCAATAATCATGACGAATACCAGGAAACTGGTTCCGCACCGCGGATGTACCGTATAAAACTGCTGTGCGTTTTCCGGGGTCAAGTCCAGATTGTTTTCAAAACAGTGGATAGTCTTATGCTCCGCACCATGATACTGAAATACCGTTTTTATGTCCGGCATTTTGGATATGAGGACGATATACAGCATGAAAATCAGAATACGCACGATGCCTTCCACCAGATTCATCAGCAGAATACTACTGGTCAGATGGGAAACCCATCCTACCACCACCGTAGGAAGCAGCATGAATAAACCAACGCTCATGGCAATGGCCAGCACCACAGAAAGAACCATGAGGATCTTCCATGCCTTTTCCTTTCCCAGCTTCTCTTCCACCCAGACATCAAATTTGTCTTTCTCATAATCTTCCGGGTAAAATTCCTCCAGCTTGTCTGCAGAGTACATCAGAACCTTGGTACCGTATACCATGGAGTTCACGAAGTTGACCACGCCGCGGATAATGGGAACTTTCCCCCATTTGCTTCCCTTCGGATTCGCTTCGGTTTTCATGAAGATCCTTCCGTCCGGCATGCGGATTCCGATGGCGGTCCGTTCCGGTCCCCGCATCATAATTCCTTCCATGATGGCCTGACCGCCGATCGAGGTAGGACAGGCATCCTTTAAAAATACTTTCTTTAAATCCATATTGTTTCCCTTATGCTATGCGTTCATAAATACTTTTTTGATAATCTGCACGAAATTCTTATTATTCTTCGTATGGGCCAGGTTATCGATGATGGTTTCCGTCACTTCCTGCGGGCTGGCGTTTGCCATGGCCCGGCGCATGAGCCAGACAGCCTCCATTTCGTCCTGATCCAGAAGCAGATCTTCTCTTCTGGTGCCTGATTTATTCAGGCTCACTGCCGGGAAGATCCTCATCTCAGACAGTTTTCTGTCCAGATGCAGCTCCATATTACCTGTACCCTTAAATTCTTCAAATATAACATCATCCATGCGACTCCCTGTTTCTACCAGTGCAGTTGCCAGAATGGTGATGGAACCGCCTTCTTCCAGCTTTCTTGCCGCACCGAAGAATTTCTTCGGCTTATGAAGGGCACCGGGATCCAGTCCGCCGGACAGAGTTCTGCCGGAAGCAGGTACTACCAGATTATACGCCCTGGCCAACCGGGTTATGCTGTCCAGCAGAATCACAACATCTCTTCCGTGTTCAGCCAGACGCTGCGCCCTCGCCAGGACCATTTCCGCCACTTTCACATGATGCTGCGGCTGTTCATCGAAGGTGGAGAAAAGAACCTCACCGCTCTTCAGCGAACGCTTCATATCGGTGACTTCTTCCGGACGTTCATCCACCAGCAGCACGATCAGCTCCACTTCCGGATAGTTCTCTTCGATGGAATGGGCCACTTGCTTCAGAAGCACGGTTTTCCCAGCCTTCGGCGGCGCCACGATCAGGCCGCGCTGTCCCTTTCCGATGGGAGCTACCAGATCGATGATGCGCATGGCAAGCCCCTTGGTGTCCGTTTCCAGCCGCAGACGCTCATACGGGAACACTGGTGTCAGACTGTCAAAATCCGGTCTCCGGATCGCCGCACCCGGCTCATCGCCGTTTACTGTCAGCACATACAGCAGTGCTCCAAACTTTTCTCCCGGGTTTGGCAGACGCGTTATCCCACGGATCTTGTCCCCCGTCTTCAGATTAAATCTGCGGATCTGCGTCGGTGACACATAAATATCTCTGTCACTGGTGAGAAAGTTGGAAAAACGCAGGAAGCCGAAATTGTTTTCTTCCTGGATTTCCAGAATACCTTCTACCTCGGGACGTTCGCCCCGGTTCTGATTCGGCTGCCGCACGCCTGTTTCTGCTTCCGTCTGTGCTTCTTCCGGAATGCAATCCGAAGAATCTGCGGGATCTGCCTGCACCTCTGCCGCCTGCCCGGTTTCCTCTTTCAAAGATTCCTGAATTTCCGTTTTCTCTTCCGGCTGCGTTTTCGCCTTCGGTGGTCTTCCCCGTGGCCGTTTTGGCTTCGGAGTTTCTTCCTGCATTGCCGGTTTCTCCTTCTTCACAGCATTCTCCTGTGCTGTGTAAACATTTGGAATTTCTTCCGCTATGGTTTGTTTCTCTCTCATGGGATTCCTTTCACACAGCCTGCCAGAAGGGCTGCATCTTTCAGATTTCTACGACTTTCTGTTTCAGAACTATATTAAAAGAATTGTTCAGATGAATTACAATAATCAGTCAAAACTATCATATACTTCCCGAAGCAAAAAAACAAGTGATTTTTCTGTGATAACACTTTAAGCCAGGCCTTTGATCGCACCCAGAAGCAAATGAAACCGCTCTTCGATGGAATCCACCCGCAGAAACTCATCTGCACTGTGATACTTATCACTTTCCGGTCCGCAGCCGTCCATAACAGCGGTACCCATCTCCGACAGCAGGCTGCCGTCAGACGCGCCACCCACGCTGAGGAAGTCCGGATGAATTCCCATCTTCTCCGCTTCTTTTCGAAGAAGCTCCATCATCGCTCTGGTATTTTCATTCGGCTTCATCGGCGGCATCTGCGCAAGCTTTTCCCAGGTGACCTTTACGCCTTTCACCACAGGCTCCGCACACAGACAATCCAGCTTCTGCAAAAGCGCATCCAACTGCTGGAAGCTGGTGAACCGCACATCAAATACCGTTTCGCATTCGGCAGCTACAACGTTCGATGCCGTTCCGCCTTTGATGACGCCTGCGTTTACTGTCAGACCCGTCTCAAAATCTGTCAGTGCATGCATTTTCTGTACCAGATCTGCCATCTCCAGAATGGCGCTGGCACCATCCTTCGGCGCATTTCCTGCATGTGCAGCGATTCCATGGCATCGAATCACAATATCTGCCACGCCTTTTCGCTGATAAACGAAATGCCCTCCCAGTCTGCCCGGTTCCAGCACGAAAGCATACCGGCTTCTTGCAGCAATATTCTGCATCGCCTGCTCAGAATCTTCTGAACCTGTTTCTTCATCGCTGTTGTGGCAGACACAGACTTTCAGCTGCGGACATTCTTCACGCAATGCTCTGGTCAGATGAAATGCCAGCAGATCTCCTGCTTTCATATCACCTATGCCCGGTCCATACGCCCATTTCCCGTCGTCGCTGAGGGTAAACGGCCGCTCCGCCGCCGTACCTCTGTCAAACACGGTATCCATGTGCCCCAGAAACAGAACATCGACTTCTTCCGCTTCCGGATGGGTCAGTATCTCCAAATAGGGCCGGCTGTCCGGCCCCTGGGCGATCCGTCTGGGAGAAAGGCCGATTTCTTCATATTTTCCACAGAGAAAATCAGCCACCCGGTTCAAGCCTTCGATATCTGAAGAGCCGCTGTCCATATTCACCAGTGTCTCCAGATCCCTCATATATTCTTCTTTCTTAAAAATTGCCAATGCACTACCCTCCCACTGTTTGATCGAATTGTATTCTTATCATATCCACTACGGGGTACCTTGTCAATATCCGGCTGCAAAACCTCATGAAAAAGGGCTCCGTGACTTTCGGAGCCCTTTTTCGGGTAAGTAATTTATATATGGATGTTATTTTCTGTAGTCGTAGAAGCCGATACCGGTCTTTCTTCCCAGCTTGCCTGCTCTTACCATCTTTCTCAGCAGAGTATGTGCTCTGTATTTCGGATCACCATATTCCGTGTACAGAACGTCCATAATCGCCAGAACAACGTCCAGACCGATCAGATCACCTAATTCCAGAGGTCCCATCGGGTGGTTAGCGCCCAGCTTCATTGCAGTATCAATGCCCTTTGCATCTGCAACGCCATCCGCCAGGATGCCGATACCTTCGTTGATCATAGGGATCAGGATTCTGTTCACAACGAATCCAGGAGCTTCTTCTACTTCTACCGGGGTCTTGCCCAGTGCTTCCGTCAGAGCTACAATAGTGTCCCTGGTTTCATCGGAAGTAGCCAGTCCCTTAATGATTTCAACCAGCTTCATTGCAGGAACAGGGTTGAAGAAGTGCATTCCGATTACCTTGTCAGGTCTGCCGGTTGCAGCAGCGATTTCGGTAATGGATAAAGATGATGTATTGGTAGCAATGATTGTTTCAGGCTTGCAAAGCTTATCCAGTTCTGCGAACAGTGCTTTCTTTGCTTCCATGTCTTCCGTTGCCGCTTCGATGACCAGATCTGCATCCGCGATGATGTTGATATCGGTGGAACCGGTGATTCTGCTCAGAATCGCTTCTTTTTCCTCTGCAGTAATCTTTTCCTTGGCAACCATCTTATCCAGATTCTTGGTTACGGTAGCAAGACCCTTTTCCACGGAAGATTCTCTTCTTGCTCTCATAACAACTTCATATCCGTTCTGTGCCAGTACCTGAATGATTCCGGCACCCATGGTACCTGTTCCTAATACACCAATTTTTTTCATATTCAATGCCTCCTTAAAATTTGTTACAATCCACGCACAGTGGGAAGCCGGATGTATTCTTCATCCGACTGCATAAGAAAACGTTAACCCGCCTCTGCCTCATACACCTGCCTTTTCGCTGCGTGGCAGAAACCGGTCATGCTTCTTGTCACGCCGCCGGTTTCGTTAAAAAATTAACTTTTTCTCATGTATACATTATATCATACTTTTGCAAAAATGGAACCCCATTTTCCATATTATTTTTTTATTTTTTCTTCATTCAGAAAAAGCGGCTCCAGATGAGACACCCTGAAACAGTAGTCAAATGTTTGCAGATTGTAACAAATTGTGACATATTTCGACCCTACATGCGCCCATCATAATTTATAATATGTGTGAAAGTGTCAAATCATATTTCACAAACGAAAGGAGAAGAAAATGAAAATGAAAAAGAAAATTTTATGCACCGTCCTGATTCTGGTCCTGCTACTCACCGCCGCGGTCAGCGCCTATGCAGAGACAGGAATCCAGCCAAGGGACACCAATATGGTTACGTTCATAACGAACCGTACCAGCCGTACCTCTGCTGATGTCACAGTATCCGTAACATTCTCCGATGTGGTAGACAGTTACAACGTTATCATTTACCTTCAGAAGAAGGTAAACGGCCAGTGGGTGCTGGATACCACAAATGAAGAGTATGTGTTTTTTAATAACGGATCTAAAACGTCCAATTTCATCTTCGCAAATGCATACACTCACCTTTCAGAAGGTGTCATTTACCGGATTAAATGTATCAGTAAAGACTATATCGGAGATTCTACTTACATCACTACAACTTATTCAAACCAGTTCTAATAGAGGCTATCATAGCCTCTATTTCATTTTCCATTTCTTTGTCCGATTTAATATGTATTTCTGTCTCCATATAAGATAAGGCGTAATAAATCGTTTCCTTATCTTCCTTCAAATATACATCCATCCCATTTATCTTTTTTCTCGTTTGAAAGTGATGGAACGTTGTTACTTTATTGTTTTCACCAGAAGAACTCAGGGATTCGTCAACTCTTACCTCCGGCAATCCTTCCGCTTCAAAGAAAATTTCAAAATACAGGAAATTGCTCACAGTTTTTATCTTCACAGACCTCAGCGAATACCCTTCCGGAATGTAGTCGAACCAGACCATTTCCTTCTGGTATACATTCGGAATATCATTGTATTCGGTAAAGGTTGCGGTCCACATTTCTGTATTTCCGTTCCCATCCCCGCCGATGACGACGCTGCCGTTTTCCAAATTGACAGCTGTATCAGGTATTCGTCCTGCCTGGGTTTCTTCCGGCGCAAAGAATCCTTTCATATACAGGCTTCCAAAGAGGAAAAATACGCATGCAAAAACAGCCGCGACAGAAACAGCACGGCGCCGCAGTATGCGGCGGCGCGTTTCACGCTGCCGGCAGGCGGCGTCCATCAGCATTCGAAGCCCATCATCCTTCGAATTCTCTGCGTCAGAATTATACCCGGGAGCATACGTTTTGGAGGACAGCGCAGTCTCCGAAGAACCTGTTTCAAACGCTCGGCGGATTCGTTCATCAACCAGCTTTCTGTATTCCGTTCCCATCAGCAATCACTCCCTTCTGGTCCGTCTTTTGTCCCATCGGCTTCTGCAAGTATCATTTCCTTCAGTTTTTCTCTGCTGCGGCAGGCAATGCTTCGAACCGTACCTGATTTCATATGCAGCATGCGGGCAATCTCCTCAAAGGATTCATCATATTGATAGTGCAGCTGCAGGATCGTGTTGGCGGGAAATCCAAGGTGCATGATCATCTCGTATAATTCGGTGTCCTCAAACCGCTCCATTTCTTTATAAACCAGCTGCTCGGAAATCGGACTCCTTTCGTGCTCTTCTTCATACTGGGAAAAAGAGACGCATCGTGCCCATTCTATCTTCCGGCGCCGATAATATTTTCGGATTTTGTTCTTCAAAATCGTTCTGCCCCACGCTTTCACCTTCGAAGGACTGTGCAGGGTCTCATAACGCCTCCATATGGTAATGATTGTTTCCTGCAGAATTTCCTCTGCATCACTTTCCTGAATGGGAAAAGCTTTCAGGAATATCCACCCTGACTGCATCTGATCAAGCAAAAGCTTTTCCTGTTCCTCCTTTGTCAGTCGGGAAAAGAGCATACTTACTTCATCCTGCTGCCGTCTTCGTAAATTCGGATCATCTGACTGACACCTTTCAACTGCTCCTTGCTGCACTTATCTAATGCGGCATTTATTTCCTCGCGAAAAAGGGCGGCTTCCTCGTCCTCTTCTTCCTGTACTTTCCCCACCAGAAAATAATCTGCGGAAGTCTGCAGGACCTGACACATTTTATACAGGGTTTCCAGAGACATCCCTCTGTGCCCGTATTCAATGTCAGTAATAAACTGACTGGAAACTTCAATTTTTTCCGCAAGCTGCTCCCGGCTTAGTCCGAAATAGTCTCGCCGAAGCCGCACTCTTCGCCCGATTTCCTTTTGATTCAATACTTTTTCTCTGTTTTCCGCCATCTGAAATAGTCTCCTCTTTCATTCCGCGCTTTACCCGGAAAGTCTCCTGCATAAAGCATACTGGGAAACACCTCGGCTCAACATATGCTGTAAGCTTTATTTTTCAGCTTATAGCCTAAAATATTATATGACGGCAGAAAAAAATACTGTTTCTGCAACGAATTGCGCCGGAAAAAGCCTCTGTTACAACAGAGGGGTTTTCATGGATGAGAAGGGGGACTGAAGATTCATAAAAAAGGAGAACGAAACAAAATGAAGTATGAAACCCAGATAAGGCTGGCCTCGAATTTGAGACGTCTGCGTGTGAGTTATGGGTTCAGCCAGAAGAAACTGGCCGAACGCCTGCAGATCGACCGGTCACTCTACGCCTTGTACGAAAGCGGGAAACGCTGCCCTGATCCGGAACTGCTGTACGAGGCGGCGCGGATCTTCGGCATTCGGATGGAGATCCTGCTGGATTCCGATCCTGAAAGCGTCGCCAGTCAGGCAGACTGTTCCGGTCTGTGTGGTGAAGATGATCTGCGGCTTCTGTCCATCTACAGGAGACTGTCTCCCTTTTCCAAAGGTGTGCTTATGGAGCGGGCAGAACTGCTGGAAGTGTCCGATCGGATAAGGACTGAACAGAAAAAAGCGTTTCAGCGCGGAAAATAGAAAATCGGTAAAGAATGAAAACCATCGAAAAAGTGGCCATCGATTAGATGGCCACTGATTTACAAAGCTGATCCAGCTGGTCTTCCAGCTCCGCAGCGAAAAATTCATCACACAGAAGTATCAGCTTATCTCCTGCTTCCAGAATGGTAGATCCGTTTGGAACGAATTCTTTTTCATCTCTGAGTATCGAAACGACCAGGCAGCCTGCAGGAAGATTCACCTCTGCCAGACTTTTTTCCGCCACCTGAGAACCCAGATAGACTTCGCTTTCAATCAGAACCTTGTTTGTTCTCTTCGGTTTTTTGCTCACACCTCCTGCCAGCATCCGGTTCAGAAGCTGATCATAAACCGGCTGCCCCTTCAGCAGTTCCGCAGTCAGATAAGCGGTCAGAGAGACCAGGGACAGCCCCAGCAGATTGCCCAGGGAGCCTGTCATCTCACTGATGAGGATGATACCTGTGATCGGTGCACGGACAATGGCAGAAAAATAGCCCGCCATGCCAAGGATCACAAAATTGCTGATATAGGTTTCCTCAAATCCGAACAGCGGACTGACTGCCTCTGCAAACAGTCCTCCACTGATAGAACCCAGAACCAGCAGCGGCAGGAAAATCCCTCCCGGTGCACCGGTACCGAAGCTGAATCCGGAAAAGAGAAATTTGACCACCAGTATAACCGCCAGCAATCTCAGTGGAAAACTCCCTGCCGCAGTTTCACCTACCAGATGATGACCGCTTCCCAACATTTCCGGCCACAGGGCAGCCAGAATCACCACCAGAATAAAAGGAATCGCAGCTTTCAGCCATACCGGCTTCAGACGTTCGTAAAAGTCCTGCATGAAAGCAATGCTTCGGTTATAGAACACTCCGAAAGCACCCAGCAGGATGCCAAGCAAGGCGACCATCCAGTAGCGGGACAACGGCAGCTGAAGAATATCTCCGAAGTCAAAGACTGGTGTCAACCCAAAGATTGACGAAGCGATACAGTCGGCACAAATGGCCGCTGCCATGGTGGAAAGCAGCACCTCGCGGGAAAAATTTTTATGTAATTCCTCAAGTACGAAGACAACTCCTGCCAGAGGCGCACCGAAGGCCGCCGCAAGACCTGCACCGGCTCCGCAGCTCATCAGCAGTTTTTCCTCCGTACGCAGCCGGTTTGTAAGGCGGGAAAATCCCTTTCCCACCATGGCGCCCAGCTGAATGCTCGGACCTTCCCGGCCCAGAGAAAGGCCGCCGCCGATGGCCGCCACCCCTCCCAGAAATTTTGCCAGAATAACCTGCAGCCAGTTGGCATTGATATGGCCCCGCAGTTCTCCTTTTACCTGAGGGATGCCGCTGCCTGAGCAGAGTGGTTCTCTCTTCAGACAGAAAACCACGATCACCGAAAGGAACAGCAATATGAAAACTCCGCAGATGGAAAGCAATACGCTTTCTTCTGCAGCAGCGATATACAGATTGCGAATCTCTTCTGCCTTCTGAAGGGCAAACCGGAACAGTCCCACTACGATTCCTACCAGAATCCCTACGGCCACACCCTGCAGCAGCAGCTGGTATTTAAACTGTTCTTTCCGTTCTATGGTTTCCCTGGTGACGCTGTCTCTGCGCCGCCGGCTTGTTTTTTTACTCATTTTCTTACCTAAAATCCTTATTCATTCCATGTGCTGCCGCGTTTATTACGAGAAATACAGATTGGTCGTTACATATTCCGGATCACAGGTCACATCAATGCCCATACTGCGGAGTGTCTGCTCATCACGATCGCTGAGGATTGCGGTACAGTGGGCCTTACAGCCCTGCAGCTTTTCCAGCATTTTTACCGCTTTGTCTGCGCAGGAATTTGTTTCTGCGGAGATGCACAGTGCAGTCAGCACTTCCTCCAGATTCAGGCTTGTCCGGTCATGATGCAGCACGTCGTCTTTCAGCTGCTGAATACTGCTGAACACATTCGGTGCAATCAGATACAGATCATCCGGGATACCTCCCAGCTTTTTCACTGCATTGAGGACCGCTGCGCCGGCGGCAGCCATTCTGTGGGAACTCCTGCCGGTTACGATGGAACCGTCCGGCATTTCGATGGCCATAGCCACCATGTTCAGATATTTTGAATTCTGGCTCCGTTTAAACTCCGCGTATTCCCGGGCCGGCTGCACCACGGCCCGATCCTCTTCCGAAGCATTGACTTCTTTCATCAAAAGCTCCGATCGTTCCAGCGTCGCTTCCGTAATTTTGCCTTTTTTATAGTCACATTTGGCGATCATAAACCGGCGGATGATTTCCTGAACCGCCGCTTCACGCACAGCTTCGTCATCATAGATGCCGAAGCCCACCCGGTTGACGCCCATATCCGTCGGAGATTTATATTCTGCTTCTTCTCCTGTGATCTTTTCGATGATCCGCTTCACCACCGGGAATACCTCCAGATCCCGGTTGTAATTCACAGCTTTTTCGCCGTAAGCCTCCAGATGGAAGGAGTCGATCATATTCACATCGCGCAGATCCGCCGTCGCTGCTTCATACGCAATATTGACCGGATGTTTCAGCGGGAGATTCCAGATCGGGAAGGTTTCAAACTTGGCATAGCGCACCTTCCGGCCCTGTTTAAACTCATGATACAGCTGTGACAGACAGGTGGCCAGCTTGCCGGAGCCGCCGCCGGGACCGGTAACTACCACCAGCGGTTTGGTCACTTCAATATAAGGATTGGCGCCATAGCCTTCTTCGCTGACGATGGTGTCTACATCGGTTGGGTATCCTTTGGTGTAGCAGTGCTTATAGGTTTTGATCCCGCGGCGTTCCAGCTTATTCAGGAACATGTTGACGGCCGGTGCATCTTCATAGCGTGTCACCACCACGCTGTTTATCTTCAGATCATGCTTCCTGAAAATATCGATCAGCCGAAGTACCTCCAGATCATAGGTGATGCCGAAGTCCTGCCGCGTCTTACTGTTTACGATATCACCGGAATAAATGCAGATGATGATTTCTGCCTGCTCCTTCATCTTCTCCAGCAGCTTGATCTTGGCATTTTCATCGAATCCCGGCAGCACTCGCATGGCATGCTTATCATGCACCAACTTGCCGCCGAATTCCAGATACAGACGCTGGCTGTCCCCGTGACCAATTCGCTCTCTGATGTATTTGGTCTGTTCTTCAATGTACTTTTCCGGATCAAAACCTTTTCTCACCATGTTATCTTTCTTCTCCTCTTCTCTTTCCGCTTTCTGCTTCCATTTACCACTTACATTACTTTTATCTCGATTCGATTTTTCCCTTCCGCCATGCCCTGCAGACTCACGTCGTAGCAGATGGCAATGATACCGCTTAAGGTTTCCATATCGAAATGATTGTCGACAGAACGGGTCAGCACTTCGATGTCCATCGGCCCGTACGGGGTATCATATGTGCTGCAGAACCTCTTATTCTTTTCGAAATACAGTTCGCTGCCGCTGCCTCCCTCGCCGATCCTCTTCAGACGCAGTGTGTCTCCGGAAAGCTTCAGGGTGGTTTTGCACCCTTCCATGCCGGACACCTCACTTTCGTCGTAAATCATATATACTGCGTCGTTTCTCTGATAAAGTTTCCCATCGGTGACAAACTCCATCTGGTCTTCTTCATGGTTTTCATAAACCTGCTTCCCTGTGATTTTTATCGTTATATCTCTCATACCCTGTTTCTATAATCCTTTCCAGAAGTTTATCGTACTCCAGGCCCGCCTCCTTCCACAGCAGCGGAAACATGCTGTATTTGGTGCAGCCTGGCAGCGTATTGATTTCGTTCAAATAAATCTTTCCCGTTTCTTTTTCGATGAAAAAATCCACTCTGGCATAACCGTCCCCGTCGATGGCCTTATAGGCCTTCAGGGCCAGCTGCTGAATTTCCCGGGTGGTTTCTTCCGGCAGGCTGGCAGGAATCGACATGGCGGAAACGCCGTCAGTGTACTTGGCGGTATAGTCATAGAATTCGCCGCCCGATAGAATTTCACCCACCACGGCTACTTCCGGGAATTCACTGCCTATGACTGCCGTTTCCACCTCCCTGCAGGAAACGCTCTCTTCAATGATGATCCTTCGATCATAGCGGGCAGCCAGTTCCAGCGCCCTCTGCAGCGAATCACTGTCGGCCGCTTTACTGATCCCCACACTGGATCCCATATTGGCCGGCTTGACGAAGCAGGGATAACCGAGTTCTGTCTCCACCCTGGCACAGATCTCTTCTGGCCCCGTCAGGATCTGGTACCTGGTTACCAACATGTGCCGGCATACCGGCAGCCCGTGTCGGAGAAACACATCCTTGGCCAGCGCCTTATCCATGGCCACAGCCGATGCCAGCACACCGCAGCCGCCGTAAGGAATATCTGCCATTTCCAGAAGCCCCTGCAGTTTTCCATCTTCACAATAGGGTCCGTGTACTACCGGAAGGGCGAAGTCCATCACCTCGGTCAGCCGGCTCAGATCCAGGGGCACCGCCGTTTCTTCCCAGCTTCCGTCTTCAATGGCCTGCACCGGACCATCGTACAGGAGCCATTTTCCTTTTTTCGTGATGCCGATATACACCAGCTCAAACTTTTCCCGGTTCATGGCCCGGATTACAGATGCCGCCGACAGAAGAGATACTTCATGCTCCCCCGATCTCCCCCCAAAGATAATACCGATCCGCTTTCGCTCCGTCTGTGCTGCTGCAGACGTCTTACATAAATCCATACACAATGCCTCCTTTTGCTTTCTGTTCTGTTTCTGTTATGCCTTCTCCACGCTGCTCAGAATGTTCAGCAGATGCGCCTTGTCGAAATGGTATGCTTTGCGGCAAAACTGGCAGACCAGTTCCGCCTGTCCGTCTTCTTCTATGATCTCCCGGAGATCCTTTGGGCCAATGGTCATGAGAACCTGCTCCAGCCGTTCTTCCGAACAGTCGCAGACCCAGGTCAGATCCCGTATTTCCAGTACTTCTGTCTGATATTCCTCAGGCAGATCCCGGAACGTATGCTGCAGGAGATCCGTGACCAGACCTTCCTCACTGCGCACCGCACCGGCTGCCAGTACCTCTTCAATCAGAGTGGTCACCGGTTTCATCTTTCCGATGACTTCTTCCAGGGCGTCCACTGCCCCTTCTTCTGCGTCCGGCAGCATCTGGATGATCATGCCGCCGCTGCAGCGGACCGTATAGTCTGTATCGATCTTCACGCCTAGAGAGATTGCCGTATTCTGCTGCTCCGAAATATAATAGTAAGCAGTCAGGTCCTCGGCGATCTCGCCTGAAACCAGTGCGATTTTTCCGATATACGGCTCCCGCAGACCGAGATCCTTGATGACTGTCAGCTCTCCCACACCCAGGGAACCGCCCACATCCAGCTTTCCGTCAGGCCGAAGCGGCAAATCCACATCCGGATTGGCGATATAGCCCTTCACATGTCCTCTTCCGTCGGCCGTGGCCAAAATCTGCTGTGCCGGGCCGTCTCCCTTGAATAGTACCGTCAGCTTGTCGCCTTCGTTTTTCAGAAGCAGTCCCATCAGACCGGCGCCGGTCAGCACCCTTCCCAGTCCGGCTGTGGCCAGCGGAGTGGTTTCGTGAATCTTCCGTGCAGTTTCCGTCAGGTCCGTGGAAATGGTCATATACACCCGGAAAGATCCACTTTTATCGATCGCAGTTACTACTTTACTCATATTGTATTTTCTCCTCTTTTTTCATATTCAGCCATGCCGTCAGTTCCTTCAGAATGGCATCGGCAGCTTCCGATGCAGCTTCCTGATCCTGCCCCTCCGCGAATACATAGGACTTCAGCTTCAGTTCCGTTCCGGAAGGCCGGATCACAAACCGATGCTGTCTGCAGCGTCCTTCTTCGCCGGACGCATCCCTCGTCTTCACCGTTCCCTGAAAAACGCTTTCCTTTTCATAGGTACGGTCCATGTCCACCGGAAGGCCCCATACCGTCTGCAGACTGCCTGCAAACAGCTCTGCCATGATATCCGCCATCACCTGCCGGTCCTTTTCCCTCTGAAAATGCAGCGCCCCGGCTCTCGTTTCCATATACCCGTAGGTTTCATGCAGTTGATCCAGCTTTTCCATCAGTGTCAGCTTCTCTTCCATGCAGCAGCCCGCCGCCAGGCAAATAAGCTGGCAGGCCATTACACCATCCTTATCCCGCGTATAGGTTCCATACAGATATCCGTGACTTTCCTCAAAGCCGAACAGAAAATCTTCTTCCCGGCCCGCCTGACGCAGCTGTTCCATCTTTCGCGCGATATTCTTGAACCCGGTAAGGGTATTTTCCACGGTTACACCCCGCACCTGGCCGATCCGATCCGCCAGCGGACTGGAGACCAGTGACTTATAAACGATCCGGTGTTCCAGGTTTTTTCCTTCCGGACCGCCCACAGCATCGCAGAGATAGTCAAAGATCAGTTCTCCTGCCTGATTGCCGCTGAGCAAAACATATTCGCTCCCATCTCTCACCATAACGCCCATCCTGTCGCTGTCCGGGTCTGTGGCAAGGAGCAGGTCGGCAGGCTTTCTGCCTTCGGCAATTCTTTTTTTCGCCAGCTTTTCCGCTTCGGCGAAGGCCTTCCGGTTCTCCGGATTCGGAGACGGGCAGGTGGCAAACTGTCCATCTCCTTCCGTCTGGCATTCCACCACTTCCAGATCTCTCATGCCAAGACGCCGCAGGATTTCCGTTACATGGGCAAGCCCGGTGCCGTTAAGCGGCGTATAGATGACCGACAGGTTTCCCAGAACCTTTCTGCATTCCGAAGCATCTGTCTTCCACCAGACTGCACGGTCGGATATGTTTTTTCGGTAGTCTTCGATCACGCCCTGCGGAACCGTCCGGATCTGTCCGCGTATTTCCCCATCGCGCTCTTTCTTTTCGAAATAACCGTGGCTTTCGATACACGCTTCGATTCCTCTGGCTTTTTCATCATCAATCTGGTTGCCCAGATGGTCATATACCTTATATCCGTTATATTCCCGCGGATTATGACTCGCTGTGATCATGATTCCGCCGGCAAGACCCATGTTCCGTACCGCGAAAGACAGCAGCGGCACCGGCTGCGGCTCACCCATGATCCAGGTATCGATCCCTCTTTCCGCCAGGGTTTCTGCCGCAACATACGCATATTCCTCTGAATGCATGCGGGTATCGTAACTGATGACAATGGCAGGATGTGCATACCGTCTGCTGACATAATCGGCAATTCCCTGGGTCGCCCTGCGCACCACCACCGAATTCATCCGGCAAGTTCCCACGCCCATGCGGCCTCGTATACCAGAAGTCCCAAATGTCAGTCCTCTGCAGAATCTGTCATAAATTTCCTCTTCATTTTCCTTTATTTCAAGCAGCTGGCACTGCAGTTCTTCCGAAAGAACCTGCATGCACCAGTTGGTATATTCACGTTGTTCTCTTTCCATACTATATATATTCCCCTGCGCCGCATCTGTCAACACAATTTGATTCTGAATACATCATATCATTTTATCATACTTCTCATTTTTTTTACACCAAAATTACACAAAAGATGTATATAATTTAATCATCTTCAGAAGGAGGTACAAAAGAATGGACGATTGGAACAGATTTGGAAACAGCGAAAGCGGTGAGAGAGGCTTCATAATGACAGATCCGGCACCGCAGACAGAAGATACAGCACGCACGATCCATGAGGCAGGTCACAATGCGCCACAGGATGCGGCAACGAAAAAGAAAGAACCGAAGTATGTAACCAGAAAGGCTTTCGTCATCGCTCTGATATTCGCCATGGTTTTCTCAGCGGCCATCGGAGCAGGAGCATATGCCGCAGCCATGAGCATATTCGGCGGCACTACCATTGATAAGTCCATTACTACCACCAACTACAACCTGGCGCAGAATACGGGAAGCGCCCTCTCCGTACAGGAGATCGTGGCCAGAAATGAAAACTCTGTGGTAGCCATTGTCACCGAATCCGTATCTACAGACTCCTGGTTTGGGCAATATGTAACCCAGGGTGCCGGCAGCGGCGTCATCATCTCTGAGGATGGATACATTGTTACCAACAATCACGTCATCGAAGGCGCAAGCAACATTAAAGTAACACTCCATGACGGAACAGAAATAAAAGCAGAACTGGTAGCCACCGACGAACAAACCGATGTGGCAGTGATAAAAATAGACAAGACCGGTTTGATTCCGGTAACCTTTGGCGACAGTTCCGCCCTCAACGTAGGAGATTTGACCGTAGCCATCGGAAACCCTATGGGAACCCTTGCCGGCAGTGCCTCTGAAGGCATCGTCAGCGGTCTGGAACGTGAAATCACAGTAGACGGAAAGACCATGACGCTGATCCAGACCAGTGCGTCCATCAGCCCGGGCAACTCCGGCGGCGGTCTTTTCGATCAGAACGGAAATCTGATTGGCGTCGTAGTCGCCAAATCCGCAAGCTCGGAAGCAGAAGGACTGGGATTCGCCATTCCGTCTGATCTGGTAAAAAAAGTGTCCGATTCCCTCATTGAAAACGGATATGTGGAAGGACGTCCTGCTGCAGGGATCTCCATTCTGGATCTGACCAACGCTTCGAAAGCGATGCAGTATGGTGTGCAGATCACCGGCGTCTACATCATGGATGTCACGGGAAATAACGCGCAGAAAGCCGGTCTGCAGAAAGGCGACATGATCTACTATCTGGATGATACCAAGATTACCAGCGGTTCTCAGCTCATCAGCCTGATTCAGAAGCACAACGTAGGAGACGAGGTCACATTTACGATTGTACGTGAAAATAAGCTGATCGAAATTCCTGTCGTGCTGGAAGATTCCAAGGACATTCCGGAAAGCTCTGCTTCTGGTCAGTCGGGACAGTCCGGTCAGCAGGCACAGCAATAAATTGCAAGCATCAAAGCTAATAACTTAACTTTTTCATTTCCATAAACTTTACAAACCGAAAAATCCCCGCCGGACCAGATCCGGTGGGGATTTTTCGGTTGCCTTCAGGAACGCAGCAGCTCCAGTATTCTGAACTTCAGGATCACTTTATCGCCGTACAGTTTTTCCAGTCTGGCGGCTTCCTCCGCATTACAGCCTTCTATGAGACACAAAGGAGGGAAGATGACACACCACCAGTTCTGTCCTTTCCCCTCCCCGATTACGATAC
This sequence comes from Anaerovoracaceae bacterium, assembly GCA_051893555.1. Lineage (GTDB taxonomy): Bacteria > Bacillota > Clostridia > Peptostreptococcales > Anaerovoracaceae > RGIG7179. The sequence goes on from JBJFHL010000007.1 coordinate 137,325, forward strand.
GCAACGCTTCGTAGTTTCCTGCGGGAAAATAAATATCACTGTATTCTTTTTCAGGGATCCATGTGATTCCCAGACTCGCTTCAACGGTATAACCGTATCCCCGGGCCTTTATTTCCTCTTCCGCCCATCCCTGAATTTCTTCTATGTGACGGCCAATCCATGTTCTGGTCAGTTCCTGTCGTCTCTGCTCCAGAAGCTGCGGATCCAGTGAACCGACTGCACTGCCCAGTTCTCTGGCATAACAGTTCGCAAGACCATCCTGGATTCTGGCCAGAACCTGATTTCTCACCTGCAGCTTCAACGTCTGATCTTCTTCGCTGTCACTGTTTGCAATCACATGGAGCCTGAGGATCCCTTCATGCTCTTCCGCTTCGTCTGCTCCAACAGAACCGGCCGCGGACACCGGCATTATCTTCGTTGCTGTCTCCCGGCTCTTTTCCATAGAATTGCTCATGACCGCCATAGTAAGGAGTGCCAGCATAACTACCAGGGTCAGCTGCCACTCCAGTTTGTTTTTATCATTTACACACTTTCTGAAATATTCTTTCATATACCCCTCCTGCCCGGGTCTTTTCTCGGGCAAAAGGAGTATGGCCTATCCGGCGAAAAATATACCTGTATCTGTTCTTTTTCTTTTTACCGGAGAATCAGCAGTTTCTGCCCCGGCCGCAGGGTTCCTTCCTCGATCTGATTGATCTGACAGATGATGTCCACCGTAGACTGAAAGTGCTTGGCAATGGACCATAGGGTATCTTCCGGTTTGACGATATACACTGCCATCGGTTTGGAATGCCGATCCTGGTGCACTTCTTCAAAGGCCGGATTTTTCAGGACCGGAACCGGTGCCTGCCGCATAGCTTCACTGCATACCATGACAGCTGCATTCAGTTCCAGCTGTTTGCCGCTGATTTTCTCAGCCCAGAGATCTTTCAGATAAATTCGCGCTGTTACGGTTTCATCTCCTGTGAGCTGCGGCAGTGCTGTAACGCAGCGGAACGGCAGATCCCTGGTTACTGCAAAAAATGTGTCGTCTCCAGCGGATTCGGCTGCCATTTCATTGCCGGCCGTGCTTCTGCAGATCATCTTACCACACAAGATACCTTCCGTGATGATTTTCCCGTTCTCGGCCCTGCTTTCGCTGTCCAGAATCTCCCCGGTTACGTATACGACCTCTTCCGCTTCTCCATGGTGGCTTTCCAGTGTAAAGACCTCCCGGACGGTAGTTTCCCCCGCTGCGATCCCCACCAGTGTCCTGCAGGATGCCTCCTCAAAGTCGCACACAAAATTCTTTTCCTTATGGTATCCGTCTACGATGATTTCCTTTTCCACATTCCGGTACAACGTTACCCAGGTGGTGAGATCTCCCTCCAGACGGAATCCGTCTTCGCCTTCTTCGTTCTGCACAAGCTTTACTTTTAAATCGCTGCCGTCAAAACATACATTACTCCCGCTCCACTGTCCTGGCTGTGACAGCGGTATGAATTGGGTGAACTCCACCCGGTCCTGCAGATGGCAGAGCTGTATGCCTTCGCTTTCTGTGGCTGCCTCCGATTCGGCTGATCTGTACAGCAGATTTACATAGACAAAGCCGTTAATGACTACCTTTTCCCCAGCTGCCTGCTTATAGTTTTCGACGACAGATATATGCTGCATCAAGATGTTTTGGGGTGCAGCTGCCCCATCCTTTCTCTCCAGATCCTCCCGGACAGAAAGCACATCCTTCTTTCGCAGTGCCACATTGGTGATCTCCACCGTTTCCCGCAGCGTCTGAAGGTTTTCTTCCGTGATCCCTTCGAAGAGCTGGATTTTGCAGTCCTGATACTGCAACGCCCGGACACCCAGCATAACTTTGACTCTGTACTTTCGCTCATTGACAACCATCCAGTCTATCTTTTCCACATTTGCCTCCAGCAGCATGGAGGCACCCTGTTCCAGATTGAGATGCCACTGCTCCCGGAACGGCAGGCGGCTGCTGACGGAAATCACCGGGCCGTGAACACCTCCTTTTTCAGGTATGTACAGTGTCTGCAGATCCACATCTCCGGTCAGACTGACGGAATCTTCATTTTTCGCCATTGGATCGATTTCCCGGTTTGTCAGACGGACCTTTCCGGTGATCAGGAGGATCTCCCGCAGGTCCGGCCGTGTGTCCGGCACCAGTACATCTTCTTCCAGTGTAATCACAGTCTTCGGTTTTTCTGTGATATTGGTCACCTGCACCGGGCAGTAGACGGCCCCCTGGGTAATGGGAATCAAAATCCGTTCTTCCGGTTCTTTCGCAGGAACCAGCGCAAAATCAGGAATGTCCTTTTCGTAGGTCATAGTGTGTCCCCTTTCCTTCTGTCCGGCAGCCTGCGCCGGTCCGATAATTCTTGCTCTCCATAAATCTATTCGCCCGTCAGAAGAGTTATGCAGAGGTATAACAACATTTTTCGTTTTCCCATAAAAAAACAACCTGTTCTTCGCAAAATCCATGCGCAGGTTGCTTTTCATTGCATATTACATTTTCAGGTTATTCGGCCAGATGTGCGCCTCCAAAAACCTTTTCTCCTTCCTTCATGACGAAATCTTTCAGCCGGGCTACGTGATCGCCGGCTGCCACACGGGCCTTTTCCGCGTCACCGCTGAAGATGGCTTCTTCAATCCGCTGGTGCTCCTTCGGCATGCTTTCATACCGGTTGAAATCATCGTAGTAAATATAGCGGAACCGCAGCGCCAGTTCCTGTACCGTAGAAAAGACCTGCATCAGCGTCTTGTTGCCGCTGATAGAAATAATCATCGAGTGGAACGCTTCGTCATACCGGATGATTTCTTCGATGTTTTCTGAATCCACTGCGATCTTGTATTTCTCAATCACGCTCAGCAGTTCTTCTTTCTGTTCTTCCGTGATCCTGCCGGATGCGATAGCTGCAGCCATTCCTTCCAGACCCTGGCGGACCTCCAGTACATCCACCATATCCTTGATGGAGATGTTGGACGCATAAGCACCTTTCCTCGGTTCAATGGTAACCAGTCCTTCTTTTTCCAGTTTCCGGATGGCTTCCCGAACCGGCGTACGGCTGACGCCCATCACATCTGCCAGTTCTACTTCCATCATTCTGGTGCCCGGAGCGATTTCACCGATCAAAATCTGCCGTTTCAGTTCTTCATACACGATCTCCCGAAGTGGTCTGTGATTCTGCAAATCAAAATTCAACATAGTTTTCACCTCATACTATTCTTTATCTTCCGTCTGTACTTGCCCAGTACGCTTCATACCGCAGACTGCGGATAGTTTCACATGCTTTTTTCGCTTCTTTTTCCGATGGATAAATTCCGAATACCGTAGGACCGCTGCCGCTCATCAGTACTTTTTCTGCCGAAGTCTCCCCGGCGAAAAGCGCTTTCAGCTTCTTTACCGGTTCATAATGCTGCAGCGTATACAGTTCCAGTACATTGATCATGTTCCGATAGACTGCTTCATCATCACCCGCTGCGAGGCCGCGAATCAGTTCCTGATTGTCAGGATGGCACTCCGCATGGTATTCGTCGATGTGGCGAAAGACTTCCTTCGTAGAAACACCGAAGGGCGGTTTCGCCAATACGATATACTTCTTCATGGATTTTCGCAGGGGCCGGAGTACCTCTCCTCTGCCGGTTGCCAGTGCCGCCCGATACCGGGTATTCTGCGCCAGAACGCAGAACGGAACATCAGAGCCCAGTTCCTCTCCCAGGCTGCACAGCTGCCTGGTGTTCAGCCCCAGATGCCACAGCCGGTTCAGTCCGATAAGAACCGCTGCGCCATTTCCGCTGCCGCCTGCCAGACCTGCGGCCACAGGAATATTTTTCACAATGGAAATACGCAATTCCCCGCTGCTTACACCTGCCTGCTCTCCATACCGCTCTGCCATAAGAAGCGCTGCCTTATATGCCAGGTTCCTTTCATCTGTCGGCAGATAAGGGCGGTTGGTCCGGATTCGAATCCGCAGACCTTCCTGTCCGTACAGGCAGTCCCCTTCCCGATCTGGCATATCCGGCGCCCAGATCATATGGATCCTGTCGTACAGGGAAATCCGCTGCATCACTGTGGAAAGGTCGTGAAATCCATCGGGACGCACGCCTGTCACATCCAGAGACAGATTGATTTTTCCATAAGCTCTAAGATGGATCTCTTTCACAGACTCACCTCCCAAACCGGATTTTTCCGCTATCCATGTAGGCAAAATGAGAGGTCCCCCTCTCATTTCATCCTTCCCGCCGTTCTATTTCTTCTTTTTACCTTTTCCTTTTTTTACGTTTCGCTTGGCTGCAGCCTTCTGTGCCTTTCTTGCAGCTGCTTCTGCAGCTTTTGCTTCTGCCAGCGCTTTTCTTCCCGTGATATAGCTGCTTCCGCCCTCAGAGATCGGACGTTTTCTTGCCACTCTGTAAGTGTTCACATCGATCCACTCTACATCGTCTTCCTCGTCCTTTGCGGCTCTCTTTGCCTTCCGTTCCTGACGGGCTACTTCCTTTTCGTGCTGTTCGATAACCTCAGCAACGGATTTTCCGGTTCTCTTGGCTTCTTTATATGGATTGAAGGCTTCTTCCTTTTGTTTCGTTCCTGCTTCCTGCGCAGCTTTCTTGGCCTGCTTGGTGGAAAGGAACATCATTCCGCCGAACATGACAACCATCATCAGCATGTTTACCATAATGGCAATCTGCTGGTTGATCGTCGTGAAGGTGATGGTCTGATCCTGACCCAGGGTATTTCCCTTATCGTCGGTAAGATCTCCGGAAATCACCAGCTTGTACTCCGAGTTGCTGACGGCCGTCTGATAATCTGCCGTACCGTCCTTATCCAGATCCGCAGTGGTATCCAGCAGCACCAGTACTACGCCGTCTTCCTTTTCCGGATACAGCACTCTGGTCGGCAGCTTCTTCCCATCCGGTCCGGTCAGAGTAAATGCATTTTCATTGACCTTTCCGGCCTTCTCCGCTGTCATGCTGCTGTCAAAATACAGCTTCACACTCAGGTTTTCTATGGACGCTCCGGTGGCGCCGTCCTTCGGATAGCTCTCCTTCAGGGTCAGCTCCCCTGCAAAACATAGCGATGTTGAAAGTACAACGATCAGTGTTACCAGGCTTAAAATCTTGCCAGCTCGTTTCATTCTTCTGTTTCCTCCGATTCCTTTTCTTTCGTAAGTCGGGTATTTTCTCTCTGTTTCCAGTTTCCGTCCCGCCGGTTTGCCTCTCTCCGTTGACGGAAAAAGGTTTTCAATATATGTCGGCACTGTTCTTCCATGAGACCAGTTTCCACTTCCACATAGTGGTTGAGCCGTTCCTCCTGCACAATATTAAACAGGGATCCGCAGGCGCCGCTTTTGGGCTCCATGGTTCCGATGTACAGTTTTTTGATTCGAGCCCAGACGATGGCTCCCGCACACATGCAGCAGGGCTCCGCCGTCACATACATCCGGCACCCCGTCAGTCTCCAGCCGCCGACTGCCTGCGCAGCCTGACGGATGGCTATCATTTCCGCATGGGCTGTGGGGTCGCGATCCGTCTCCGTCATATTATGACCTCGTCCGATGATCTCGCCATCCCGTACCACAACCGCACCTATGGGGATCTCTCCCAGCGCAGCCGCCTTTTCTGCCTCTTTCAGGGCTTCTGACATATACGTTTCCATACGTTAAAAATAATACCACATTTTCCGCCAACATTCAACTGCATTTTGTGTACAAAATCCTTTCAAACTTCCGATATCGTCAGTGTTTTGGGGTCCAGACGGGCCACCCAGTAGCCATATACGGTGCGGGCCGCTTCCTCATCCATGGTTTCCAGGCTTTCGTACAGTCCTTCTCCCCCGGCCAGCGGCTGCCATAAGGTGAACCCCGTCACCCCTCCTGCCGGCTGTTCTTCCAGAAGAAAACGCCCCGGAATGGCGATGAAACTGCCTTCCCTGCTCTGTCCGATGAGGAAATGGCCGTGTTTCCTGGCCATGAAATAGCCCTCTCTGCAAAATTTCTCCAGCAGATCTACCCGTTCCTCCCGCCTCCAGCTGCACCCCGTTTCGTCCTGACCGAAATACGTTCTCCCGCCGTCTTCCGCAGCCCCCGTTTCTTCGGCATTCTGAAGTTCTGCGGCCTTTGCCGGGGCCGGGGAGGGTCGATTTTGTCCGGTGGTCTGTCCGGCAGACTGCAAACCCGCGCCTCCCTTCATCAGCTGGCTCAAAAGATACAGCAGATACGGTCCGTAAGGGTTATTTGGATTGTCCATTGCTTTCTTCCGCCCTTTCCTGTAAAATAGTCCTATACCAAGTTTATGATGCTTCAGGGGGTGCTATTCGTATGGTAATGGATATTATGGTTTTGATTGTTTTCGCAGGAACGGTGTTTTTCTCCATGCGGCGCGGATTCGCTTTGACGGTGGTGAACTTCCTGCGGTGCGTAGCTTCACTGGTTCTGGGATTTCTGTTCTGCGATGATGTGCGGGATTGGCTGCTGGCCCATACCGGCGTGGGAACCTTCGTGGAGAAAAAGGTGCAGGCAGAACTGACCGCTTCTCTTACGGCTGCGGTGGAAGATTCGGATCTTTTTCAGATGCTGCCTTCCATGCTGCAGAAGCAGTCTTCCGATCTGACCGGCATGCTGGCAGAAGAAGGCATTCTCCGGCTGACCCATACCTTCCTGACGATCCTCTCATTCTTCCTCATTGTACTGGCGGTAGCTCTTGTAGCTGCCCTTCTGAGCCGGATCTTTTCGAAACAGTATCAGGGCGGGTTCCTGGGCTTCACCGACTGGCTGCTCGGCGGTGTCATGGGCATCATCAGCGGTCTGTTCTATGTTTTCGTCTTTCTGGCGATCATCACGCCGCTGACGGCTATGTTCATGCCATCCCTTTCGGAAACTCTGATGCAATCCTTTTCCGAGTCACAGGTGGCAGGCAGTCTCTATGACAACAACTTTCTGCTGCTGTTTTTCAGAGATTTTCTGAATTAGTGTTTGATGACTATATGTAGTGGTATAATAATTTCATAAATGAAAAAACTGCAAAATGTAGATACAATATGGAGGAAGGAAAGATGAGTGTAACGATCACCGGAAACGCCCCGCTGCCAGAGCAGCAGGCTTATGTAGACTACCTGGAAAGCAAATATAACCGCAAGCTGAAAACACTGGACATCCAGATCGATGAGGAATTCGCCGATCTGAACTATGCGTTCGAACCGGTTCCGTTCGAGCGAATCCGCCGCATTACCGGATACCTGGTGGGCACCATGGATCACTGGAACACGGCCAAGGCGGCCGAGGAAGCGGACCGTGTGAAACACGGCATCACCATGGACGTGGAGATGGAGCAGCTGTAGGCTACACCTATGAAAAACCCTGCCTCTGTAATGAAAGAGGCAGGGCGTTTTTGATTTATAGCAGCGGTGTCATATACAGCGGCAAAAAGACGATTCCATCCTCTTCCTTCAGATCTCCTGTATGCAGTATATAAGGAATATTCAGCTGCTCTCCGAATTTTTTTATGAACTTTCGCAGCGATGACATCGTATAATTTTTTCCTGACTTGACCTCAATCGGAGAAATATTATGGCGGCTGCTTATCTTACTTTTCGCAATCAGGAAATCAATCTCCATTCGGGATTCACAGTCATCTCGGTCCGGATTCGAGTAGAAATACAGTTTATGTCCGCTTGCCGTAAGCATCTGCGCCACGATGTTTTCCACGATCATTCCCTTGTTGAACTCCAGTTTATCAAACAGTATTTTCTTATATATTTCCTCACTGACGATCCCATTTTCATCAAAAGCATGGCTGATCAGCAAGCCGGTATCTCCCATATAGCATTTCAATGTCATTCGATCCATATTCATCTTCAAGCCAATGCTGGGTGCTGTTGTGTTAAAACAGATATTTGCGATCATCGCATCATCCAGCCAGAACAGAGCATCCTCGTATTCACGGAAGCGAGCCTCTTTTTTCAGTGAGGAAAGCTTGAATTTTTTTTCATGCTTTTGAAGCTGTGAAGGGATTTCGTCAAAGATACCTTCCACTTTCATCTCATATCCTTCTGCATGCTTCACGATATCCGCACGGTAAAGCGTAAGAATATCCCGCTTCACACGATCCACTTTATCAAAATCTCTGGTCTGAACATATTCCTGTACCGCCTGCGGCATTCCGCCTACGATCAGATATTGCCGGAAATAGTCCATTGCTTTGCGATGCATTGCCTGACCCATGGGCGTCCTCGCTTCAACCAGGTATTTAATTGCAGCGCGGGCGCGGGGGAACAGTTGGACCTCATCAAAGATAATCAGCGATTCATGCTCATACAGCTTTACGTTGTAGTAGTTTGACAGATACATAACGAAAATGGGGCGAGCAGTTTCCTGCTGCGCCCCGCATTTTTGTGCTTTTTTATTCTTTTTCAGCCTTCTGCCGCTGTCATCAACCGATGCCGCCCAGCAGGGTGCCCAGTATCAGTACCAGGATGGTCAGTCCGCAGAACAGATACTTACTGCCGAAGGTGAACCATCTGCCCAGCTTCCGTTTCGCACCCATGTCCACCTGCTCCCGGACGAACTTGTCGCCGCAGACCCAGAAGAAGAGCACGCCGGCCAGGAATGCGCCCAGCGGGCACAGATATACGGAGAAGATATCCATCCAGCCTGACACGATACCTTCAATGCAGATACCGATCACAGAGCCGATGGCTGCGATGACAGCCACCGCTTTTCGACGTGAAAAGCCCAGCTTGGTCTGCAGGGCTTCCACCGGAGTTTCAAATAAGTTTACCAGCGAGGTGAGTCCTGCAAAGGTTACGGCCACGAAGAACACGATAATCACAATCCGGCCGCCCGGCATCTGTGCGAATACGTTCGGCAGGAAGATAAACATCAGCCCCGGGCCGCCGCCGGTCAGTTCCTGCCCGGCGGTTGCCATGGCCGGAATGATGGTAAATGCGGCAACCAGCGCAGCCATGGTATCCCAGAAGGCTACCGTTCTGGCGCTGGACGGAACGTCCACGTCTTTCTTCAGATAAGAGCCATAGACCAGGGTGCCGGAGCCTGCCAGCGACAGGGAGAAAAAGGCCTGTCCCAACGCATAAACCCAGGTCTTCGGATTGGACAGCTGGCTCCAGTCCGGATGCAGCAGGAATTCATAGGCTTTCTCTGCACCTGGAAGCTGTCCGATGTAGATGGCCATCCCCACGAACATGATGAAAAACAGGGGCATCATTACTTTATTTACCCGTTCTATGCCGGAGGAAATGCCGTAGATCATAATCAGAAAGGTCAGCGCCAGACCCAGAAGGTGCCAGCCCACGCTGCCGAAGGATGAAGCGGTCGCCCCGAAGGCTGCACCGAACTCCTCTACGTTCTGCGGCTGAAATACGCTGCCGGTGATGGATCCTACCATGTATTTCAGGATCCAGCCCACGACCACAGAATATCCGATGGCCAGCGCAAGACTGGTGATCACCGGAACCAGAGAAAGGCCTTCCCCCAACTTCTTTCCCTTTCCTGCCATGTCCGTTGCTTTTCCGAAGGCTCCCATAGGGCCTGCGCCCATGGCGCGTCCAAAGGCCATCTCACCCACCACGCCGGTGACGCCGATGACCAGTACGCAGATAAAATACGGGATCAGAAATGCTGCGCCGCCGAAGGCAGATACCCGGGCAGGAAACAGCCAGATGTTTCCCATCCCCACTGCCGATCCGATGCAGGCGATGACAAATCCCGTCTTACTTCTGAAATTATCTCTCTCCATATGTAACTCCCAAACTCCTTTTCATTCCATTCTTTTTTCTATTACAGTCATGTATAAATAGCTTACCGCATTTCCGCCTGGTATGCAAACAGATTTTAAGAAAAATCCCCCATATTCACCTTGAAAAAGCAGAAAACAAAGCATATAATATGGGTGATATTGTATACATCATATTTTGTGAAGCGATAAATGAAAGATAAAGGAGAGGTTCGAAATGTACAAAGAAGCCATCCGGCCTGCATGGGTCGAAGTTAACTTATCCAATCTGGATTACAACATTAAAAATATCCGCGCAAAAATCGGCGACCGGGATATGATCGGCGTCATCAAAGCCGACGCCTATGGTCACGGAAGCGTTAAGGTTGCGGAAGTGCTCCGGGAAAACGGTGTGAAGATTTTTGCCATCGCCACACTGCAGGAAGCCATCACCCTGCGGGAAGCCGGTGCGAAAGAAGAAATCATCATGCTGGGTCTGACCCCGGACATGTATGCAGACACCATCGTAAACTATGACATCACGCCGGTTGTCTGCGATGCAGCCAATGCCGCTGCCATCGATGCTGCCGCTGCCGCTGCAGGCAAGACCGTAAGAGGCCTGATTGCTGTGGATACCGGTATGGGCAGAATCGGCTATCTGCCGGACGATGCCAACATCGACGCTGCAGTGGAAGATGTAAAGAAGATTGCCGCTCTGAAGAATTTCAAGATCCGCGGCCTGTTCTCCCACATGTCCACGGCAGACGCCTTCGATAAGACTTACTCCCACGAGCAGGAAGCCAAGTACAATAAATTCTACGATGCACTGACCGCTGCCGGTGTGGAAATTCCATGGAAGACCCTGGCCAACAGCGCTTCCATCATGGAACTGCCAACGGTGCACTTCGATGCATGCCGCCCTGGTATCATCCTCTACGGCTGCTATCCTTCCGATGAAGTGGATGTGAACCAGCTGTCCATCAAGCCGGTCATGTCTGTCAAAGCAAATATTGTACATCTGAAGGACGTACCTGCAGGCTTCTCCGTAGGTTACGGCCGCCGCTATATCTCGGAGAAACCGAGCAAAATCGCAACGCTGGCTCTCGGCTATGCAGACGGCTACCCTCGTCCATACTCTCAGTTCGCCAAAGTCATCGTAAACGGTGTCATGGCTCCGGTTGCCGGAAACATCTGCATGGACCAGTGCATGGTCGATGTGACCGACGTACCTGACGTAAAGGTAGGCGACGAAGTCATCATCATGGGTACCGACGGCAAGAACACCATTCTGGCAGATGATATCGCCAAAGCCACCGGCACCATCAATTACGAGATCTGCTGCGCATTCGGTCAGAGACTGCCGAAGGTATATGTAAAATAAGATGTCTGGTTTCAGGTAATACTAACAGAGGCTGTTGCATTGCAACAGCCTCTTATGTTTAATTCTATAATTTGGTTTGATACTCCTCCATCATTTCTATGGCATCAGCAGCCCGCCCACCAGTACGAAATAGGCCGGCAGCTTTCCTTCCTCCATCCATTCCAGCTGAATGCCAAGGAGTTTCTGCACGGTCAGACCTACGTTGCCACCCAGGGCCTCGACGGAATAGCGCATGGTATCAGGATACCGGCAAGGCTGACCGTCCGGACGGGTACAGCCATGGGGCGCACCGTTTCCTTCCACGGTTTCATTCTCACTTTCGGTCTCACTCCCGAAAGACTTCCTGCAGATGCTGCAGCTTCCGGCGCTGAGGGACACGGAGCCTGGATTGGCCGCTTCCATTTCAAACAGCTCGCGGCTCATATCCGCCTTCACTTCTTCCAAAATCCGAAAACCCTCCGCCTGCGAAATGCCGCCGGGCAGATGGATTTTGCGGGCTATGACCAAAAGACGTGAAAAACGGCGCCAATAGTCTTCCGCATCGAAATCAAAGGGCGGGCAGGACCAGATCACGCCGTAATTGGGGCAGGCTTTGCAGTAATCCAGAAATTCCTCCACGGCCACATAACCTTCCAGATAATCCGAAACACCAGTTTCCTTCTGAAACCGTTCTATTCTGCATCTTTCCATGATTTTCTCCTTTTTTTCACACGAAACTCTCTTTTTCAGTATATCATAACCGCCTGATTTATGATAGAATAATTGTAATTACAGACACAAGGAGACGCATTATGGCATTTGGTTTTTTTAAAAAAGCGCAGGCAGCTGATATTATTTTTCAGAATGGACATATCTATACTCATGACCCGGATTTTCCGTGGGCCGACGCCGTGGCATGCCAGGACGGTCTGATTACCGCCGTGGGCGATTTCGAAGCCATGGAAGAGATCACGGGCAAGGATACCCGGGTGGTGGATCTCAACGAAAAATACATGTTTCCGGGGTTTATCGACGTGCACAGGAGCCCTGTCAGAAACGTATTTGCAGGACGTTTTCTGGATCTTTCGGATTGTCGGGATGCAGAGGAAATCTGCGGGAAGGTCTGCAACTGGGCAGACAGCCATGACGAGGAAGTGATCTTCGGTTACGGATACCGGGAGGACATGGAGCCTTCAAAGGAAGATTTAGACGAATGCTGTTCCGATCGTCCGATTCTGCTTCTCTGCACCGGCGGTCTGGGCTGTGTAGTCAATACTGCTGCAGAGACGATCATTACCGAAACGGCAGAAGAGGAATGTGTGGAGATCGTCACCGTCGGATATGTGCTGAACCTGCTGGTTCCTTTCGACTTCGAGGAAATCGAGGAGGCTGTGGCGCAGGAAATCGAAGCGCTCTGTGATAAAGGCATCACTACCGTGCTGAATCAGCAGACGCCGGACTATTTCGAGGGGCTGTATCAGGATTCCATGATTGGATTATATAACGAAGGGAAGCTGAAGCAGCGGTTCTTCGGATCCCTCTTCATGCATCGGCCACTGAACCCGAGAGGCCTGCTCCATACGCTGATGCGCAGAAAAACCAACTGCAACGAGATGGGGGATATGATTCAGGCCAGAACTCTGAACCTATACCTGGACGAAGCAAACTCGCCGATGAAGTTTTCGCAGGACGCACTGGATCAGATCATGCTGGAGGTCTGCGACAAGGGGTATGATCTGTTTATCGAGGCCATTGAACAGGCCGATCTGCAAAAGGCTTACCTGAGCCTGGAGGTAATCCGCGGCAAGGGATATAAAAATGTGATCACCATCGCCTCCGACTGCTCTCTGCCGGAGGAAATGAAGCAGACCCTGCAGCACTGCGATGAGGTTCTGACCACCTGGGGTACCTGCCTGGATGCTTCCCATCCGACGGCCGGTTCGGTGCACAGCGTGGAAGAAGCTATTGAAGAAATGACCCTGCGGGCTGCCGCAGTGATTGGAATGGAAGAAAAGCTTGGAATGATTGAAAAAGGGCGGATCGCGGATTTCACCGTGTTTGAAGACAATCCGCTCAATAAGGACCTGCATACCTTCGCAAAAATGCATGCGGACATGACGGTTCTCGGCGGTGAAATCGTTTACGATGTGGAAGCGGAGCAGGTGGAAGAAATGTATGATATGATGACGTCCATGCTTCTTTAAAGAGGCTTGACGGTGTTATTATGGGGAGGTAATGAAAATGAAAAAGAAAATACTCTATCTTGTGCTGATCCTTCTGCTGGCGTTCACGCTGGTTTCCTGTGGGAACAGCGGAAATGATACGCCACAAGACGAGCCGGTGGTCAATCCGGTGAATCTGACCATGGAGATTTTCATCGGGCTGGAGGATGCTGAAAATGACGGTTTTGAAAGCATTTCGCCTGCATCCTTCATTGCAGAGGAAGGTTCCAGCGTGCTGGAAGCTACAGAGCTTTTCTGCGTATCGAACGATATTTCCATCACCATTGATACCGATAAGTCCTATGTGACGGAACTCGGCGGTCTCTCTGAAAAAGATTATGCGGAAACAACCGGATGGATTTTTAAAGTAAACGGGGAAATCCCGTCGGTTCCTGCCGATCAGGTGATGATTGCAGAAAATGACGAAATTCGTTGGGAATTTGTTGACTTTACCACATACTCATGGTAGAATACACATAGTCCCTTCACAATTGTATGTTAATATTGTTGTTGTCAAGGGCAAGAATAAACTATAATTTATGCAAACTTTCCTTCTTTTATTGAATACACACACACTTTCAGGGAAAAGGGCCTCGTAAGAGGTCTTTTTCCTTTTTTGGTTTACAGTTTCCCCGTGAACGCGAAAGTGACCGCTAAAAAGAAAGACGGGGAAACCCTTCACAGCTTCTCCGTCCTTATCTTCTTTCTTCCTTTATTTCAGCAACGGCTTACCATCCACACGCACCAGCACTGCTGTCAGCACAAATCGTTCCAGATTCGCTGAGTCTTCGGTACAGGTGGACAGGGTAATCACTTTATCATCCGTATCCACCTTCGGAAACTTCACATCGCTGTCCCTGTGCATGTTCTTCTCTTCCGCAAGCTTCAGGAAATTGCGAAACGCCTTTTTCCCGTTCAGCGGTACATCATAGGTTCCATCTTCCACATCCGCCCTGTAGACAGAAAATATTTTATATCGCAGCCAGGATCCATCGGTCAGAAGGATGTCAACATACGGATGCTCCTTCAGGTAATCTGCGTCCATGAAATCATCCAGATCACCAAACATGGTATGGTTTTTCATGTTATGTCCGTAGATAACACTGTGAGAGTCGCTGAAATCCCGCGCATTTCCCGTATCCAGATATATACTGCCTGATGCCAGATATTTTTTGTAGTAGGTTTTATCCAGATAGTAGTAATTGTTTTCTCCCTGAAGCATCGGATAGCTCACCACAGTATCATCCATGTAAATCCACCCGATGATATCCTCATTGATGGTCAGAAGCTCAGAAAAATCCACAGAAATCGGCGGACCTCCCTCCACTTCATCCCCGTTCAGCTTTTTCCATTCGTTCTGACTGGTATACTCGTTTGCCGCGGAATCATAAAAATTTTCCGCTTCCCTGTATCCCATCCAGACCTTCACCAGTTTTACCAGTGAAAACAGAAAAACCGCGATACAGATCAGGCTCAGCAGTCGATAAACAAAATTTCTCTTACTTGTACTTGCTCTCATCTTCCAGTTCTCACTTCAGATTCCACATGGTTTCTGCACGATCCTGGGATCTTTTCAGGTGGAAGGAAACCGCAGCCACAGCCCTTTCCCGATCCCGTGCCTTGATGGCTTCCATGATCTCCCGGTGTTCTGCCAGAATCGCATCCAGGTATGTATCATCATAAAAGACAGATTTCCTGGTCTTATCGATGTAATCTTTATAGGACCGGAGTACCTGTGCCATGAAACGGCTTCTGGTCGAGGTATAGATCACTTCATGGAATGATGTGTTCAGCTCCAGAACTTTTTTGCTGTCCTTTTTCTTTGCATAAAATTCCATCAGATCCCACTGTTCTTCCAGTTCAGCAAGTTCCTCCTCGGTGATCCGCTGCACGGCCCGTTCCACCGCCAGCTGCTCCAGCGCGGATCGTACCGCATAGATATCATCCACATCCTGCTGTGTAAAGCCCTTGGCGAAACATCCCCGGTTCGGAACATAATCGATCAACCCTTCGTTTTCCAGCTGCTTGAAGGCATCGCGAATCGGTGTGCGGCTCACCTTCAGCTCCGAGGCGATCTGATTTTCTTTGATCTTCTCGCCGATCTCATATTCACCCTTCAGTATCCGGTCACGCACGATATCTGCGATCTCATCTGTCAGGGAAAAGGAACTGGAAAACTCTTTTTTTTCTGTCATGATGTTAACTTCTCCTTATGGTGCATCCTGTATCATTTTTTTCTGCAGTACACTGCATACTTATTCTACCATTACAGGATATGATTTTCAAGCACCTGATTGTCAAAGTCGAAGTTTTCAATCTGCAGATAGTATTCCGCGGAATCTACCAGCGCTTTCATCGGACAAAGACCGATCACCTCTGTTCCGATGACCTGTACGCCGTATCTGGCTGCCTCCGCTTTCACCAGTTCGGTGACACGATAGAGCGGGGTCACGCGAAAATCCGTCATATTGATGGAAACCTGGGCGATATTTCTGTCTTCCAGCATAAATCCCATGGCCTTGACGCACTTCAGACCGCCGTCTTTTTCCCGGATGATCTTCGCAATCTTGCTGGCGATGGTCACATCCGATGTATTCAGATTCAGGTTATATGCCACCAGAGGCGGTCTGGCACCCACTGCAACCACGCCGCCGGTTGGATGAATCCGTCTGCCGCCGAAGTCCGGTTCCCATTCCTCCTGCCGG
Source organism: Anaerovoracaceae bacterium (assembly GCA_051893555.1). GTDB lineage: Bacteria > Bacillota > Clostridia > Peptostreptococcales > Anaerovoracaceae > RGIG7179. Next base: position 153,329 of record JBJFHL010000007.1, read on the forward strand.
ACTTTTTCTGCCATACCCTCAAACTGGCCTTTCCGGATGGTTGCCAGATTCTTTCGGTTTGGCTGGCTGGCAGAAAGCTCATACAGGAATACCGGCAGATCCGCTTCCTCTGCGATTCTCTTTCCAACGACCTGTGACAGGGCAATGCATTCCTCATTGGTGGCGTCCTTGATCGGGACGAACGGCATTACGTCCACGCAGCCCATTCTCGGGTGTTCGCCCTCATGCTTCGTCAGGTCGATGAGCTCCACGGCCTTCTTCGCCAGCTTTACACTGGCTTCCTCGACGCCCTTTGCATCGCCGATATATGTAATTACCGTCCGGTTGTGGTTCGGGTCGGATGAATAGTTCAGCAGGGTGCAGCCCGGCGTGGTCCGGATCTGGTCTACACAGGCCTCAATAACCTCCTGATTTCTTCCTTCCGATATATTTGGAATGCTTTCAATAATCTGTGCCATGATATCCTCCTCAGATTTTCTTTTCTTCCCAAGACAGATTCGCTCGGGACTTTCTTACAGCATTGCGCTGACTTCTGCATAAATTCTCGCTGCAGTGGCTTCTCCTTCGATGATCCGTTTCCGCCCGGTCATGAACTCCTCTTTTTTCGCTTCATCTTTCACACCTGGCAGATTGATCAGCACATTGAGCCATGCGCCTTTCAGTCCGGTCAGCAGGTTCAGTGCCGCTACGCCCAGGTCGGATGAAGCGTTCGGGTTGGACTTTCCTACGATTTTCTCTGCAATCTTCAGACCTTCCGCACAAAGCATCAGTGTCTCAAACGGTACTTCGGTTGCCGTCAGGGTCGCCTCTGCAATGGCCTTGCTTCTGGCCGCTTTTTCTTCGTCGGTTCCCTTCGGCAGCTTGAAGGCTTCGGATACCAAGTTAAAGGCTTCCGTATCCTTATCGACCGCCGCGGACAGCTTTCCGTACAGCTCCAGCGCTTCGTCTCTTGCCGCAATACACACCTTCTCATGCTCTGCGTATTTTTCCCGGCCGATGGTCAGATCTGCCACCATGGCAACCAGACTGATTCCCTGTGCCGCAGCCAGGGCGCTGGCAGAACCGCCGCCCGGTGCCGGCGCGTTGGATTTCAGTACCTCGAGATATTCACTTACCTTCATGTCTACTAATTTCATTTTTTTATACCAGAATTCCTTTCTTAATGGTCTGTAATGCCAGATTGGAGCCAAACCGATAGCAAAGCATCTCCATATTCGGTGCATCCCAGATGACCAGGTCTGCCTGCTTACCTTCCTCCAGCGTCCCCACCAGATGACCGCGGCCGATGGCGCAGGCCGGATTGATGGTCACTGCAGTCAGAATTTCTTCCGGTGTCATCCGGTATTTCAGATAACCAAGATTCATGACAAACTGCAGGTTCAGAGACGGACAGGAACCAGGATTGAAATCGGAGGCCATAGCCACCGGAATCCCAAGCGCAATCATCCGCCGGGCCGGTGCGAAGCTGGCTCCCAGATAGAAGGAAGTTGCCGGCAGACACATGGCGGTTACACCGCCCTTTGCCAGTGCAGCCAGTCCCTCTTCATCGATGGAAATCAGATGTTCACAGCTTACTGCGCCCAGCTGTCCGGCAAGCTGGGATCCGCCGATGGCTTCGATCTCGTCGGCGTGAACCTTCAGCCCGAAGCCATGGGATCTGGCACACTCCAGATATCTGCGGCTCTGCTCCACATTGAATACGGAATCCTCTGTGAACACGTCACAGAATTCCGCTAACTTATGCTCCTTCACATAAGGTATCACAGTTTCGCAGAGCATGTCAATAAAGGCGTCCTCTTTTCCCTTATATTCTTCCGGAACCGCATGGGCTCCCATGAACGTGGACACCACATCCATCGGATGGTCTTCATTGAGTTTTTTCAGGACCTTCAGCATCTTGACTTCCGTTTCAAAGTCCAGACCGTAGCCGCTCTTGGCTTCGCAGGTGGTCACGCCCAGTCCCATCATCTCATCCAGAAAGCCTTCTGTCTTATCATACAGCTCCTGAAAGCTGGCCGCGCGGGTCTTTCTCACCGTGTCCAGAATGCCGCCGCCGGCCCGGAGAATGTCCAGATAGCCTGCCCCTTTCAGCTTCAGAGGAATTTCATTCTGCCGGTATCCGCCAAAAATCATATGGGTATGTCCTTCCACCAGCCCCGGTGTCACCAGATTTTCCTCCGCATCCAGAACCAGGTCCGCCGCAGCTTCGCTGCAGGCAAGTTCCCCGTCCGAACAGATTTTGCGAAGAATTCCGTCTTCGATCAGAATCGAAGCGCTATGTAATTTCACATTTTCCCCCTGCTTTTCACCGCCGTGGGAGAAGCTGCCCACAGGGGTCTGCAGGCAGCCGATATTTTTGATCAGTAAGGTTGACATGGTCTTCTCCTATTTCACGAACCGGTCTACAGTCTTTTCGACCAGGTCCTCGTCGGCCAGGAACGGGATAGTGATATGTCCCTTTCCGGCATAGTTCTTATTGTATTCCACGGAAGTGGTCAGGGCATTTTCGTTTCTCGCCCAGTTTCTTCTGGCTACGCCGCCCATGACATCCCACATCATGGCGGACTTGATGATCTCGTCGGTTCGCGCAGAGCCGTCCAGCAGCAGGCCGAAGCCACCATTGATGGCTTTGCCGATGCCTACGCCGCCGCCGTTATGGAGTGCGCACAGGGACATACCTCTGGCTGCGTTTCCGGCAAAGCACTGTACCGCCATGTCTGCCATCACATTGGAACCATCCTTGATGTTGGAGGTTTCGCGGAACGGGGAGTCGGTGCCGGATACATCGTGGTGGTCTCTTCCCATCATGACCGGACCGATCTTTCCTTCGCGAACCATTTCATTGAACTTGAGGGCGATGCGGGTTCTGCCTTCGGCATCCTGATACAGGATTCTGGCCTGGGTTCCCACCACCAGCTTGTTTTTCTTGGCATCGCGAATCCATACCCAGTTGTCTCTGTCCTGTGCTCTCCGATTCGGATCGATGCAGTCCATGGCTGCCTGGTCGGTGGCGTCCAGATCTTCCGGCTTGCCGGAGAGGCATACCCAGCGGAACGGACCGTAGCCATAGTCGAAGAGTACCGGCCCCATGATGTCTTCCACATAGGAAGGCCAGATGAATCCGTCTTTATCGTCATAACCGTTTTTGGAGATTTCCTTGATGCCGGCATCGTACATGGCTTTCATGAAGGAGTTGCCGTAGTCGAAGAAGTAGGTGCCTCTTTCGGTCAGGGCTTTGATGGCCTGATAGTGGCGGTGGAGGGTCTTATCCACTTCTTTGCAGAAGGTTTCCCGGTCATCGTGAAGCATGCTGGTTCTTTCTTCGAAGGTCATGCCCACCGGGCAGTAGCCTCCGTTATATACGTTGTGGCAGCTGGTCTGGTCAGACAGCAGATCGATCTTGAAGTTCTTTTCTACAGCGGCTTCCAGCAGATCCACAATGTTTCCGTGGTATGCGATGGAGATGGATTCCTTCGCTGCCACCTTCTCGCTGGCCAGCTTGAAGATTGCATCGATGTCGTCCATGATCACATCCACCCAGCCCTGATTGTGGCGGGTCTGGATTCTGGACAGGTCTACTTCCGCGAAAATACCCACGGCGTTTGCAATGTTGGCCGCTTTCGGCTGTGCGCCGCTCATGCCGCCAAGACCAGAGGAAACGAAGGTATGTCCTTCCAGATCTCCCTGTTCCGGCACGCCCAGATACTTTCTGCCTGCGTTTAATATGGTATTAAAGGTGCCGTGAACGATGCCCTGCGGTCCGATGTACATCCATCCGCCGGCGGTCATCTGTCCATAGTTGGCCACACCCATTTCTTCTGCGATTTCCCAGTCGTCCAGATTGTCATACATACCGATCATCATGGAGTTGGTGATGATGACCCGCGGTGCTTCCGGCTTGCTCGGGAACAGACCCAGCGGATGACCGGATTCCACTACCAGCGTCTGGTCTTCCGTCAGCTCTTCCAGGTACCGTTTGATGAGCCGGTACTGGAGCCAGTTCTGGCAAACCTGTCCGGTCTCCCCGTAGGTAACCAGTTCATATGGATACAGGGCCACTTCGAAATCCAGGTTGTTTTCAATCATAACCTGGAACGCCTTACCTGCCAGGCATTTTCCTTTATATTCGCTGATCGGCTTGCCGTAGATCCGTCCTTCCGGCCGGTAACGGTATGCGTAAATTCTGCCTCTGGTGGTCAGCTCCTCCATGAACTCCGGCGCCAGTTTTTCATGCAATTCTTCCGGAACATAGCGAAGCGCGTTCTTCAAGGCAATCTTCGTCTGTGCTTTCGTCAGCCGGAAACCCCGGTCCGGTGCCCGGCGGATGCCTTCCTGAAATGCCGGATAATCCGGATATTCATTTCCAAGCTGGATGGTCATGGCTCCCTGAATTGTCTTATTGTCTAACATATCTCTACCTCCTGTGAAAATATCTTTCGTTTCTGTTTCAAATCTATTTCAGCGTCACTTTTTCTTCGACTGCTTCCAGAAGCGTTCCATTCTTGATCATCTCATCGAATTTCACCAGTTCGTCGTGAAGGATCACATCCTGGTCTACCGGATCGGACAGGGTCCGGATGTAATCATAGGCCGCTCTGGTGGCCGGCGCCAGATTGTCCACCGGACTTTCACCGATTTCCTGACGGAGCCAGATGGCCTGGGCTGCACAGGCAAGCTCGATACCGATGACCTTCTGCGCATTATCCAGCACCATGGCCGCCGTTCTGGCAGAGGTGGTACCCATGGAAACGTGGTCTTCCTGATTGCCGGAGGACGGAATGGAGTCCACGCAGGCCGGATGGTCGTAGACCTTGTTTTCGGAAACCATAGACGCCGCCGCATACTGGGCGATCATGAAACCGGAGCAGACACCGCCGTGCTTGGTCAGGAAGGCAGGCAGGCCCTCGGACAGTGCCGGGTTCACCAGACGCTCTGTACGACGCTCGGAAACATCCGCCAGTTCCGAAATGGCGATCTTCAGGAAGTCAAAGGCCAGCGCCATCGGCTGTCCGTGGAAGTTTCCGCCGCTGATCACTTCATCATCGTCCGGGAACACGATCGGATTATCCGTTACCGCATTGATTTCCCGGGAAACTGCTTCATACACATACCGGATGGCATCTCTGGATGCGCCGTGGATCTGCGGGATACATCTTAAAGTATATGGATCCTGCACCTTGGACGGCTGCACATCGAAGGCATTCTTCGATCCTTCCAGAAGGGTCAGCAGGTTCTCTGCCACATCCTTCTGTCCCTGATGTCCCCGCAGGTCATGCACCTTGTGATCGTAAGCCTTGGTAATTCCGTGAAGGGCTTCTGCCGTCATCGCCCCTGCAATGTCCGCCACCTTCATCAGCTTCATGGCATCCCAGAGAACGTTCACACCCACTGCCGTCATCATCTGGGTTCCGTTATTCAGTGCCAGACCTTCCTTCGCTGCCAGCACCACCGGCTTGATGCCTGCTTCCTTCATGGCATCTGCCGCAGCGACAGTCTCTCCTTTGTACTCCACCTTGCCTTCTCCGATGAGGCCCAACGCGATATGCGAAAGCGGTGCCAGATCGCCGGACGCGCCCAGGGAGCCTTTCTGCGGAATCACAGGATGGATTCCTGCATTCAGCATGTCAATCAAAGTCTGCAGAGTTTCCAGACGAATCCCCGAATTTCCTCTGGACAGTGCGTTGCACCGGAGAAGCATGGCGGCCCGCACATATTCCCTCGGATACGGATCCCCCATGGCGCAGGTATGGCTGATGATCAGATTTCTCTGCAGCTGCGCCGTCTCTTCCTGCGAGATGACCACGTTGGCGAATTTGCCGAACCCTGTGGTCAGTCCGTAGATGACAGCTTTTTCTTCCAGTTTCTTTTCAATGTAGTCTCTAGCCTTCTGTACGGCTGCTTTCGCTTCCGCAGTCAGTTCCACTTTTTCGTTGTACCGGCATACACTGATGACCTGTTCTACCGTCAGGTCTTTTCCGTTCATGAATACTGCCATAGTTTTCTCTCCATTTCCCATAAGTATTTATACATAATATGTATATTTATTCGCCCTTCCCACGGGGCATTTTCTTACCTGATATTATACAATTTTTGCTCACCCAATGCCATACTTTTTTGCGCTAAGACTGTTTTTTTCAATGAATTTCAGCGTCGAAAATGGTCGAACGCTTTCAGAAAATTCCATTATTTTATTGCTTTATTTCATTATCACTTTATCGCTTTATCATGTATAATTATAAAATTTTCTGAACAAAATCTGTACGTCCGACCTTTTTTCGTTGAAATTTCACCTCTTCGGAAGTCCGGGGTGCTCTTTTTGATTGTGCCCGTCTTTGTTTGTATCCTGTATACTTTATAATCGTTGAAATTCTACCGCTCCCACGCCGTCTGACAAAATTCATGCGGCGGATTTCATTTTTTGCATTGGATATACAAAAAATATACAATTTTATTTCTGTACCGTCCAGCGTTACATCTGATATTTTCATGTCGAATAATGAGAATTTTTATATAATATTCATGTTTTTTGATGTCATTTTGGCTTAATAAAGTGTTGATTTTCACATGATTATCATTTATACTATAGCAAATACCTTTTAGGAGGGTGAATTATGTATAGAAAAATTATGGATTTCTTAGAATCCTGGAAGAATAGCGAACACCGTAAACCCCTTATTTTGCAGGGGGCGCGGCAGGTGGGAAAAACCTACTCCATTTTGGAGTTTGGCAGAAAGCACTATGAAAATGTTGCTTACTTTAACTTTGAAACCAGTCCAAAACTGAATAAAACCTTCGAGGAGAATATCAGTCCTGATTATTTAATACCAATATTATCCCATATTGCAGGGCAGACGATTGTAAAAGAGAAAACTTTGATTGTATTTGACGAGGTGCAGCTCTGTGAGCGTGCCCTCACTTCGCTGAAATATTTCTGTGAGGATGCACCGGATTACCATATTATTGTGGCCGGCAGTCTGCTTGGCGTTGCAGTCAACCGGGCGAAATTTTCCTTTCCCGTGGGCAAGGTTGACATGAAAACGATGTATCCCATGGACATGGAAGAGTTTCTGTTTGCCATGGGTCAGGATGCTCTCGTGGAGCAGATCCGGGAGTGCTTTCAGACGGATACACCGATGCCGTCCGCACTCCATGAGATCGCTATACAGCTTTACCGCCAGTATCTCGTTGTGGGTGGTATGCCAGAGTGTGTAAAACAGTTTGCGGAAACCGGTGATTACATCCTGATTCGTCATACGCAGGATACTATTCTTGCAAGTTATCTCAATGATATGAGTAAGTATAATAATTTAAACGAGATCAAAAAAACCAGACTCGCCTACGAAAACATTACCATTCAGCTCTCCCGGAAAAATACAAGGTTTCAATATAAGTTGATAAAAAAAGGAGGTCGTGCTTCTGAGTTTGAGAACGCGATTGAGTGGCTCTGTCTGTCCGGTATCGTATCCCAGGTTTACAGAGTGGAACAGATCAAAAAACCTCTGGAAAACTATCGCGATATTGATGCGTTTAAGATTTATGTATCGGATCCGGGCCTGCTCTGCGCCAAGAAAGATCTGGCAGCAAGCGATATTCTTTATATGGTAGAGGAACTGAATGACTTTAAGGGCGGAATGGTGGAAAATTATGTAAATGTACAGCTTTCCATGAACGGTTACAAAACCTATTACTGGGAGTCTGCCCGCGGAGCAGAAGTTGATTTTATCATTCAGCGTGATGGTCAGCTTATTCCTGTAGAAGTCAAATCCGCTGACAATACCAAGGCCAAAAGCTTAAAGGTTTATATGGATACCTACCATCCCGCCTATGCCATTAAGCTCTCTGCGAAAAACTTTGCTTTTGAAGATCATAAGAAAACCGTGCCGCTTTATGCTGCATTTTGCATCTGAAATCCGTTGTTTTCTTTTCTGTGACCATAATATATCCACCGACCAATTCTAATCACATTCTAATCTTACAATTATTAGAATCATTTTTGTTAATTAGAAACAGAAGATGATTTTTGTAGACTGTAATTCTGCTCGGAATACAAAAAGCCCCGGCTGAAAACAACCAGGGCGCAGAGACATATTGTTGTTATTTTTCCAGAAGCTGCAGGCTTCCCAGTACTTCCATCAGGATGCCGTTCTTCATGGCATCTTCGTCCGGATGGTAGTATTCGCTGTGAATGTTCTGCGGCTTTGCTTCCTTGCCGGAATTGGTGCCTACATTCATATAAAGGCCGTCGCACCGCTGGGTGAAGAAGGCGAAGTCGTCGGCTCCCAGACTCGGTTCCGGCATGAAGTACATCATTTCTTTTCCCAGCAGTCTTTCTGCCAGCGCTTCCATTTCACCGCAGACTTCATCGCTGTTGATCAGGGAAGGATAGCCGTCTGTCAGTTGCACATGGGCTTTGGCACCATAGCCGGCTGCGATGCCTTCTGCCGTCTCTGTGATTCTCCGCTTCAGGGTCTTCATGGTATCCGGATCCAGCGCGCGGATGGTACCGGACAGGTGTGCATTTCCGGCTACGATGTTATCCTTGGTTCCTGCGTGGAACTGACCCACCGTAATGATACCTGCATTGGTCGGTGCCAGATTCCGGCTGAGGATGCTCTGAAATGCAGTTACAATCTGGGATGCTGTTACGATGGCGTCCACGCCGCCTTCCGGATGTGCGCCGTGGCAGGATACACCTTCCACCTCGATCTGCAGATCGCAGGTTGCTGCATTCATCTTTCCCCGGCGGAATTCAATGGTTCCGGTCGGCAGATACGGTGCCACGTGAAATGCAAGGACTGCGCCCACCTGTGGATTTTCCATGCAGCCGTCCTGAATCATCTGGTCTGCACCTCCCACTGTTTCCTCGGCAGGCTGGAAGAACAGCTTCACGGTGCCGCTGAACTCATTCTCCAGTGTTTTCAGAATTTTTGCGCTTCCCAGCAGCATGGCGGCGTGCATATCGTGACCGCAGGCATGCATCACGCCATCATTCACGGATTTAAACGGGCAGTCCACCGCTTCCTGAATCGGCAGAGCATCGATATCTGCGCGGATTCCCACCGCTTCATACTTGCGGCTGCCGCCTGCCGGGGCCTTTCCCTCAATGACGCCCACCACGCCGTGACCGCCGATATTGGTTTCGTTGGGAATGCCCCATGCGGTCAGATATTCACTGATCTTCGTCATGGTTCTTTCTTCCTGCTCGGACAGTTCCGGATGCTGGTGAAAATCCCGGCGGATCGCCACGATTTCATCGAAATATTCTGCGATTAATTGTTTTACTTTTTCTTCCATCATGATGAACTTCTCCTCCCGTTTCAGGTCTCCCTGAAAGCCTGTATACTCGTATACTCAGATTATATCTTCAAACTGCGTTTTCTGCAATGGATTTCTACAGAAGACTTCCCAGGAAATATACCACCAGGGCGCACAGCCATGCAATGACGCACTGCAGCACCACCACACCCGCTGCCCATTTACCGCCCAGCTCTCTCTTGATGGAAGAAATGGCGGCCACACAAGGGGTGTACAGCAGACAGAACACCAGCAGAGACGCGGCAGCCAGCGGCGTCAGAAGGGTGGTCAGGTCGCTTCCTCCCAGTAGAACCGTCAAGGTGGAAACCACGCTTTCCTTGGCCATGAAGCCGGTGATCAGTGCCGTGGAAATCCTCCAGTCACCGAAGCCCAGCGGTGCGAAAATCGGACTGATGAGACCTGCAGCCAGGGCGAGCAGACTTCCCTGGGAATCCTGCACCACGTTGAGCCGGCTGTCAAAGGTCTGCAGGAACCAGATGATAATGGTGGCCACGAAAATGACCGTAAAGGCTCTCTGCAGGAAGTCCCTGGCCTTTTCCCACAGCAGCTGGCTCACGTTTTTCAGGCCGGGCAGCCGGTAATTGGGCAGTTCCATGACGAACGGCACCGGTTCCCCGCGGAAGAAGGTGCCTCGCATCAGCAGTGCGAACAGAATCCCCACCAGAATTCCGGTGAAATACAGCAGAATCATCACCAGCGCACTGTAATCCGGAAAGAAAGCCATGGAGAAGAAGCCGTAAATCGGCAGCTTGGCGGAGCAGCTCATGAATGGCGTCAGAAGGATCGTCATCTTTCTGTCCCGCTCCGACGGCAGGGTACGGCTTGCCATGACACCCGGCACCGTGCAGCCGAAGCCCACCAGCATGGGAACAATACTCCGTCCGGAAAGACCGATTTTGCGAAGAAGTTTATCCATGACGAAGGCCACCCGGGCCATGTACCCGCTGTCTTCCAGAATGGACAGGAAGAAGAACAGGGTCACAATGGTCGGCAGGAAACTGAGAACGCTGCCCACCCCATTGAAAATTCCGTCGATGACCAGAGAATGAACCACCGGATTGATGCCGTAGGCGGTGAGACCGGCGTCCACCAGATTGGTCAGGGCCGTGATGCCCAGTTCCAGCAGGTCCGAAAGCCATGCGCCGATGACACCGAAGGTGAGCCAGAACACCAATCCCATGATGCCCACGAAAGCAGGAATTGCGGTAAATCTGCCGGTGAGAATCCGGTCGATCTTCTGGCTGCGGGCGTGCTCTTTGCTTTCCCGCGGCTTGACCACGGTGGCATCGCAAACCTGCTGGATGAAAGCAAATCGCATGTCCGCCATGGCGGCGGCGTGGTCCATGCCCCGCTCTTCTTCCATCTGCTTGATGATGTGCTCCAGCATTTCCTTTTCGTTGTCATCCAGTCTGAGGCGCTCCAGCATTTGCCGGTCGCCTTCCGCCAGCTTGCTTGCAGCAAACCGGAGCGGAATGCCTTCGTGGCGGGCATGGTCTTCGATCAGATGCATGATGGCATGGAGGCACCGGTGCACCGCACCGTCATGGTCATCCGGATCACAGAAGTCGGCCCGACCCGGTTTTTCCTGATACTGGGCCACATGGACCGCATGGTCGATCAGTTCCTGGATACCTTCGTTTTTCGCGGCGGAAATGGGGATTACCGGGATACCCAGCATTTCTTCCATTTTATTCACATGAATGGAGCCGCCGTTTTCCCGCACCTCGTCCATCATGTTCAGGGCCAGCACCATCGGAATGTCCAGTTCCATCAGCTGCATGGTCAGGTAAAGGTTTCTTTCAATATTGGTGGCATCGACGATATTGATGATGCCCTTTGGCTTTTCGTCCAACACGAACTGGCGGGTGACGATCTCTTCGCTGGTATATGGAGACATGGAATAGATACCCGGCAGGTCGGTCACCAGGGTGTTATCGTGACCCTTGATCACTCCGTCTTTCCGGTCTACGGTCACGCCGGGGAAGTTTCCCACATGCTGGTTGGACCCGGTCAGCTGGTTGAACAGGGTGGTCTTGCCGCAGTTCTGGTTTCCTGCCAGGGCGAAGGTAATGGTCTGTCCGGCCGGAAGGGGATTTTCTCCCGTCTTCACATGGTAGATGCCGCCTTCTCCCAAGCCGGGGTGGTGGGATTTCTCGGTGCTTCTGACAGTTTTCCGGTTCTGCCGGGCGGCTGTATCTGCATTCGGATGCTCTACCGTCTGCTCTCTATGTACATCTTTGATTTCTTCTATCTGGATCTTTTCGGCATCGGCCAGCCGCAGCGTCAGCTCATAGCCGTGGATTCTGAACTCCATAGGATCTCCCATGGGTGCCAGCTTCATGAGTTTGATTTCCGCGCCGGGAATCACGCCCATGTCCAGAAAATGCTGCCGCAGGCTTCCTTCCCCGCCCACGGACAAAATCCGTGCGGTGCTGCCGATCTCCAGTTCTCGTAACGTCATGTATCTCATCTCCTGCTCTATTAGTTATGTCTAACTCACTTTTATACTATACCACAGAACCTGATTTCAAACAACATGCCGGGCGGGAAAGTTGCGATAGTGTAAAATAGTTGTGGAGTTTTTAGAAGAAATAAAATAGAGATTAGC
>JBJFHL010000008.1:0-21202 GCA_051893555.1 Anaerovoracaceae bacterium
TTCATGACATGCAAGCAGAGCATTGTGGTGTCAAATCAATTCGTCAACAACAATATTTGGACAAATTAAATTTAATAAGCTCTCTGAGATTATATTATAAAATAGAAATCCGATACAGGACGAAAAAAATGAAAGGAGCGAAGAAGAATGTTAGTCAAAGACTATCTACATAAAAAAATCCCAGAATACTACAGAACAATGCATTTAGATGGATTTGAACCCTGGGAAATCAAAATAGCACTTCAATCAAAATTAAAGAAACAAGCAGGAGAATCCATTTCCAAGAAGCAAATTGAAGCAGAATTGGAAAAGACACTGGAACAGGCATTAAATGACATTCTGAAGGATTTTCAGTAATTAGGCGGACAGCGCAAAAGCATTTGCGCAAGTCCGCCTTTTTTTGTTATCTCCGATCATCGGAAAACTTCATTTGTTCCTTTACAGTCCTTAAAATCGTCAGTGGAAATAAAGCTGCCACTTCGTCGGGAAGCAAGCCACACCCGCAGACCTCTTCAGAAAAGGAAAAGGTGCTTCCTGAAAGATTACTCCCCTTCCTTTTCTTCTTCTGGTATCTCTGGCACATACTCTAACAAATCCCCTATCTGGCAATGAAGAAGCCCACAAAGGGTATCAATCGTCTTCCATGAAACAAGTTCGTTGTGGCGCAGTTGCTGCAAGTATGACTGCCCTATCAGTTTCTCTTCTCTAATTCTGGTGGAACTGTATCCAATCTTTTTCAATTCAGCCATTACATCCATTTTGTATTTTATTGCCATTTCTTATTCCTCGCTTTCCTCTTTAATAAGTATAACATTTTATTGCACCAAAATCCAGTGTAAATTTTACACTAATTTTTAGTGTTTTTCTATTGACAGCACTAATTTTTAGTGCTATAATAAGAGCATAACAAAACACAAACCAAACCAGAAGAGGAGATAAGAAAATGAGCAGCAAAGAATTAGTAAGACAGATTGAAGCATTACAGCAGTGGGAAAGCCTGATGGAAGAGGCAAAGGCAGAAGCCGAAGCAATCAGAGATGTTATCAAAGCAGAAATGCTTGAACAGGATACCGAAGAACTGAACTGCGGACAATACATTGTAAGATGGACTTCCGTTCTCAGCAACAGATTCGATACCACCGCTTTCAAGAAAGAGTATGCGGAAATGTATAAAAAATACACAAAGCAGGTTTCAAGCAAAAGGTTCTCCGTTTCCTGCTAAGTTCGTAAAATCTTACAAATACGAACTACTAATTTAGGGTTTTGCGCCACCTTGGCGCAATAACCCTAAAAATAAGAACTCGAACCCATCACAAATAAGAACTTTTCCTTTTGGAGTGTGCCATGAATAAGAAGACAAAAGCCTTGACAACAGAACAGTATAAAGAAATCATTCAGACCATGCGGACAGGTTTTGCGGGAAGCCGACCGAACGAGCGCATAGCCACAGCCCTTGTATTAGAAGGCAACCTTGGACTTAGAATCAGCGATATTATGAAACTCAGACCTTGCGACATTGTGCTTGATGGGGACAGATATCGATTGGAAATCACAGAACAGAAGACAGGGAAGAAAAGAATCTTTACTGTTCCCCTTGTCATTCAACAGTATATCGAAAATTACTGTCTGCGGAATGGAATCCAGAAGGAACAAATCATTTTCCCGATTACCGAAAGGCAAGTCCAGAAGCAGCTGGCAAAGGTTTGCGCTTATCTTGGCTATGAGGGGATCGGAACCCACAGTTTCCGCAAGTGGTATGCTACAGAAATCTACAATTCCAATGGCTATGACATTTCACTGGTTCAGAGACTGCTGCAGCATAGTTCCTCTTCAACCACACAGAGGTATATAGGCATTGAGCCACAGCGAATTGAAGAGGCGATACAGAATCATGCGCAGCTGCTTTAACTCTTCTTCTGGAAATGGAAAAGCGGGATTTTGAATCCCGCTTTTCTTGTTATTTTACTTTTTGGAAGTCTGTAATGCGGTGAAGCTCTACTCCAGTTGTAAACATTGTTTCAGTTATTTTTCCTGTTGCTGTAACTGTATCGCCCACTTCTAAATCTTGAACAATGTCTCGATATTTTGACCAAGAATCCTCATCCGTGTAAAAACAGAATGTCCATCCTTTGTTACCTTTATCGGCTATTCTAACAGAAGCATACAAATTTCCACCATTTACTATTTTGGTCTTGCTTCCAATATCTTCAACTTTACCAGTTATAGTTACTGTTGCATTAAAATATTCTTGCTCCCACTTAATTCTATTTTCGTTTTCAAGATTCACAACTTCTTTTGCAGAACTCGCTTTTAATTCGTTATTCGCAAAAGTTACTTTTGCGCTCTTAAAAGTTCCTGCGCAGCTTGTATAAGCACCCACCATTAAGACAAGTAATACGATTAGAATCCAAAAGCTTATTCTCTTAAAAATTGGCTTCTTATTCTTCGCTCCGCATTTTGGGCATGCCTTAGCAGATGACGCCATTTCGGTTCCACACGCTTTACATTTTATCAGTTTTTCGCTCATTTCTCATTTCCTTTCTATTTTCTGCCGTTTGGCATAATAAGCTTGTTTGATTATATCATCTAATCATTTCAAAGTGCTAAGCACGGTGCTTAGTATCAGAAAAAAAGCAAGCTACTTCTCCCATCCCTCTTCATCTAATATTTGCTCGATTTTTCTTAAGGCTGCACTGAAGCTCACCATTATCAGTTCATCGGCTTCATACTTTTCCAACCTTAGAAGATAATCCTCTGCATGCTTGAAATGAAGGTGTAATAGTTCTTCATTTCTTGTCGTTGGATTGATCACACATTTTTTGTATTTTTCCATGTTCTCTGGCAAGCGGATTCTCTTTTCCAGCTGTTCGTAGCGTTCTCTCAACATCTCTTTACCTCGTGATATCATTTTGTATTCATATTTTATATCATAATGTAATATATTTCAACAGTTTTTTCGAGAATATAATTCATATTAAAAGAGGAGGATTATATGTAATGGCAGAAGAAAAACGGACTCCGCTTGTTATCAGAAAACGGGGTGAAGATGGGAATAAAGTAATTTCCCTTCGAATAAGGGAAGAACTGTTGGCAGACATAGACAGAATCGCACAGGAAACACATTATTCAAGAAATGAATTGATAAATCTCATGCTTGCATACAGTGTTGAAAATATAAAAATAGAATAACACATGGAGATTTTCCAATGAAAAACGACAAGAGCAGCAATCAGGGGCGCAGATTGATTTTGCTAAGAGACTTCCTTCTCACTCATACGAATAAAGATCACTATGTTTCCATGCAGCAGATTAAAGATTTTTTAGATGATAATAATGTTGGCGTGGAAGACCGCAGAACTATCTACAATGCCTTTGACATTCTCGCTGTTGATTTTAATTTGCAAATTGAATACGACCGTCATAAAAATGGATATCATGTCTTAAATCCTGATTTTGAGCCTTCTGAACTGCGTCTGATGATAGACAGTGTGCAGTCTGCAAACTTCATCACAGAAAATGAAGCCAGTGCTATCACGGAAAAAATTAAAAACCTTTCAGATATCTACACCAGACCTACCCTGAACCGCAAGTCTTATGTGGACAACAGAATCCGCAACATGAAGGAAAGTGTAGTAAATGGAACAGATATCATTTATCAGGCAATCGCTGCAGACAACCAGATAGAATTCAAATTTTACCATTATACCCCCGATTATAAGAATCCAAAAAAATATTCCAAGAATGGCGCATACTATACAGTCAGCCCATTTGCCCTCTATTGGAACAATGGCTTTTACTATCTGTATGCCTATTTATCAGACAAGCAGGAATTCCGTTTTTTCAGAATTGACAGAATGGAAAAAATATCTCCTCACATAGGAATGCGGAGAGAAGGCAAGGAAGAATTCAAAGCAGCCAATCTGACAACCAAGAGAAAAGCGAAGATATTTGACATGTATCGAGGAAAAGAGTATTTAGTAAGATTGCGCTGTCAGAACAGAATTGCAGATTACATCATTGATAAGTTCGGCAAGGATACTATGCTTATTCCAGAAGATGACAAGCATTTCACAGCAGATGTATTTGTGGAAATCAGCCCGCCTTTCTTTGCTTGGGTTTCTACTTTTGGAAAAAGCATTAAAATAGTCAGCCCGCAGCCAGTTATTGATGAAATGAAGAGGTTTATCAGAAAAGTATCAGAGATGTATGAAGATGAAGGCGAGATGTAAGATACATGCTCGCCTTTTGTATGTTGATGTATTTAGATGTATGGTATAGGTTTATTTCTTTATGATTTTCCTTCTCTCAGACGCCTTAATTTGTGCCAGAGGTGATAAACTGTCAAAGTTTTCTGCCAGATCTTTGTCATACAGTCTGCAGTATCTTTTCGTCATTGTCAGGGTGCTGTGTCCTAACAACTTCTGAAGTGTAAAAGCATTCCCACCACAATCTACCAAGTATTTGCGGGAAAAGGTATGCCTGTAAAGATGGGTGCTGGTTTTATAAACACCTCTTTTTCTGTTGTATTTTGCAATAGCCTGTCTTAATGCTGACCCACTCAGCTTATCTCCGAACTGATTGCAGAAAAGGTATTCCTCAGAATCTCCCTTTCTGATTTTCATATAGTCATCCAGAATTGATACCATCTGGGTGCAAAGTGGCAGCACCTGTATTTTTTTATTCTTATTATGTCTCAACACAATCTGTCTTCTTTTCAAATCCACGTCTCTGTTTTGAATGTTTCTGATTGAAGCTGCACGACAGCCACTATTCAGAAGAAAATTCACAATAACCCAGTTTCTGTATTCGCAGAAATCACAATCTCCGCTGGGTTTCCGAATCAGCAGCAGCAGTTCTTCATCCGTGTATTCCCCTTTTACCGTTTCCTGCTCTTTAATATTTTCCAAAATCAGTGAAGAGGAACATAATCCTTCTTCAACACACCATTTCAAGAACTGATTCACTGCTCTTACATAAGTAGAAATACTATTGTGTGCCAAATCTGACTCTTTCATAGACACTACCATTTCTTCCAAGTCTCTTTTTGTTAATCTGGAGAAAGTCATTTCAGTATCCAGATGTTTAGAAATTGCCTTAAAATGTGTCTTATAGTTTCTAATTGTAGATTCTGACAGATCTCTGGCAGTCTGCGCCGTAAGATAATCTGCATAAATCTCCACGATAGTCTTTTCACTTAACTTCTCTTTTTTAATTTTTTTTGCCATAATCAGACCTCATCCTTTCTCAGAAAACCTGTTTAAGGATGAACTGTGAGAAGTATTATCAAAAAACACAAAGACCCATTGTTTCCAATGGGTCTCAGCTATTGGAGCTGTTGAGCAGACTTGAACTGCCGAACCTCATCCTTACCAAGGATGCGCTCTACCGACTGAGCTACAACAGCATTTTAATGTCCGAGAAACCCCATTCTGACACGTCCATATGCCTCATGGGCTCGAACATTTGTAATTATATCACTAATTCTCCAAATATGCAAGTACTTTTTTCTTAATTCTTTGCAAAGCATTATCAATGGATTTCGGAGGCCGGTTCAGGACCTGTGCGATCTCAAGATATCCTCTCCCCTTCAGCTTCTCCGCCAGCACCTGCCGTTCAAATTCGCTGAGGATCTGGCTGTCACATGCCCGCAGAACCATCACGGCTTCCTTCACAAGCATCACTTCCTCCGGCTCATTGCCGTGGGCATCCCGCAGTGCCTCCTCCAGTGCACCGTCACCTTCCTCTCCTTCTGACGCGCCGCCTGCACCCAGATTCCCTGCACTGATGGAAATGGAGTCATTGAGAATCTGATGCTTCATCCGGTTTGCCCCTTTAATCGCCGTAAGAATCTGGTTGGTGATGCACTGCTCTGCGTATGTCTTGAAGGATGCCTCCTGCTCCGGATCATAGCCTCGGATAGCCTTGAACAGTCCGATCATGCCTTCCTGCACCACATCTTCCCGGTCTGCGCCCACGATAAAATACTGCCTGGACCGGCTCTTGACCAGGTTCTTATATTTCTCGATGAGGAGCTCTTCTGCGGTTTCACTGCCCTCCTGCGCCATTTTAACCAGCTGGCTGTCCGTAAGAATGTGTAACTGACTAATTTCCATCTCTCTGCTTTCTTACCTCATATAAGATGACTGCTGCCGCATTGGACGCATTCAGGGACGTAATGTTGCCCACCATCGGCATGGAAACAACGAAATCACATTTCTCACGCACCAGCTTGCTGATACCTGCCCCTTCGCTGCCGATGACCACCGCCACAGGGCCGGCCAAATCCGCCTTGTAATATGGCTGTCCGCCCATGTCGCAGGCCGCTACCCAGATCCCTTTTTCTTTCAGCTCATCAATCGTCTGTGCCATATTGGTCACCTTCACCACCGGCATATACTCAATGGCGCCGGCCGAAGCCTTGGCAACCACCTCGGTCAGACCGCAGGCATGACGCCGTGGAATCAGAATGCCATGGGCTCCCACACACTCTGCAGTCCGCATGATGGCACCCAGATTGTGGGGATCCTCCAGATTGTCCAGCAGCACGAGGAACGGTGCTTCATTCCGTTCCTTTGCCAGGGCAAACACATCCTCCAGCTGGCTGTAGTCGTACGGACTCACATAGGCTATGACGCCCTGATGGGGTCTTCCTGCCGCGATCCGATCCAGTGCCGTCTTTTCCACCATGATCACAGGGACGGACTGCTCTTTTGCCAGCGCCAGAATTTTGATCATGGATCCTTCCCGGGAGCTGATCATCAGCTTGTCCACTTCCCGGCCGCTTTTCAGCGCCTCGATCACCGGATTTCTGCCGATGATGAGGTTGGTGTCCGGCTGGTCGTTTCTTTCTGCCTTTTCCCATCCCCCCGCAAAATCCGCTCTCTCGGCTCTTTTCGGTCTGGTCGACCGTAAGGGTCTGTCGAAATTTGCGCTTCGGTCGGCTCTGCCGGCAACGCCGCTGCGCTCCGGTTTTCCGCTGCCACCTGTTCTGGTCTGGGTCTCGCGGCCGGGCATTTCTCTGCCCCGCTCTGCGTAATAGCGACCACGCTTGGTGTCATGGTTTGCTCTTTTATTTTTTACCTTTGCCATGGGTTATTTTCTCCTGTATTCCGTAAATCTGTAGGTCACGCCGTTTTCCTTCTGTGCCGGGCTTTCCCAGACTTTCTCGAAATCCGGATCCTCATCCAGATTGGGGAAACTGCAGTCCGACGCAAATGCGGTGTCCATCCGGGTCACATAGCAGGTATCGCACTGTGGCAGCAGCTGTTCATAAATGCTTGCACCACCCATGACCATCAGCTCGTCGCTGCCCCCTTCTCCGGCCAGCACCAGAGCCTTTTTCACCGCCTCTTCCGTGGTGGAAGCCATGATGCATCCCTCCGGATGGAAATCCGGATTCCGGCTGATTACCACATTGGCCCGCTTCGGGAGCGGTCTTCCGCCGGGCAGACTTTCCAAAGTCTTTCTGCCCATGATGACCACCTTGCCGGTGGTTTTTTCCTTGAAGTATTTCAGATCACCGGGCAGGTGAACCAAAAGCTGGTTGTCCCTGCCGATGCCCCAGTTTTTCTCGGTTGCGACGATCAGTTTCATGGAGTCTCCTTATGTCAGTTATGACTGTCCCTCTGAATTATATAGCGATTGGAATATCTGTGATCTGCGGATTTTTCTGATAATCCTCAATGATCACATCATCCGGCGTAAACGCATAGAAGTCCGTCACCTCCGGATTCAGCCGGAACTTCGGTGCCGGATACTGCGGTCTCTGGATCAGTTCCTCAATGATCGGCACATGACGGTCATAAATATGGGCATCCGCAATGACGTGGACCAGTTCTCCTGCCACCAGGCCGCTGACCTGGGCCAGCATGTGGACCAGTACCGCGTACTGCACCACATTCCAGTTGTTAGCTGCCAGAATATCCTGAGATCTCTGATGGAGAATGGCATTCAGCGTCTTTCCGCTCACATTAAAGGTCATGGAATAGGCACATGGCTCCAGATGCATCTCAGAGAGATCCGAGAAGTTGTAGATATTGGTCAGGATTCTGCGGGAATACGGCGTGTTTTTCAGCTGCCAGAGCACATTATCCACCTGGTCCATTTCCCCCTGGGCAAACTGGTATTTCTGTGCCATCTGATAGCCGTAAGCTTTGCCGATGGATCCGGTTTCATCGGCCCACTCGTCCCAGATATGTCCTTTCAGGTCCCGGATATTATTGGATTTTTTCTGCCAGATCCAGAGCATTTCATCCACGGCAGTTTTGATGGCCGTCGGGCGCAGGGTCAGCGCCGGGAATTCCTCCTGCAGATGATACCGGTTCACCACTCCAAAAGTCTTGATGGTATGGGCCGGCGTGCCGTCTTCCCATCTGGCCCGGACCACCTGCCCTTCCGAACTGAAGCCGTGATCCAGAATTTCTCTGCACATGTTGACGAATAATACGTCTGCCTTGCTCATGGTTTTTCCTCCGTTACCGTAAATGCAAACCGGATGATTTCCTCCAGCCGGTCTTTTTCTCCCCTGAGATGAAGAAAGCCCAGAAGGGCTTCAAATGCTGTGGCCAGCTTATATGCCACCGGATCCGCGTTTTTCGGTTTCGACGCAGACTTATGATTTCTGGCCCGTTTTACCAGAGCCTGCTCCTCTTCCGTGAGGAGACCTTCTGCCAGAAGGCACTTCACCACGCTGGCCTGTCCGTCGGCACGCACATATTTCACTGCAAGTCTGTGGAGTCTGTCCACATGGACCTTCTCCTGCTCCAGCACGTGCTGCCGCACATATACTTCATAGACGGCATCGCCGAGAAAGGCGAGTGCCGTCGTATTCATGTTTCTGATATTCTCTTCTGTCATACCTTCTTGTTTCCGTCCGGTTATCCCCGGATGATCTGCACACCCTGCGGCGTATCTTTCAACGTGATGCCCTTTTCCTTCAGAATGTCGCGGATCTCATCTGCACGAGCGAAATTCTTTGCCTTTCTGGCTGCCTGCCGCTCATCGATCAGTGCCTGAATCTCAGGCTCCACTTCGGTGACTTCCTCGGAAGTTTCCTGCTGCAGCAGTCCCAGCACAGTGGCCAGTTCCATCAGCAGATCCAGGGCCTTCTGTGCGAATTCCTTCGATGCCCCGTCCTTCACCGCCGTGTTGATGGCTGTGATCAGTTCGAAAACTGCAGAGATGGCGTCTGCTGTATTCAGATCATCGTCCATAGCCTCGATGAATTTTTCACGGTACTGTCCCAGATTTTCCAATGCAGCTGCCTCTGCTTCTGTCATGGTGCCGCTGCCTGCCGCAATCAGGTGCTTCAGGTTGGACTTGGCGTTCCGCATTCTGGTCAGGCCGTTTTTCGACTGAGTCAGAATTTCTTCGCCGAAATCGATCGGTCCCCGGTAATGTCCGGACAGAATCAGGAACCGCAGCACTTCCCCGTCATAGACCTTCAGCAGATCCCGGACGGTCCGGAAGTTGCCCAGAGACTTGGACATCTTCTCGCCATCGATATTGATGTAGCCGTTATGCATCCAGTAGTTGGCAAATACACAGCCGTTATGCGCCTCTGACTGGGCGATCTCATTCTCATGATGCGGGAACTGCAGGTCTGCACCGCCGGCATGAATATCGATGGTTTCTCCCAGATATTTTTTCGCCATGGTAGAGCATTCGATATGCCAGCCCGGACGTCCCATACCCCATGGGGATTCCCATGCGATCTCGTCGTCGGTCTTTCTGGCTTTCCACAGAGCGAAATCCAAAGGATCTTCTTTCTGCTCACCTACCGCAATACGGGCGCCGGAAATCAGGTCTTCGATATTCTTTCCGGAAAGCTTACCGTAGCCTTCGAACTTTCTGGTTCTGTAATATACATCACCATCTACTTCGTAGGCATAGCCTTTCTCAATCAGATCTTCCACAAACCGGATGATATCCGGAATGGTTTTGGATACCTGCGGATGTACGGTGGCCTTTTTTACATTAAGAGCTGCGGCATCCTTATAGTATTCTTCGATATATTTCTCGCTGACCTCCGGTGCAGTAATGCCTTCTTCTCTGGCCCGGTTGATGATCTTATCATCCACATCTGTAAAGTTCTGCACGAATTTCACCTTGTATCCGCGATACTCCAGATACTTTCTCATGGTGTCAAACACCACGAACGGACGGGCATTTCCTATATGGAAAAAATTGTACACCGTCGGTCCGCAGACATACATTTTTACCTTGCCCGGTTCGATCGGTACAAATTCCTCTTTTTTTCTTGTAAGGGTATTATAAATCTTCATTTTCTTCCTCCCTGCGTTTTTCGCTGCAGTCTTCACAGGCTCTGCAGGTTTCTTCCTGCGTCTTCACGCCGTAGCCTCCTTCGCGAAGCATATTTTCCAGCGTAACAATTCTTCTGCGCAGACATTCGATTTCCACCGCAACCGGGTCCGGCAGATCCACCTGATTCAGATCCTGCGTTGTCTGCCCGTACCGCCGCACCACCGTGCCCGGAATTCCAACCACAGTGCTGCCAGGCGGCACCTCTTTCAGTACCACAGAACCTGCACCGATTTTCACGTCATCGCCAACCTTAAAAGGTCCCAGAACCTTCGCACCGGAACTGATTACCACACGGTTGCCGATGGTCGGATGACGCTTGCCGGTATCCTTTCCTGTACCGCCCAGGGTCACGCCCTGATAGATGGTCACATCGTCACCCACCTCCGCCGTCTCGCCGATGATCACCGCCATGCCGTGGTCAATGAAACAGCGGCGTCCGATTTTCGCGCCGGGGTGAATTTCGATTCCTGTGAAAAATCGGGTGATCTGGGAAATCAGCCGTCCGATGAACATGAAGTTGTGCTTATAACACCAGTGTGCCGGGCGGTGCAGGATCAGTGCCCAGATGCCCGGATAGCAGATCAGAACCTCAAAACCGTTTCTGGCCGCCGGATCCTTTTCTACCATATTTCGGATGTCTTCTCCAACTTCTTTGAAAAATCCCATGTCCGTTTTGCTTCCTTTATCTGTAAATTTATTCTTCTGTCACTTTGATGGTTTTGATGATCTGCTTTTCCAGCGGGCAGTCGCTCCAGTCTCTGCGGACGCCGACAATCTGGTCTGCAGTATCCATTCCGTCGGTGATCTTACCGAAGGCTGCATACTGACCGTCCAGATGCGGTGCATCTGCTACCATAATGAAAAACTGCGAGCCTGCAGAGTTCGGATCCATGGCTCTGGCCATGGAAAGCACACCGCGGGTGTGCTTCAGATCATTCTGCACGCCGTTTGCGGCAAACTCACCTTTGATGGTCCAGCCCGGTCCGCCGGTTCCGTTGCCCCGCGGGCAGCCGCCCTGGATCATGAAGCCCGGGATCACCCGGTGGAAGGTCAGACCGTCATAAAAGCCTTCTCCTGCCAGCTTCTCGAAATTCTCCACGCTGATCGGTGCGATTTCCGGGTAGAGTTCTCCGGTCATCACGCCGCCGTTTTCCATCTCTATTATCACTTTTTTCATAGTATTTCGTCCTTTCCGTTTTGGTTCCAGTTTTATATACCCAGTTTTTTTATACTTCTATCACAGATTCTGATACTACATGCCGTATTTTTCTGCATTCACGATGGCGATTGCGTCAGAAATGGCTTCTTCCACGGTTTTTTCCGCCTTATCGGCCTCACGGCGCAGTTTGTATTCCACGATGCCCTCCGGTGCCCGTTTGCCCACGGTGATCCGCACCGGAATGCCCAGCAGATCCGCATCTTTGAATTTTACGCCCGGACGTTCATTTCTGTCGTCCAGCAAAACTTCCACGCCGGCTTTCTGCAATGCGTCATAGATCTGCTCTGCAACTGCGGTTTGTGCTTCGTCTTTCGGATTGACCAAGGTTACGATCACATGGTATGGCGCCACAGACATTGGCCAGATAATACCGTCTTCGTCATGATGCTGTTCTACCACTGCGGCCAGGGTTCTGGTCACGCCGATGCCGTAGCATCCCATGACGATGAGCTGTTCCTTCTGATTTTCATCCTTGTAGGTGGCATTCATGGACTGGGAATACTTGGTGCCCAGTTTGAAAACCTGTCCCACTTCGATGCCGCGGGCATGTTTCACCGGCGCACCGCAGATCGGACAAGGGTCGCCGGCCTTCAGCACTTTGATGTCTTTTACAATGTCGCCCTTGTAGTCTCTGCCGTAGTTCACATTGATCATGTGATGATCCTTCTTGCAGGCGCCGGCACACATATTCTTCAGACCCGGCAGCTCACTGTCCACCACGATCTTACAGTCATGCAGACCCACCGGTCCGGTAAATCCACCCACACATCCGGTGGCTTCGTGCATTTTTTCTTCGTCTGCGAATTCGATGGCATGTTCCGGAATGCCCAGCGCATTGACCAGCTTCACCATGTTCAGCTCACGGTCGCCGCGGACGAAGGCTGCCACATAGCCGTTTTCTTTTCCCTCTTCATCGTAGGTGACGAACAGCAGCGCTTTGATGGTCTTTTCCTTCGGCAGGTTCAGGAAACCGGCCACTTCTTCGATGGTCTTGGTTCCCGGCGTATACACTTCCTCCAGCGGCAGCATTTCCTCTTCCGCCGGAGAGGCTGCTGCATCCTTACACTCCGCCCGCTCCACGGTAGCCGCCATCTGGCAGGCTTCACAGTATGCAATCTCGCTTTCACCCACCTCAGACAGAGCAGTAAACTCGTGGGAATTGCTGCCGCCGATGGCGCCGGTATCCGCTTCCACCGGGCGGAACGTCAGACCGCAGCGGGTGAAGATCTTCTCATATGCTTCATACATGTCCTGATAGCTTTTATCCAGCCCTTCGAAATCCTTATCAAAGGAATAGGCATCCTTCATGATGAATTCACGGCTCCGCATCAATCCGAATCTTGGTCTCGCCTCGTCTCTGTACTTGGTCTGGATCTGATACAGATTCAGCGGCAGCTGCCGGTGGGAAGAAACGTCATTCCGGATCAGATCCGTAAAGATTTCTTCATGGGTCGGTCCCAGACAGAAGTCACGGCCGTTTCTGTCTTTCAGTCTCCACAGTTCCGGTCCGTAAGCAAACCATCTTCCGGATTCCTGCCACAGCTCTGCCGGCTGTACCGCTGACATGTGGATCTCCTGTGCGCCGGTGGCATCCATCTCCTGACGGATGATATCTTCGATTTTGCGGACAGATCTCCAGCCCAGCGGCATGAAACCATAGACGCCGGAAACCAGCTTGCGGATCATGCCGGTTCGCAGCAGCAGGATATGGCTGGAAATTTCCGCTTCATTTGGTACTTCTCTCAGAGTCTTCATGTGCATCTTTGACATTCTCATAATGTATCTCCTCTTTTCATTTCCTCGTTAATATGCATACGGCTTCGGCTGCAATGCCTTCTCCACGTCCCGTGAATCCCAGCTTTTCGGTCGTAGTCGCCTTTACGTTAATCTTTTTCGTTTCTGTATGCAGGATCTGCGCCAGATTCTCTGTCATCCGGCTGATATATCCTGCCAGCTTGGGCCGCTGCGCGATGATGGTGATATCTGCGTTTCCCAGCACATATCCCTCTGCTTCAATGCGGCGGTTTACCTCCTCCAGCAGTTTCAGGCTGGATATGCCTTCGTAGGCAGGATCGCTGTCCGGGAACAGCCTTCCGATGTCTCCGAGAGCCGCTGCACCCAGCATGGCATCCATCAGGGCGTGTACCATCACGTCTGCATCGGAATGGCCAAGCAGTCCCTTTTCGAATGGTATATCCACGCCGCCCAGAATCAGCTTCCTGTCTTCTGTCAGCCGGTGAACATCAAATCCGGTTCCAATGCGTGTCTCCACAGGCAGGTCCTCCTTCGTGGTAATCTTTATATTGGCATAATCCCCTTCCGCCAGAGCAACGGGATGTCCCAGCCATTCCACCAGGGAAGCATCATCTGTTCCCTGGAGTCCCTCTTCGGCTGCCTTCGCACAGGCTTTTTTCAAAAGTTCACTGAAAAAGCCCTGCGGCGTCTGCACCTGGAACAGACTGCTCCGATCCAGCGTATGGCTTCTGGGGACGGGGGCCTCCCGCAGTTCCTTCTGCCGTATGGTGTCCTTGCAGGGCACCACCGGAACGGCCGCGCCGACGGATTTTGCGCCGCGAAGAACCGACTCAATGACAGAAGTCGAAACATAGGGGCGCGCTCCGTCGTGAATCAGCACCAGCTGTCCGTCCGGAACTTCCGCCATGGCTGCCTTTACCGTATCCTGCCGCTTGCGCCCGCCTGGCAAAACTGCGGTGACTTTCGAAAACTGTCTGCAGATATCTTCGCAAAACACCACAAAATCCTGGCTTGTCATCACCAGGATATTGTCTACATATGCATTTTTTTCAAAGGCATCCACGGCCATCTCCAGAATGGTCCTGCCGCGGATCTTCAGAAACTGTTTGGGCAGAGTGCTTCCCATCCGGGTTCCCGCACCTGCCGCCACAATCACTGCCGTTACCGTTTTCCCTTCAAACATTGTCTTACTGTCGAACCTTTCCGAAGATCATACGGCCTGCTGCTGTCTGCAGCACGCTTGTCACATTGATGTCCAGCGTCTGACCGATTTTTTTGCGGCCGTCTTCCACGACAATCATGGTTCCGTCATCCAGATATGCTACCGCCTGGCCGGATTCCTTGCCCTGTTTGATCAGGGTGACCGTCATCACCTCGCCTGGAATCACCATCGGCTTCATGGCATTGGCCAGCTCGTTGATATTGAGCACAGGTACGCCTTTGATGACCGATACCTTGTTCAGGTTGAAATCGTTGGTCACCACCTTGCCCTTCATGATCTGGGCCAGTTTCAGCAACTTCACATCCACCTCCGGGATATCCTTCAGCGCTTTTTCTGAGTCGGTATTATAGATCTCGATTCCGTAGTCTTCCTGGATTTTGTTCAGAATGTCCAGACCACGGCGTCCCCGGTTTCTCTTCAGTGCGTCGGAACTGTCGGCGATATGGCGCAGTTCCACCAGCACGAATTCCGGTATCACGATCGGACCTTCCAGAAAGCCGGTCTTCATGATCTCCACGATTCTTCCGTCGATGATGACACTGGTATCCAGAATCTTCGGGATGACGTTTCGCTTTTTGCTGTCCTTCATATTGTAATCCGCATAAGGGTGCTCCTCTGCCGCCGCTGCCCGGGCCGCCAGTCTTCTGGCTGCAATCGATGCTGCGAAAACCTCCGGCAGTTTCTTATTGCCCACCACCAGACCAATATAGCCCAGCAGTGCGTAAATGCAGATGGTCAGGGTCAGATTCAGCAGACCCGGCAGGATTCCTGCATAGATCTGGGTGATGAGAAATGCGATAATCAGGCCTGCGATCAGTCCCAGGGTGCCGCCCACCAGATCGCTGGCGGAAACTGCCTGCAGATCGTTGCCGATGTTATCTGCCATCTTCTTGCTTTTACGGTTGAGCACCGGTGCCAGTTTATAAAAAATAATACCAAAGATAAGTGCGATGAAAATCTGCAGCCAGAGTTTCTCTCCTGCTGCCAGTGCCTGGCTGCTTTCCGGATCCATCTCGGCATAAATACGCCACAGCAGATCGGATGCACCATAGCCCACCAGAATACCCACTACCGTAAAAATTCCCTTGAATAATTTTTTCAGCATGTTTTCTCCTCCTTTCTTTCTATTTTATATATCATACAGATTCAGATTGGCTGCTGTCAGCTTCTCTGTTGTCAGACGGTCTCTTCGATGAACCGCCGTGCCTCCTGCAGATCCATATCTCCCGCCAGAACCAGCTCGCTGGTGAGGATCTGCATGGCATTTGCCAGAAGCTTCTTTTCTCCTGCAGCCAGATTCTTTCGTCGGTCGGCACGAATCAGATTCCGAACCACTTCCGCAACCTTCAGGATCTCGCCGCTGCGTAGTTTTTCCATGTTTTCTCTGTGCCTGCGGTTCCAGTTCGAGGACATTTCCGTAGATTCAGACCGCAGTAAATCCGCCACGTCCTGCAGGGCTTCCCGCGGGACGACGCCTCGAATACTTGCGGATGCTTCCATTTCTACCGGAATCATCACATTCATATCATTCCCCGGCAGCTGCAGTATATAATATGCCCGTTTCTGCCCGAGAATCTCTTTTTCTTCGATCTTTCGGATTACCCCTGCTCCATGCATCGGGTAAACAATCCGGTCACCTACTGAAAACATGTAACAGTCCCCCATTATGAATCTGTATATTTACAGTATAAAGAAGGAAAACTTGCATGTCAAGTGAAGTGACCGTGAAATACTGCGAAAAACCGATGAAAAACGGTACGCAGCACAGAAAATGCTGCGTACCGTATGGGTTGTTTTCTATTATACGCCTTTGGTCTCCAGTATCACATGAGAAGTCGCCAGCTGCTCCGGCGTCGCACCCACCGTGATCCATCGTCCGTCTGCATAGCCGACACAGGTAGTGGCAACCTTAGTTGGCGGATGTGGCCGGCTGCACGCCTCTGGCGGAAATGCTGAAGCGCTCTGCCTCGATGGGAGTTTCCACCTCGATATGCAATTTCTCCCCCATTGCTGTCACTTTTACGAAATTATGCCCCAGATTTTTACCGGAAATCAGGCTGTCCACCTCTGCCGGCGTGCCTGCATTCTTCACTACGCCCAATGCCTGTGCGGGAATCATACATACACACAGCACGAGGGACAGGATGACTGCTATCGACTTTTTCACAATCTGAGACTCTCCTTCTTCATCATTTTTCATCCAGTGCGGCCAGCGCTGCAGGGAACAGTTGGATGCTTCTCCGCAGGATGCCATGCATCTGCGCAATGGCAATCCCGTAGTTGGTCATGGCCACGCCGCTTTCTGCGGCGTGTCTGGTTCTGTACTGCATCTCTTTTTCGTTCAGCATGCATCCGCCGCAGTGCACCACCAGCGCATACTTTCCCAGATCTTCCGGGAATTCTCCCCCGGATGTAAAGGCGAATTCCAGCTCTTTTTCCGTATAGTTACGAATCCAGTTGGGCATTTTTACCGTGCCGATATCATCGCACTGCCGATGATGGGTACACCCTTCGGAAATCAGCACCGTATCTCCGTCCTGCAAATGGTCCAGCTGCGCCGCACCATAGACTGCCGCCTCCAGATCCCCCTTATACCGCACCATGAGAATGGAAAAGCTGGTGAGCGGGATATCCTCCGGCACAATCTTTGATACAAACCCGAAGGCCTGAGAGTCGGTGATGACCAGCCGCGGCTTTCGTGTCAGGCTTTTCAGCGTTTCTTCCAGTTCGCTTTCTCTGGTAACCACTGCCATGGCACCGCTGTCCAACACATCTCGCAGCACCTGCTGCTGCGGCAGAATCAGTCTGCCCTTCGGCGCCGCAGAATCAATCGGAACCACCAGCACCACCAAGTCACCCGGCAGGATCAGATCGGAAACCAGCTTCCGCTGGTTCTCCGCACCGCCTGCCAGATGGCCGATCAGCTCCTTCAGTTCCCAGATATTCATGTTCTTTTCTGCACTGACATAGATTTCATTGTCAGTTGCCGCCGGAACTTCCTGCAGCAAGTCTGCCTTGTTCCAAGCGATGACATAAGGCAGCTGCCGCTCCTGAAACAGGCCGATCAACTGCTGATCTGCCGGCCGCAGCCCTTCGGCTGCGTCCACCACCAGCACCGCCACATCTGTATACCGCAGTACCTGCCGGGCACGCTTCACCCGAAGCTGCCCCAACTCTCCCTCATCGTCCATGCCCGGTGTATCGATGATGACCACCGGTCCCAGCGGAAGCAGCTCCATGGCTTTTTTCACTGGATCCGTAGTGGTTCCTTTCACGTCGGATACCAGAGACAGGCTCTGGCCCGTCACCGCATTTACCAAACTGGATTTTCCTGCATTCCGCAGGCCGAAAAATCCGATATGCACTCTTTCTGCGGATACTGTTTCATTCAAGCTCATCGTTCTAGTCCTTTCTTCCGCCTGATCTGCTGCATCTGGCAACATGCTTGTTTTCCCAAACTCCTGAAATGTTTTCCAAAAGAAAACTTTTCAGCCTTTTTGGAAAACCAAGCACGAATTTTTGGAAGATTCTTGCATTTATTACCACGATTCCGCAGATTTTGGCGCAGTTTGCGAGTGTTTTTCTGTGAATAATTTACTGTTTTAGTTATGATATACTGTTGTTCTTGTCCTGGTTTTCCGAATTGAACGAAATGTTTTCCAAAAGAAAACATTTCGCCCGTTTGGGAAAACGCAGACGGTCGGCAAGCCTTCCGACCCAGCCCGCCGGCCGGTCGGCAGCCATTCAGACTGCCAACAGCCCGCCATCCCCTTAGAACCGGAAATCCCGGCGATTGGATGCTTTGATGTCGGATATATTTTGGGAAGCGATGGCACGCACCTTTTCCTTCGGAATATTCATAAGCTCCTTCTCGATCAGCCGATAACCGATCTCCTTCGTCTCCGGCGAAGCGTAATCCTCCAGATATTCGCAAAGGGTCATCAGCGCATTCGGGTGGCAGCAGTTCTGAATCTGGCCGTTTTTGCAAAGTGCCATGAATCGGTCGCCGGTGCGGCCTTCCCGGTAGCAGGCCGTGCAGAAGGACGGAATGAAGCCCATGTCCATGAGCCAGTGCACCACCTCGTCCAGGGTCCGCTGGTCGGATACATCGAACTGCTCCGAATCATGCGGCCGTTCTTCTTCGGTATAGCCGCCGACGGAAGTTCTGGATGCGCCGCTGATCTGAGAAATGCCCACCTGCAGAGCCTTTTCCCGCACTTCCTGGGATTCCCGGGTGGAGATGATCATGCCGGTGTACGGTACGGCGATGCGGATACAGGCGATCAGCTTCACGAACAGATCGTCGGAAATGCCGTTGTCAAACACGTCCGGATCGATGTCGTCGGCTTTCTTTACCCGCGGTACGCTGATGGTGTGCGGTCCCACGCCGTGGACCGCCTCCAGATGCTCTGCATGCATCAGCAAACCCACGAATTCATATTTATAGAGTTCCAGTCCGAAGAGGACGCCCAGGCCCACATCGTCGATGCCGCCTTCCATGGCCCGGTCCATGGCCTCGGTGTGATAGGCGTAGTTGTGCTTCGGACCCGTCGGATGAAGCTGTTCATAGCTTTCCTTGTGATAGGTCTCCTGGAACAAAATATACGTACCGATGCCGGCGTCCTTCAGCTTCCGGTAATTTTCCACGGTGGTGGCCGCGATGTTTACGTTGACTCTGCGGATGGCGCCGTTCTTATGCTTGATGCTGTAGATGGTGTCGATGCATTCCAGAATATATTCGATCGGGTTGTTCACCGGGTCTTCGCCGGCTTCGATGGCAAGCCGCTTGTGTCCCATATCCTGCAGGGCGGTCACCTCCGCCGCAACCTCCGCCTGGGTCAGCTTCTTCCGGGCGATATGCTTGTTTTTCATATGGTATGGACAGTACACGCAGCCATTGACGCAGTAATTGGACAGGTACAGCGGCGCGAACATAACAATCCGGTTGCCGTAGAATGCCAGCTTGATCTCCTCCGCCAGACGGTAGATTTCCTCGTTCTTTTCCGGAATGTCACAAAGCAAAAGCACCGCGGCCTCCCTGTGGGTCAGACCCTCGCAGTGAATGCCGTCTGCCGTTCTCTTCGGACGGGCCTTTTCCAGCAGCTGGTCGATCAGCGCTGCGTCGTTTTTATGCTGTTCCGCCCATTCCAGGCTCTCCAGAATCTCCTCATGGTTGATAAATTCTTCTGCTTTTAATGATTTTGGATTATACATCTTCTAAACTTCCTTTCTTCACATCGCCCCGGTCCGTGACGATCTCAAAACCGATGGACGCCATCCGCCCCGCCAGGCAACCCCTGCACTGGGCCGACTCCTCCCCGGTACAAATCTTATTCTCATACAGCTCATACTTCTTCCGCACCGCCACCGGCGAAAGATTCGGCATGACCACATTGGCCCCCGCCAGAATTCCCTTTTCCCTGCCCACCGGATCGATGGTCCCAAGGGCCGTGGTGGCCGGCAGCAGCACATTCGGCACCAGCAGTCTTATAATCGACAGCAGATACACCGTCTGCTCCAGCGTTCCCGCAGGCTCATTGCCAAAGGGCGTGGCGTGATGTGGGATGAACGGCCCGATGCCGCACATGTCCGGCTGAAAATCCCGGATGAAGGCCAGATCCGCTGCCAGATGTTCCGCCGTCTGTCCCGGCGATCCCACCATGAAGCCGCAGCCCACCTGATACCCCAGACTCCGCAAAATCCGCAGGCTCGCCATTCTGTTCTCGAAGGACATGGTTTCGGGGTGCAGGGTTTCGTAGTGGCTTTTTGTGGCAGTTTCGTGGCGCAGCAGATACCGGTCCGCCCCTGCCTGCCGCAGTCTTTCGTAGCTTTCCGGACTCCGCTCCCCCAGAGACAGGGTCACGGCGCAGTCCGGAAAGCCCTTTTTTATCTCCCCGATGAGGGCCTCCAGCCGCTCATCGGTAAACCAGGCGTCTTCGCCGCCCTGGAGCACGAAGGTCCGAAAGCCCAGTTCATAGCCTTCCCGGCAGCACGCCAGAATCTGTTCTTCTGTAAGCCGGTACCGGTCGCAGTCCCGGTTGCTCCTGCGGATGCCACAGTAGTAGCAGTCGTTCTTGCAGTAGTTGGTCATCTCTATCAGACCACGGACATAGACCTGGTTGCCGTAGATCTGCCTGCGGAGCCGGTCTGCCTTCTCCGCCAGCAGCTCCGCTGCACCTTCGACACCGCCGGCTTTCACCAGTGCCAGCAGTTCCTCATCCGACAGCCAGTGGTCCCGGTCCAGTTTTTCAATCAACTGCCGTGTCGTTTCGCTCATTCCCGTACGCTCCGTCCCGGTCGTCATGCTCTTCATGGCGCACCTCCCGTGACCACATTGGAATAGGCCGTCTTCACCGAAATCCCCGGGAGACGTCCGATTTTGCCGGACAGGGCCGCCGTCACATCCTGCGGTGCGTCAATGGCCACGCTGACAATGCTCACACCCTTTTCCCGGTACGGGATGCCCATTCTCCCTATAATATAGCAGCCGTATTCGTGCAGCAGCTGATTCAGCTGCGTGGTCGAATCCAGATCTTCCACGATGATGCCCATGACGGCAACCCGTGTTTCCTTCTGCTGTTCCATCGTTATCTCCTTTCTATGCTAAAACCGCACCATGCAAAAGCACCAATCGGGTAGGAGGCTGACCGGGCACCCCGGTCAGCCGACCTCCCACAGAACCG
>JBJFHL010000009.1:0-3754 GCA_051893555.1 Anaerovoracaceae bacterium
TACATGAAAAGAGGGCCGCCACCCTAACGGTGAAAACCGTTAATGCGACAGCCCCCTTTCTTATTTCTGATGTTGCTGCCTGGTGCGGCAGACAAGGAGGAAAAAATGTCATTGAAGGATTCGGTCAACTACATTGTACACTACCCTGAGCGCTTTTTTCGCAAGCGCATGAAAGAGCAGGAATATATTGACTATGTATGCCAGGCCTCCGGCTGGACCCGGGAAGAAACCGTGGCGGCCATGAAAAAGGCAAAAAAAGAAGGCATTTCCTATAAATACTATGCGAAAAAGCGTCTCTGGACCCGAAGCGAAACGCAGATGGCACAGGTTCAGAAAAATGCGGCTGCCGCCAAAGCACGCAACGAAGCGGAGACAGAGCACGCCATCGAAGTAGTCATGGAGGCCACCGGCTGGAGCCGTCTGGGCGCAGAAGAAAAGATGCGGCAGGCGCGCAAGAACTGCGGCAGTTCCTATAAAGACTACTACCGCTTCCATCTGTACGAACGGACGGAGGAAGAGCAGAGGGAATATTTTACCCTGGGCGTGTTCGAGTCCCTTTCCTTCAAATACAATCCCGACCCGGCTGCCTTGAAAACGCTGCTGCAAAAGGGTCGCTTCGCGAAAAAATTCGACGACCTCTTCGGCCGCGTCTGGTTTCTGAACCGGGATCTTTCTTTTGAAGATTTCTGTGCAAAATGCGACGGGCTGGACCAGCTCATATGCAAACCCCTTTCCTCCACCCAGGGGAAAGGCATCGTCCGGATCCGCTTCGCAGATTATCCCGACATGCAGGCAGTCTACGAGGATCTCATAGACAGAAAGAAAATGATCTGCGAAGAATGTATCGTGCAGCACCCGGATATCGCAGCCTTCAATCCCGGCTCTGTGAATACAGTCCGGGTTCTGACCATCGTGGATGCCGATGAAGGCGGAAGCCCGGAATGCCACCATGTATACGCCGGTTTCCGCATGGGCCGTGGAGATCTGGTAGATAACTTCCACGCCGGCGGAATTATCGCATCCGTGGATACGAAAACCGGCATCACCTGTATGGACGCCATCGATCTGGACGGAAACCACTATCCGCTGCACCCGGTTTCCGGTCTTGCAACACTGGGATTTCAGCTTCCAAACTGGGACAAGGTTCTTGCAGTCACCGAAAAAGCTGCCCTTCGCCTGGCTTCCGGGAAAACCGGCGGTGCCGGCTTGGTTGGCTGGGACGTGGCCATCACACAGGACAGTGCCTGCCTGGTAGAAGGAAATTCGGAACCGAGCCACTCCATCATTCAGCTTCCTTTCGTGGAAAGCGGCAAGGGGATGAAATACCTGGTGGCAGATTTTCTGTAATGGTGATTTTCACACTGATGGGTTTCACGCAGTTTTACACCGAACAGGTATCCTTCCGGCAGATCATCCCGTAAATCACACCTGCAGCAGCCAGAATGACAGCAGTCACCGCACCGTATACCACCGTCCGGTACTCCATGCCGGCGAAAAAGAGAATCAGTGCAGGGGCTACTGCGCTGACCATACCGATCAGCATGGTAACCATGGTAGACGCGCTCTGCTTCACCACACGTACATCGCTTTCCCAGTCGAAGATCGGCATAGCCAGGTTCACTGCGATGCCCAGGACGGATGTGAACAGGATATAGACCAGCGGGATAATCGCGATCCAGAAGCCTTCCGCAGGGGACGGATGCAAAGCCAGAAAACTGAGAATCACGGCTGCAGCCCAGCATGGCAGTGCCACCGTCAGGTTCAGCAGAATCTTTCCGTCCCATATCTCCTTTCCCCGTACCGGAAGCGACTGGAGAATCCACCACTGCTTTCCTTCCATGGATACGGCACATGCTGTGACTGGCATGATGGATGCTGTCATGGCCAGCAGCAAAGGCAGCATGCCGCTCACCAGGCCGGGAAAGGCCAGCATGGCTTCCAGCTTTTCCGGTCCTGCAAGCAGCAATGCTGCCGACGCCAGAACCATCAGAAGATATCCCACCACCGTGTTGCTCAAATAGATCGTGGACGCCAGATATCTTTTGATTTCCTTCTTCCACAGCGCAGCGGTCACCGAACCGGCGCGAAGTCTTCCCATCTGATAATCGTTTTTCCGTACCACAGCATGCAAGGCTGTGCAGATTGGAAGAAACCAGTGCTGCAGTACAAGAACCAGAACCAGAAATGCACCGGCAGATACCCCTGCAAACAGGAGAAATGCACCGGTATTTCCGCTGGTTACCCCCTCTCCGAACCAAATGGAAGGCGGATAGATCTGCCCGACTTTTTCTTTCATAACGTCCGCAAAGTTTATGAGTATTTCTTTTGTAATCTCGCCCTGCTCCCCACTCCACCGCATACTGACTGCCAGAACACAGATCATAAGCAGAATCATCAGACCGGAAGCCGCCAGACTTTTATGCTTCATTCTGCTGGTGACCGCAGTGATTCCGGCACCTGCTGCAGTTGCCAGCGTCAGCGGAAGCAGCGGGAGCAGAATCATACCCAGAATTCCGTAGAGATAAAATCCCAAAGACGGATGCAGCTTCAGCGCATATACCGCCATTCCGGGTATCATAATCAGAAGACACAGCAGCAGATTGGACACATACATGGTCAGAAAACGGCTGATCACGATGGCTGTCTGAGACACCGGCAGTGAAACCAGAATCTCATAGGAATGCACAGGAAAAATCACACTTCCCGCTTTAAAAAAAGTAAAAATCAGAATGGCCAGACTGCATATGGCAGAAAGATACACCGGTACAATCTCTCCCATCCCCATTTCCGTCAGGCCCAGGGACAGCATCACAATATATGCGCACATCATTCCCCCCACCACCAGCCATGCCAGCGCCAGCCCCAGATAACGTGCCCTTCTGCTTTTATCCTTCGTATGGCGGATCTCATTCAGACCCAGCAGATTACACAACTGAATCCGGCTAAGAGATCGAATCTGCTTCAGCATCACAGGCCACCTCCATGAATACAGATTCCAGGGACGCGCCCCCGGTCAGTTCTCCGGTATCTCCGGCTGCTACCAGCTGTCCGTTTTTAATAATCACCACTTTATTACAGAGCTTTTCCGCCACATCCAGCACATGGGTGGAAAAGAATACGGCAGACCCGTTTGCACACAGTTCATGCATTTTCTGTTTCAGCATCAGGGAAGCAGCAGGATCCAGCCCCACGAAAGGTTCATCCAGGATCAGCAGCTTCGGTTTGTGAATCAGCGCACCGATCAGCGCCAGCTTCTGTTTCATACCATGTGAATAGGATGAGATCAGATCACCCAGCGCCGCCAGCAATCCCAGATCCGTAGCCTCTTTTTCAATTCTCTTCTGCCGCACATCCCCCGGAATTCCAAAAATATCCGCCATAAAATTCAGATACTGGATCCCCGTCAGATATTCATACAGATCCGGATTGTCCGGTACATACGCCAGCACCGATTTACAGTACATCGGGTTTGCCCGGACAGAAACTCCGTCCACCTTGATCTCTCCCTGCTCGAAATCGTGGATCCCCACGATACATTTAATGGCGGTCGTCTTTCCCGCTCCGTTGTGTCCGATGAAGCCGCAGATATCTCCAGCCTCCACCTGCAGGCTCAGATTGTC
Organism: Anaerovoracaceae bacterium; assembly: GCA_051893555.1. Taxonomy (GTDB): domain Bacteria; phylum Bacillota; class Clostridia; order Peptostreptococcales; family Anaerovoracaceae; genus RGIG7179. Next base: position 3,621 of record JBJFHL010000009.1, read on the forward strand.
AACCGCCCGCTTTCCCCCTTTATAGGTTTTCGTTAAATTCCTGATTTCCAGCATATCTCTTACCTCCTGTGGCATGATTCTATACCTTCCACCAGGGGGAAAGTCAAGGCATTTTCAAAAATATTTTGTCAAGA
>JBJFHL010000010.1:0-20958 GCA_051893555.1 Anaerovoracaceae bacterium
TACCGGGCGGATTAGGGACTTTCACCCATTAGAACGTGCGCCCGCCGGGCGCACCAAAAAAACAGGCAGCACTGTTTCCGTGCTGCCCTTTGCGGTCTGCTTTCGTTCAGTCTTTCGACTTATAATACAGCATGCAGTGGCAGTATCCTTCAAAATCCGGATCTGCGATCTGGTCTTTAAACTCCTGGCAGATGCACTTGTTGGCCTCTGACCGCTCCAGCCGGCACGGACAGTAACCGCCTGTCCGCTTCAGTCCCTCCCGGATATCTGCTACAATCTCTTTATTCTCATTGAGTCTGACTGCCATCTTTTTTCCTCCCTTTGTGAATCATTCTGCATCTATTATATGTGTTCCTCCTGAAAAAAGCAATACAGCCTGAAAAACAAGATTGCCCCGGAAAAAAGGTTATTGACTTATGTCAGAAACGTGGTATACTATACTTATTCATGACATATGTCAGAAAGGAGCCGTCATCATGCCGAGACCTTGTAAAAGCCGCCGCATCTGCGCCATGCCCGGAACCGTATGCTTTGGACCAAGAGGAAACTGCGGCGCACCTGCAGAAACAGAAATCACACAAAACCCGGAAACCCGGCCGAATACCATATACATGACGCTGGACGAATACGAAACCATCCGCCTCATGGATTTTACGGGATGCACGCAGGAAGAAGCTGCAGTCAGCATGGGTGTGGCACGAACTACAGTGCAGGCGATTTATGAATCCGCCCGCCGGAAGCTGGCGGAGGCCATCTGCCTGGGCAGAGAACTGCGTATCGGCGGCGGTAACTATTTTTTATGTGAAGGCAGAAGATATGGATGCAGATGTCCCCACTGCCGGAAGGAGGAAACAGAATGAAAATTGCAGTCACTTACGAAAATGGTCAGGTGTTTCAGCACTTCGGCCATACAGAAGCTTTTAAGGTATATGAGATCGAGGGGGGCGCAGTCTGCACCAGCCGCGTTATCGGAACAGACGGTTTCGGCCACGGCGCCCTGGCCGGCTTCCTGCAGGAACAGGGAATCTGCGTGCTGATCTGCGGCGGTATCGGCGGCGGAGCCATCAATGCGCTGCAGCAGGCTGGCATCGAAGTCTATGCCGGTGTTTCCGGTGATGCGGATCAGGCGGTGACAGCGCTTCTGGCCGGCAGCCTGACTTACAGCAGCCAGGCCAACTGCAGCCATCACGGTCATGGCGAACACAGCTGCCACGGCGGTCACGACGAGCACGGCGAAGGCGGCCACTCCTGCGGCGGCGGTAACTGCGGCAGATAGGGGTATATTTCTCCGCACGGTATAAAGGACGCCAATCGGCTAAAAATCGTTTGGCGTCCCTTTTTTGTTTGCTGAAATGGATTTCCGCACCTTCTTTCTGCAAATCCCTCTATTCCGGTGCAGCTTTCTTATACTATATACTTTTCTTCCAGTATCCAGGTATTGGCTTGCAGCAACAGGCATGTCAGAAAAACGAATACTGCAAAGTGAATTCCCGATGCAGCCATGCCTCCCACTCCTGGCATATTTCTCAGAAGCCAACTGATTCCCCACAGGCCTGCTTCCATAATCAGAATCGCCACTGTACAAAACAACATCTTCGGCTTCCTGTCTCGATTTTCCCGAAGCTGATTTCCCAGACCGAATCCCAGAAGCACAATTCCGCTGGCAGTCATGCTTCCCGATAGAAGGGAAAGAACCATCAGCAGCATGGAAGCTGCCGGGTATTCCAGAGGCAACCCGGCTTCTTCCATCTGTCTGTATAAAGCAAGTGCTGCTGTTTCATAAAATGCAGCCATGCATAGTTTCGTCAGAAGAAACAGGATCACAGGGATCATCATGGCAGCAGCTCCTACTGCAGTCTTTGCCAGTGCAGTCTCAAAGGCAGAAACCGGAACGCTCTGATATAGATATGCGGATTTCTGATACAGCATCTGTGAATCCAATTTTATCATGACATGTATAATCCCCGCGAAAGCACCCGCCGCACAGGCAAGCGGCAGCAGACTGGATAATACACCTGCAAACGGAGAAAACAGTATCGTCACACTTGTAGAAGATGATAACTGTGCTGCCATAAACAGAAGCACCCCTGCTGAGGCCACCGTGATACCGAGAAACCCGCCCTGCACCATCTGCACGTTCAGCTGCAGATAAGCGCCAAAAAAAGCGCCGATTCTCCACCGGTCTCCCTGATGCATTCTCCTTTCCTTCTTGTTCTGCATTGTTCGTTTCCACCTTTCTGCCTGGCCCTATACCAGCCGATAGTGTTTTTTCAACAGCCAGCAGCTGGCCAGTCCGCATACGGAAAGTAAGGTCAGATTTACTGCAATCACCGCCGCCGGAATCAGAGCTGGGTGTGCGGGCAGCTTTTCAGTCATCCACCAGTATGGCAGCCCGTTCAGGCATACCGTGACAAGAATCCCAGCTGGAATGCAGAGGCTCATCCGCAGCGCACGCCGGATTTCCTCTGATGTACGGTTCATCTTCGCAGGCTGCAGACTATGCACCCATACGACCACGAACTGCACCACCGCTGCTACTGCGAAAAAAAACAAGACAGTACTCAGAAACGCAAGCCCCAGAAACAGCGGTATCTTCATAGGATGATACCCCAAATTCACCAGAAACTGCATGACGACCCGCTGCGGGTTCGGCACGGCAATACCCCAGCAGTATTCTCCGATTAGTGGAAATACAGCATAGAGCAGCAGTAATCCACCCAGAAGGAGGAAGACACCCGCTGCATAAACTTTGCCGACAATCAGAACGCCGTGCGAAACCGGCAGAGAATAATACAGCAGTGCCGAATCACCATAAAGACTGGAATAGCAGATTTTGCGAAATCTTCGAGGAGAAAGCATGATTCCGGCAATTCCGCAGGCACCCAGTATCCCTGCTTCATAAAAGCCTCCAATCATAAAAAACAGTGTTACTGTAACCATTGTAGTCGCAACCAGTAATGCACCATATCCACCCATCTGTAGGTGAATTTTTATGCAGGCATCCAACTTCACCTTCCATTCCCCCTTTCATTCAAATCTACATACAGATACTGCCTTTTCCTTTTTCCCTCACCATCCGTAACAGTTCTTTGGATCACCGCCAGGTTTTCGTAGATTCCATGAAAACTGTCATTCCGTGCTCCCCTGAAAACCGGTTCACCTGCCAGGGTATACACTAACGCAATCTCATTGCGGCATCCGTCCAGCGTAAACTGCGGCTTCCTGCTGTCAAGTCGTGCGTCGGGATATGCACTTCCATAAATAAAGCGATCGCTGAAATATACATCAGAAAACAGCTGACCATTCAGCGCAATCTGAAACACTTCATCCAGCAAATATCGCACACCGACAGTACCGCCTGATTCTGCATCGTCCATACTGCTCTGGAGAACAATATACCCCATATTTCTATCCCAGATGGAACAGCCTTCCGGTGCAGTATATACGGTCACACCGGTGTCCAGATGGATCAGACGGCTGTCGCCTGCTTTAGAATCCGGGTTTTCTATGGCGAAGCCGGTTTCTGATGTCAGTTTCAGAACTCCATCTGTTCTGAGCAAAACATCTCCATCCGGCGTACGCACTTCTTTCTGATCTATCACTGGGTCATCCATGTCATAAACAAGATAGTACTGCCCACTGGAATGCAGTGCAATTTCATCACAGCCTGTATCTGAAAGCATCAGAGTTTTTCGGTCAATCAGTACCCGGCTGTTCCGTTTTCCGGCAAATGCAAACGCATAATTCTCACAGGTACAAGGTACCACGCTGCGAACGGAATACGGCTCCAGATCTTTGATCAGATGGCCATCCCGGTCCACTATTTTCCAATTCTCCGAATCCGTTATCTGGTTCTTGCGTCCCCGTACTGCAAAATATCCATTCTCTGCATTCACAACTACAACAGAATTATAATGCCTGGTTTCCCACACATTTGCGGCCAGCATTTCTGTGCGGAAAGCTGCCGTTTCCGCCTTCGTCTGTGGTATAATCCCGTCCTGCAGAAGTTCCTGCCGTGCCCACAGAGTCAGACATGCCGAAGAAGCCAGCAGCAGCAACACCGTCACGAGCAGAAAACAACTGTATCTTTTTTCATTTTTCTGTTTCATCTTCCATCTGCTCCCGGAACAACTCCTGCACTGCTTCTTCCAATCTACCTCCATACCGACTCCGGATTACGTCTGCATCTTCGAAAGCCGTTACCTTCCCCTTCTTTAGGATAATGGCCGAATCGAACAGTCTCTCAATATCCCGCACCAGATGTGTCACAATGATCATGGTTCCCTGCGGATTAAAATTTTCCAGAATCAAATCCAGTACATGCTGCCTGGCTTCCACATCTACTCCGCCAATGGGTTCGTCCAGCAGGTACAGTCTGGCTCTGCGGGACATCAGCAATGAAATCTGCAGTTTGTCGATAACACCTTTGGACATTTCCCGTGGGGTTGCATTCTCACGAATGTCAAACAACTGCAACAGCCGTCGGCACTTTTCTTCATCAAAATCATCGAAAAAAGTACGGTAGATCTTTATAATACCGGACACCTCCATGGTTTCCGGAAGTCCATCTTTATCGGGCAGATAGGCAACCCTCGCTTTAGTACAGGCGCCTGGCCGATATCCATCGATCAATACAGCACCTTGGTACTCTGCATAAAACCCTGCAAGGATCTTCAGTAACGTGGTCTTGCCACTGCCATTGGGTCCCAGGAGTCCGATAATCCTTCCTTCCGGAATCTCCAGATTTACATCGCACAATGCTCGAACGGATGAAAAATTTTTCGTCAGTCCGCGAATTTCCACCACCGGTGGATTTTCTACCAACCGCAGTCGGCTTTCCGGTCCGTATCCCCCTGTTTCCCTCATATTATCCAATCCTTTCTTTTTCAAACGCCGCAGAATCTACATTCCGGCACCGTTGGCGAAAAAAGGCCATCATCTCTTCTTCTGTAAATCCAAGCGCCTCCATTTCTCTTCGAAATGTATCTGCAGCACATTCGGCTGCTTCCTGCTTCAATGCATCGATTTTTTCCCGGTTCGTAGTCACGAATCGGCCTGCTGTCCGTTCCGAAATCAGCAGCCCTTCCCGCTCCAGTTCATTCAGTGCACGCTGCATGGTATTTGGATTCACTTCAAAATCTGCCGCCATTTCACGAACCGACGGAATCCGGTCGCCGGGTGCCAGTTCCCCCGATGTCACTGCCTCCTGCACCCTATGCATAATTTGCATGTAAATGGGCATGTTTTCCTCCAGTTTTTTATCCACAGCGGACCTCCTTTCGAAATTTCAATCTGAAAGAAGTATTTCATTCAGTTTGATACGTTTTGTATTATTGTACTATTTAATTAATACAATAGTACAATTTTATGTTGCTGTCAAGCGTTTTTTTTTACACAAAAATGACGCAAACGAACGAATTTCTGTAAAAGGTTCATTTGCGTCATTTTTTCTTTGCAGACCCTTCTTAATTATTCCATGCCTTATTCCACGCCGCAGGCCTCCAGCACTGCCTGCAGGATATCGTCACTGATCTTCACACCGTACCACGGAAGCCCGTCATACAGCACATAGCCGTCACGGCTGATGCGGAACGGATTGACCGTACCATCCTCCATGGTCACATACAGATGGACTGCGATTTCACCATATATTTCGGATAGCTGCAGGTCATCGAAGGTTCCTTCGCTGATTTCCTTCAGGAAATCATTCCAAACTCCTTCATCAATGGAAACCGGAACCGGATCATCTTCTTCCCTTCCCCCATAATACCATGTCTCATGGTCAATACAGGAAACAGCCTTCCCTTTTTCGGCCAGATGCAGCCGGTCGTCAAAAATCTCTGATCCCTTATAGACGTGAATGCCGTTGAGATGTTCCAGAATCAGGATATCATCCTCTCCGGCACAGGCAAGACGAAAGTCCGGATCATACCCTTTCAGCGTATAGATGGAACCGCCCACCGAACCTGCCAACTCCTCCGCGTAGTCCGACTGGGTGGACCACTCATCCAGATTTCCTTTGGCTTCTCCCACGTATTCGTCCAGCAGGCCGCGGATCCGGTCGGCATCTTCTCCGTAATACCCATTGGTATTCCCTACATAGACATTCCCTTTATATACTACGCAGGCGACCATATCATAAGCAACACCATCTTCTGGTTCCGGCAGTTCGATGGCCGGAATCCACCAGCCCGGGTCTGCCGCACCGCTTTGCTGCGGATCTCCCTCTGCACTGCTGGGCGGATCTCCGCCCAGCAGACCGCCTGCCAGAACCAGACACAGGCAGGCTGCAGCGGCAGCTGCGGCGATTCCTGTCCACCGTTTTCTGCGAAACATCTTTTTTCTCTCCGCACAAGCTGTATCCGCGCCGGCAGCACCGGATTTCCCGCCAGACAAACCATCCAACTCTGCCGCCTCTTCAATGTACCGATCCTCCGCCAGATCCATCAAATCCGCCAGACCTTTCAAATCTTTCTGACCATTCAGATTCTTCTGTTCTTTCCTGTCCTTCATATGGCAATCCCCTCTTCTTCCAGCCGCCGACGCAGCCCTTTACGCATACGGTGAAGCATGGATTTCAGCTTGCTTTCCGAAAACCCGGTTCGCTCTGACAACTGCGCCAGAGAATCCCCGAACCAGTATCGACGCACGAACACCTGCCGCATCTCCTTCGGCAGGCCGGACAGAAATCCGTTGACCGCATTGCGGCAGACATCCTCGCTGACCGCCTCCAGATGAAGATCGGTGACACGGATATCCTGACGCAGTTCCATCATGGCTTCCAGCGACGAAGTCACAGAAGCGTCCCGCTTCCCGGCACGAAGATAATCCAGCCGATCCATCGAAAGGTTCCGGACAATGCGGCAGAGATAGGCCGTCAGCGACCGGGGCCGTTCCGGCGGTATCCGGTTCCATACCGCCAGCCAGGTATCATTGATGCATTCCTCTGCATCCTCTGCATTTCCCAGAATGTTCATGGCAATCTGACGGCACAGTCCGCCATACTGCAGTGCAGCCGCCGAAATGGCCTCCTCGCTGCGGTGTTCAAACAGCTGCAGAATCTGTGCGTCCCTTTCGTTTCGTTCCATGCTTTCACCTCCTACACCAGATAAGTAGGATTTTCATCGGACCCGGTTGCATTTTTCCGGAAATTTTCCAGTGCATTTTTCCGCAGATGTTCCGGCGAATTACTCGCCGAAATACCCATACCGCCTGCGGTACTTCACCAGCAGCAGCACCGAGATAACCACCGTCACCGACTCCGAAATCGGCAGCGCCAGCCACACACCGGAAATTCCCATGACCGCAGGAAGCAGCAGCAGACAGCCTACCTCCAGCACAAAGGTTCGGATGACAGAGAGAAACGCCGACACCCGTCCGTTATTCAGCGCCGTGAAGAAGCCCGACGTGAAGATCACCATGCCGCTGCACAGAAACTTCAGCGCCAGCAGCCGAAAGCCGGAAATCATCAGCGACGCCAGCTGCGGATCCTCCGACGCGAAGATCATCACCAGGGGTCGGTTGAAGAACTCCGCCAGAAGAAACGTAGCCGCCGAAAACACACCACACACGCAAAGAGAAAGACGAAGCAGCTTCTGCAGATTTTGCCGGTTGCCCGCACCGAAATGAAAGCTGACCACAGGCCCGATTCCCTGAGTATACCCCGCCGAAACCGCCACAAAGATAAAGTCCAGATACAGCACCGCGCTGAACGCAGCCACACCCTTTTCCCCCACCAGATGCATCAGCTGCAGATTATACAGCGCCGTCGTCAGGGCAGCTGCCAGATTGTCCACCATTTCTGACGCTCCGTTGCCCATGGCGAACATGAACTCACGGAAAGACGCTTTCGGCCGTGTGAAATGAATCAGCATGCTCTTCCGGAAAAACAGGAGAAACGGCACAAGCCCTGTCAGAAACTGCCCCGCCACCGAAGCCGCAGCGGCCCCGGCAACCCCCAGGTCCAGCATACCCACCAGCACCACATCCAGCACGATATTCAATACGCCGCCGCCCACCGTCAGACCCAGCGCCAGATGAGGCCTGTCCGCCGTCACCAGATACGAATGACAGAGAAACTCCATGGACATGAAGATGCTGCCGGGAATCATGATTTTGCCGTAATCCACACAGTAAGGAAGCAGAACATCGTCCGACCCCAGCAGATAATACAGCGGCTCGTCCAGGGTCAGAAACACCGCTGCCAACACCGCCGCCAGCGCCAGGGTCACCACTGTCGTCAGGCTCATAAACCCGTTGGCCTCCCTGCCCCGGCCCTCGCCCAGCATCCGCCCGATGACCGCATTGCTCCCCGTGGCCAGCATCACACTGGCCGCCACATTGAGATTCAGCAGTGGAAACACGATATTAATGGCAGACAGCCCCAAACTCCCCACGAAATTAGACACCACAATCCCGTCCACCACCGTATACATGGACGTGAACACCATCAGCACCACCGACGGCAGCGTGAAGGCCAGCATGGTTTTGGCTCGCACCGGTTTTTCATAAATCGTCAGTTTTTCCAAAATAACACTCCTTTCTAAAACCAGTATACCCGCCGCGTCCCGCGCTGGCAAGCAGTCTGTCTTTTTTTCTTCGCAAAATCTTCCCGCCCGGCGTTTTTTCTGCTACAATGGTTTCATGCGTATGCAATTTTTTCAGGAGGAATTCGTTTTATGATACGTTGGAATAATGACTATAACCACACGGCCCACCCGGCCGTACTACAGGCACTGGCAGAATGCAGCGAAGAAGGCTTCGACGGATACGGACAGGACCGCTGGTGCCGCCAGGCCGCAGATCGGATCCGCCAGCTTCTCGGACCGGATGGCAGAGATGCAGACGTCCAGTTTCTGTCCGGCGGCACCCAGTCCAATCTGACGGTGATCACCGCTGTCCTGCGTCCAGTTGAAAGCGTCATCTGTGCGGCAAGCGGCCACATCCATGCCCACGAAACCGGCTCCATCGAAGCCACAGGCCATAAGGTGCTGGCACTGCCTTCCGAGGATGGAAAAATGGATGCCACTCTTCTGGAACGGGAGCTGGCAAGGTTTTATGACGATCCGGCACAGGAGCATCTGACCATTCCGAAGCTGGTCTACCTGTCTTTCCCGTCGGAGTACGGCACCCTGTACAGCCTGGCAGAGCTGGAGGAAATCCACGACCTGTGCCGGAAATACGGACTCTATCTGTTTCTGGACGGTGCGCGGCTGGGCTACGGTCTCACCGCACCGGCAAATGACGTGACTCTGGCCGATATCGCCCGGCTGACCGATGTGTTCTATCTGGGCGGCACCAAATGCGGCGCCATGATCGGAGAAGCCGTGGTCCTCCTCAACCAGCAGCTGCAGCGGGATTTCCGCTTCTATATGAAACAGCGCGGCGCCGTACTGGCCAAGGGCTGGCTCATGGGGCTGCAGTTTGCAGTACTTCTTCAGGGCGGCGCGCCGGGAACGAAAGAGGAACCGCTGTATTTCTCAGAAACCCGCCGGGCTGCAGAATATGCCATGACTCTCCGGGCTGCCTTCCGCACCAAAGGCATTCCGTTCTTCGTGGAGAGTCCTACCAACCAGCAGTTTGTTATCTTAAGCGATGATCAGCTGCAGGCCCTGGAAAACGCCGGCCATCTGGTGGAATACATGAACCGGACCGACGAAACCCACCGCTGCGTCCGCTTCTGCACCAGCTGGAGCACCCGTCCGGAAGATCTGGAGAAGCTGCTGGCAGATATCGATTTGTTATAAACGATTGGCTCAGATCCATCAACAGGGGAGGCTAATTCCACGTATTTTTCGTTTTTTCGGATTTTACGTGGATTTTTTTCTATGCTAAACGGACTTGCCAGCAAGAATTATGGAAATATATAGAAATCGTTCTGTTGAATTATGAGGATAGAAGTCGAAACTTGTCGAAAAAGTGGTTTTCAGATTGCTGTGAAAGGAGTGAATTGACCTCATCTTATGTCTGAGCACCTATTTTTTCCACGTAAAATCAAAAAAATCACAGTTTACGTGGATAGCTGTGATTTTCTCCCAGTAATAAATGTAATTATTTTCCTTGTCCTGTCTGGTTTTAACGCGTTGATTCAAAAAATGGAGCGAGGAGTCCAGATACAGGCAGGGACTCCTCTTGAGTTGGGCGATATAGTGGAAAATGTGAGACAGTCTCAAATGTCAATACCAAAGATGTCGTCTGTCTCTTTTTTTTCATAAGCCTATTATACAGATATAAAGGAAAATGTCAATAGGAATTTTGTTTTTTTCATCTAATTTTCATGTTTTTTTGTGTACTTTTTGTGGTGTATACACAATTCTTCTACAGACACAGTTCCATGTCGTACCAGACCGCACCGCCATGCTCCGATTCCGACGGTCCCATCTTTTCAAACCCAAACCGGCTGTACCAGTCCAGCTTTTCTTCCTTGCAGGCCAGAATGATTCGCTTCATGCCTGCTTCCCTGCATAAGAAGATAATGGTCCGGACCAGCAGTTCTCCGATGCCCTTTCGCTGCTGCGCAGGGTCCACCCCGATGGCCAGGAACGCGAAGGTATCTCCGGAAGGATATGCCTCTGCCTCATACATAGCATCACGGATGCCTCCATCCGTTCCGGCTTCCACCGGAATCCCGCAGATATATCCTACGATTTCTTCCCCGATCTTCGCAGAGCGGAACCAGTAGGGATACTTCTCCATCCGGTAAGCAAACGTCTCCTTCACTGCAGCCTCCTCCGGCGGAAATACCATCTGTTCAATCTCAATGAGCCGGTCCAGCTGCTCCGGCAGTGCTTTTTTTATTTCAATCATTTTCAGTTCCTCCTCCAAAAGTATCTTATACAAACAACCCTGCGGCCACCGGCAGCCACACCGGTACCACGAAGGTCAGAATCGTTCCGCTGATCAGCGCCACCAGAGACAGCTCCGGCCCCACATACCGGCTTACCGGCACCAGCATGGTATCCATGCAGCCTGCCGCACCGCTGGCAATGGGACTTCCCTTGCTGATCCGGATCAGGACCGGCAGCTGCAGCACCGTAAACACATCCCGCGACACGTTGACGATAAATCCATAGGTACCCGCTTCGATTCCCCAGGTTTCCGTCATAAATGCCCCCGTCAGACTGTAGTATCCCATGCCGCTTGCACTGGTTACCGACCAGGCAGTCGGCACTCCCAGAACCAGGCCCGCCAGAAAGCCGCCCAACATGCATCCGAGAAAAATCGCCAGGGGAAGGAACAAAATCCGCAATCCCAGCTTTCGTATGTATCCAAAGACGCTTTTATTGGAGGCCAGGCTGACACCAACGCCGGTGTACAGGAAGACCAGAGAAACGGTCAGCGCCGTATCCAGCCATGCTGCTTCATGACCGCCAAGGAGAAGCCAGCCTGCCAGAATCCCCGCCAGAATAAAACCGGGCATCACCAGAACCAGCGGCGAAAAACCGCTTTTCCCGTCCCCTTCAGATTCTGCAGAACCGGCACATTGCATGGCGCCGGCAGATTCTGCAGCTACCTGAAGACGGATTTTTTCCAGGGGCATGACGGTCCTTTCACAAAGCACTACCAGGCCCACACTGCACCAGATGGCGGCCAGGGAAATCAGCAGGCAGCCTGCACCGATCCGTCCCAGGTTACCCATCACTTCCTCACTGGTCCCGATGTTGATGCCGATGACCGCCATAAGCACCACCAGAGCCAGATTCATCAGCCGGTCGAACCAGGTCAGTAACGGCTGCGGCAGGCCTTTCCAGTTGATGGCTGCCCCCAGGGCCAGGCAGAGAAATGGTACATATACATTCATTTTATATTCCTTTCATTTTTCCCGGGCTCAAATCAGAAATTTCGGTCAGTGACTGCAATCACAGGCTTCCGGTCAGTGTCAGCGCCGCAATACAGGTTTTCACCCCTGCCGGCAGCAGACTTTCGTCGAAATCGTAATGACTGCTGTGCAGACCATCTGATAAATTTCCCAGAAGTGCCATATAGCTTCCGCTGCCGCCGTGACTTCTCACCCGGTCCAGGAAAAAGCAGAAGTCATCGGCCGTTCCCGTGTTGACCTGGATCTCCTGCGACCACCGGATCTCCGGCACCATCTGCTCCGCTGCCGCCGCAATTTTTGCTGCCAGTTCTGCATCCCCGCCTCCGGCAGGGCTCTTTCCTGTGATTTCCATGTCCCAGCTGCATTCATACATCTCTGCGGCTGCTTTGACACAGGCCCTGGCCCTGTCAAAGAGCCTTGCCTCCACCGCTGTTTCCGCTCCTCTTGTTTCTGCCTGAAAGGTACAGCTTGCCGGAACCACATTTCGTGCGGTTCCGCCGCTGATGGTTCCCACATTCAGTCTCGAGGATCCTCTGCCATCCTGCAAAAATCCGTTCATGGCAGAAATTGCTGTCACGGCAGCCAGGATTGCATGATGTCCATCCTGCGGCGCACCGCCGGCATGGGACGGTTTCCCGGTAAATGTCACGCCCCACTTGGTGGTGGCCAGAAGACCGGTCTGTGTACCGGCCAGCGCCGGACATTCTTTTTCCGTCGGATAAATGTGCATTCCCAGCATCACATCCACGTCATCCACAATGCCGCTTTCCACCATGGCAAGGGCCCCTTTGACGCCTTCCTCTGCCGGCTGGAAAATCACTTTGATCTTACCTTTCAGCAGTTTTCGGTTTTCCTGCAGGATCCTGGCCAGCACCATACCCATGGCGGTATGTCCGTCGTGGCCGCAGGCATGCATGCACCCCGGATTCTTTGATCGGAAATCCTGCTGATTGGGCGCATGGCTGCCGTCTTCCGTTTCCTCCACCGGCAATGCATCCATATCAAACCGAAATGCCACGGTCGGACCCGGCCGGCCGCCTTCGATCTCGAAGGCGGCCCCGGTGTAGCCACCGGCTTCTTCGACCCGTCGAAGAATGGCCGGGTCCGCACCCTGCGCCAGAGCCCGAAGTCTGTGAGAAGTCAGACTTTCCTCCGAAGGAAAATCCAGAACATTTCCTTCATCTATGATTTCTTTTCCGAGCGCCGCTGTCAGGCCCGCAGCCTCCAGATAGCGAACCACCTGACAGGTGGTCCGGTACTCTGTCCAGCAGGTTTCCGGATATCTGTGCAGATCCCTGCGAATTTCTGTGCAGTCCTGCGCCAGACAATCCGCTGCTTCCATCAGTATTTTCAGCGCCGTCTCTGCGGCTGTGTTTTTCTGTTCCGCCATTTTGGCCTTTTCTCCTTTTCTGCTTGTTTTCTCTTCCATCTTATCGCAAAGACCATTTCCTGTCAATCCGCACACCGTCTGTTCCCGACACGCCGTACCCGCCGGCCGGGCGGATTTTGTTTCGTCTTCGCCAAAATTGGCGGCCGTTACGCTAAGCCGCTGTCAAGAAGCCTCTGTCGGTATTGAAATTGACAAACTCTTCACATATGATGAAGACAGATTCATATACCAAGGAATGAAGGAGGGCTACATATGTTTAAAAAATTTACCAACGGCTGCGTCCGGATTGTGAATCGCTGGCTGCCGGACCCGTTTTTATTCGCAATCATTCTGACCATCGTCACGTTTGTTTCGTCCATGATCGGAACGAGGCAGAATCCCATTGAACTGGTCAATGCCTGGGGTGGTGACGGCGGTCTGTGGGGACTGCTGACCTTCTCCATGCAGATGGCTCTGGTTCTGGTCTTCGGTTCCGCCATGGCGTCCGCCAAAGTCTGCAAGCGTGCACTGGGTGCCATCGCTTCTGCTGCCCATGACAAAAAAAGCGCTGTTCTCATCGTCACCTTCGTGGCAACCATCTGCTGCTGGCTTAACTGGGGGTTCGGCCTCATTGCCAGCGCCCTGCTGGCCAAAGAGGTTGCACGTCATGTAAAGGATGTGGACTATCCGCTGCTGATCGCATCTGCGTATTCCGGTTTCGTCATCTGGCATGCCGGTCTGTCCGGTTCCATCCCTCTGCTGATGGGGGCGTCCGGCGGAACGGAAATTCTGGGCGTCATGTATTCTGCGCCGACCAGTGATACGATTTTTCACCCGGCTAACCTGGCAATGTGCATCATCATTTTACTGACCATGCCGCTGATTAACTATGCCATGCACCCGTCCAAAGAACAGACGATTCTGGTAGATCCCGCCTCTCTGGAAGAGGAAACAGAGCGGGAATATAAAATCGACACGCCGGCAGAAAGGATTGAACACAGCCGGATCCTGTGGATCATCACCCTGGTACTGGGCTTTGCTTACATCATCTATTACTTCGCCGTCAACGGATTTTCGCTGGGGCTGAATATCGTAAATATGATCTTCCTGTTTATCGGGATCCTTCTGCATGGGGATCTGCGCCGGTATGTGGATGCCATCGGTGACGCAGCTTCCGGGGCGGCAGGTATCCTGCTGCAATTCCCGTTCTATGCCGGTATCATGGGCCTGATGGTTGCAAAAAACGGGGATGGTATTTCTCTGGCAGGCATCATTGCGGACTTCTTCGTAAGCATCTCCAACGATGTCACCTTCCCGGTGCTTACCTTCCTGTCCGCAGGTATCATCAACTTCTTCGTGCCTTCCGGCGGCGGCCAGTGGGCGGTGCAGGCGCCGATCGTCATGCCGGCCGCTACAGAAATGGGCATCGAGTATGGCCGGGCAGCCATGGCCATTGCCTGGGGTGACCAGTGGACCAACATGATTCAGCCGTTCTGGGCCCTGCCTGCCCTGGGTATCGCAGGTCTTTCTGCCAGAAATATTATGGGCTACCTGGTGGTCATCACCATTTATGTGGGAATCATCGCATGTCTTGGCTTCGTAGCCTGGGCTTACTTCTTCTAAATCTGAATGCGATCAAAAGACTGCTTCCGGCTTCGGAAGCAGTCTTTTTCTTTGTGTGGATATCGCTTAATAATTTTAAGAATTTTCTACATTTTTTTCATTTATTCAAGCGTGTAAAACTTGACAAATTATTAACACAGGATTACAATGCTCTATGAAGGTATATTTTGCATCCTTATTACAGGATGCAACAGGAGGTAATGTTATGTTTAAAAAATTTACAAATGGCTGCGTGCGCGTCGTAAACCGCTGGCTGCCTGACCCGTTTTTATTCGCAATCATTCTGACGATCGTGGTATTCATCGCTTCCATGCTCGGTACTCAGCAGGGTCCTTTGCAGCTGGTACAGGCCTGGGGCCAGGATTCCGGTTTCTGGGGACTGCTTGCATTCTCCATGCAGATGGCTCTAGTTCTGGTACTCGGTTCCGCCATGGCATCTGCTACGGTCTGCAAGAAGGCACTGGGTGCCATCGCTTCCACAGCACATGACAAGAAGAGTGCAATCATCATCGTAACCTTCGTGTCCACCATCTGCTGCTGGCTCAACTGGGGCTTCGGTCTGATCGCCGGTGCTCTGCTGGCCAAGGAAGTTGCCCGCCGTGTAAAGGATGTGGACTATCCGCTGCTGATCGCTGCCGCATATTCCGGCTTCGTTATCTGGCATGCTGGTCTGTCCGGTTCCATTCCTCTGCAGCTGGCAAGCACCACCACCATTCTGGATGTAGAGTACACTGCCCCGACCAGCGAAACTCTGTTCCACCCGATGAACCTGGCTATGTGTATCATCATTCTGATCACCATGCCGCTGATCAACTATGCAATGCATCCTACGAAGGAAAATACCATTCTGGTAGATCCGGCAGTTCTGCAGGAAGAAGCAGAAAAGGAATACAAGATTGATACTCCGGCAGAAAAGATCGAGCACAGCAAGATCTTATGGATCATTACACTGGTTCTCGGCTTCGCTTACATCGTATTCTACTTCGTTACGAAGGGATTCACCTTAGGTTTGAACATCGTAAACATGATCTTCATGTTCCTGGGTATTCTGCTCCATGGTGACCTGAGAAGATATGTGGATGCCATCGGTGAAGCTGCTGCAGGTGCTGCAGGTATCCTTCTGCAGTTCCCGTTCTATGCTGGTATCATGGGCCTGATGGTTGCCAAGAACGGAGACGGTGTTTCCCTGGCAGGCATCATTGCTGACTTCTTCGTAAACATCTCCAACGATGTCACCTTCCCGGTACTGACCTTCCTGTCCGCAGGTATCATCAACTTCTTCGTACCATCCGGCGGTGGTCAGTGGGCTGTACAGGCTCCGATCGTAATGCCTGCTGCTACAGAAATGGGCATCGAATACGGCAGAGCTGCTATGGCCATTGCCTGGGGTGACCAGTGGACTAACATGATTCAGCCGTTCTGGGCTCTGCCTGCTCTGGGTATTGCCGGACTGTCTGCAAGAAATGTAATGGGTTATCTGGTAGTAATCCTGTTGTACACCGGAATTATCGCATGCCTGGGCTTCCTGGCATGGGGATTATTCTTCTAGGAAATACCGGAAATATCATCTTACAAGCAACAATAACGGATTTAACCAATCGATTACCTTCACCGGCATTCTCCGGGATGCCAAAAGAGCGCTGCCTGGCCGGCAGCGCTCTTTTTATTTTGGATTCGCGATCTTCCTTTCTTACTGTTTCAGTAGTTCCAGCAGTTTTTTCGGCCCCGGAAGACTTCCCTTATACAGAACCATCTGTTTATACAGCCGTCCGGCCAGGATAGTAAGCACCAGCGCCGTCGTCAGGCTCACCAGAAGGCATCCGGTTCCCTTTGCCAGAGAAATGCTTCCCAGCAGAATTCTTGCAGGGGTCACCATCACCGCAGTAAACGGAAGCCAGTCCAGCCATCCGGCTGCATTGCCGGAACCGTCCAGCCCGCCTGCCAGCAGGCAGGCAAAGAAGCTGCCGATGAGGATCAGTGTAAACATCACGTTGGTGGAAGACAGATCCTCCGGTTTGCCTGCGATAGCACCGCCGATCCCTGCCAGTGAGCAGTAAAGCAGCATGCCGGTCAGCAGCATAGCCAGAGCCAGCACCACGCCTCCTGCGGAAAACATGCCTTCTGTCAAGGAACCGAAGCTTTGCAGAAGCCGCAGCACCAGCATATCCGTTTCCGGATTTATGGCCTTCGCACCCAGACTTCCCAGGCCAAACCCTGCCATGAGCGCCAGGATCCAGCTGAACAGCTGAATGACGCCGCTGAGACAGACTGCCGTCAGTTTCCCCAGAATCATGGCCGACGGTCGGACGGAAATCAGGAAGAATTCCATCAGCTTGGAAGTCTTCTCCGTAATGACACTCTGGGCCACGCCCTGTCCGTAAAGCAGAACAAAGAAATAGAGCACCATGATGTTCAGGTACGGGATCACCATACCCAGTACAAAACGAATTTCATCCAGCGGGTCTTCCGCGCCTGCTTCGCTTTCCTCGTCCGCTGCAGTTCCATCTGTCACTGCACCGTTTGCGCCGGCTGTCGCGCCGTCTGCGCCATCTTCTCCGCCTCGAAAGGCTGCTGCTTCATTCATAACTGACGCCGTAATATCTCCATAGGCTGACAATCCGTCAGAAAGCGCCCAGGTATCCTCCTCTGTCAGTGTGCTGCCATCGGGATACAGCAGATGCAGTACAAAGGTATCTCCCTGCCGGTCTGCAGCAAGAAGCAGTGTATCACTCGTTCCCGCGCTGTCCTCTCTTGCCTTCTCGAAGTCCTCTCCATATTCCATCCAGCGGATCCGGGGCAGCTCCATTTCCAGAACACTTCCAAAATCAAAGCTTCCCAACGCTTCTGCATTGAACCTTTCTTCTCCTGTACGGTTGACGACGAAGATTTTCTTCACCGCGGAAGAGACCTCTGTCATTTCGTGCTCTGCATTTTCTATCTCTTCCGTGCTTTCTTCCCCATCCGGACTTTCTTCTTCCTGCACCACGTTCTCCGGTTCCGACTGGTTCCCGTTTTCTCCCCGGTCTGACCAGGCCGAACCCGTCATGACCCCTGCTGGAATCAGCAGACAAAGCAGCGCCACCAGAATAGTTGTGATCAGATAGCCTTTACGGCATACCTGCTGCCGGAACGTAAATGCAAAGATTTTGGTGAATCCTTTCAGTTCCTTCTTCATTTCACAGCGCCTCCCTTCCGGCTTCTTTTCCCGGCGCTTTCTGCCGAAATGCCGCGACCTGTGCCCATGGCCAGTATCTTTCGGAATTTCAGTCTGCTTCCCCGGTATAGAATCAGTTGATCATATACCCTTGCCGAAAGAACCAGCAGCATCAGAACGCAGACCAGCTCCACCAGCCAGCTGACAGCTACTGCTCCCATGCCGATATCGCCGAACACATAGAAGGCCGGCACGGTAAAGGCCGAAACCACCGGACAGATGGCCAGTACCATGGTCAGCGGACCGCCGCTGAGACCGAAGCCGATACAGGATACCAGATATCCCGCCAGGATGGCCATCATGGCAGACATGTTGGCACTTTCGATTTCATCCATGTTGGCACAGCCCGCCCCCGCCAGACCGGCCAGCAGAGAAAAGAAGCAATAGGCCAGCACCAGGGAAACCAGCGTCACCAGCAGTGCCCCGGGCCCCAGGTGAAGCAGATCCATGGATATGCCCATGGACGCCAACAGGCGGGAGACAAAGGAAACGTCCATCAGTCTTCCGCTGATGGTATATGAGAGTCCGAAAACCCCCAGCACCGCCAGCAGCATGGTGAACATAAAGGTCATGACCGCAAGGATTTTGCCCAGAACCAGCGCCATGGGACGGACGCTGACCATCAGCGTCTCCACCAGCCGGGAAACCTTCTCTTCCACAATGGCCCGAACAATATATGTGACGGAGAACACGCAGATGATCATGGCCACGATGGAATACCCGTACTGAATGCCGTACCGTGTGTCAAAGCCCACCCGCCCGCCGTTCAGGTATTCTTCCACCGTGGAAACATCCACATAACTGCTGACCTCCCCGCCGCTGCGGCTGCCGAGAAACAGCCCTGCCACCGGAATGATCAGCGCCGCTGCCGCCAGCAGAATGCCGAAAACCGCCCGGTTCGACTTGCTTTTCATGATCTGCTGCAGGGTGAACCGGTACACCATTCCTGCACCTGTCAGTCTATTCCCCATGTCTGTCACCCACTTTTTCCACAAAGATCTCATGGAGCGACGGCTCCCGCAAATCAAAGGTGATGACCGGCACGCCGGCAGTGATCAGTGCACCCAGAAGCTGATTGGCCTGGGCCTCACCGCTGACCCGGATCTGGTATTCATACTCTTTTTCTGTCAGGAGCTGTGCGCCGCATGCCGCAATATATGGTGCCGCGTCCTTCTCGGTCTTCAGATGCAGGTTGACCCGGCCGTAGCTTTTCTTGATATCATTCAGGTTCCCCTGCAGCACGGCGCGGGACCGGTCCAGAATGGTAATATCGCTGCAGAATTCTTCCACGGTGGCCATCTGATGACTGGACATGATCAGATATTTTCCCTTGTTGATCTCATCCCGGATGATTCCCTTGAACAGATCCGTATTGACCGGATCCAGTCCGGACAGCGGTTCATCCAGAATAATCAGCTCCGGATCGGAAATCAGTGCAATCATAAACTGAATCTTCTGCTGGTTTCCCTTGGACAACTGGTCTGCCAGCTTCGGCTTGAAGGCGCGGGCTTTTTTCCGGGGCTTTCTGTTTCCTTCTTCTTCACCACGTTCTTCTTCCGGATTTTCTGCCGTACGGGCCGCGTCCGCATACAGATATTCCTCTGCCTCCAGACGGTTTGCCCAGTAACGGATCCGCTCTTTCGCCTCCGTCTGCGGTACACCCCGCAGTCTGGCGAAATACAGCAGCTGGTCCATCAGACTGTACTTGGGATACAGTCCCCGTTCCTCTGCCAGATAGCCCACATTGCAGGTTTCCGTCTGCAGCGGACCGCCGTTCCACAGCACTTCTCCGCCGTCTTTTGCCAGCATCCCCAGCATCATGCGAATCGATGTGGTTTTTCCGGCCCCGTTGGTTCCCAGCAAAGCATACACGCCCGGCTCTTTCATTTCAAAGCTCAGGTCTTCCACCACGGTTTTCTCGCCGTAGGTTTTGTGAAGATGTGATACAATCAGACTCATTGATTCCATTCCCCTTTCCGTAAATATCTATTATCTCTGTTCGTCTTCCGGCGTCTGGCCATATCCGGCCGATTCCATGAGGGCACTGCTTTCTTCATCCGTCAGCTTCATGACGTTGCAGAGCCGCTCCACCGTCTCCCGGTCCAGGATGAAGTCGGGTTCCGTGCAGAGACGGGTAAAGTCATTCTTTCGGATTCCCGTCTGTGAGAATGTGATGGTGCCGTCGGCAATTTTTCTGTCATAGAACCTGAAGAACAGAACTCTGAACGGTAATTTTTCCATATGTCATAACCCCTTTCTCTTATTCATTGATTTTTCCATGCTCCAGCCGCATGGACTCGCTGTAGTACACTGCATTCATCGTAAGCCAGATGACCGTCAGCAACACGATAGGCAGCGGACCGAAGTGGAAGACAAAGCTTCCCACCGCCAGCACCACCCAGATGGCGGAGCACAGGGTGTTTACAGTCCGAAATGCCTTATATGCCGCCTTGTAAATGGTCATCTTTTCTGCTTCATCACAGCTTTCCTCCCATTTTTCATGGAATTTGAAATCATAAACGCTGCCCTTCATCTTGGGATTGATCCGCTTGGTCATGTCAACCTGCAGCTGGTTCAGCCGCAGATAACCGAAGCTGCCGAGAACGAAAATCGCAGTAGAAACCGTAAACAGGATCCACCGTTCTTCCACATTCCTCTCGATGAAGGCGAAGTTTATGCCAAAGAACATGAAACTGATGATCAGGCCGCAGCCGACAACAATCATGGATTTGGATAGAAGCAGATCCACCCGGTCGCATGCTGCTTCATCCATCTCTTCTTCCATTTCTTTCTCCATTTCGTTCTCAAGTGCTTTCTCTGCAGATCCCAGTTCCTTTTTTGCGGTCAGGTAATAACGGATTCCTGCAAATACCGTCACAGTATGAACCAAATGTGATAATGTCTTAGTATACCAAAAGTGAAAATGTCCTGATG
>JBJFHL010000011.1:0-72244 GCA_051893555.1 Anaerovoracaceae bacterium
TTTTCCGGTGCTAATATTAAAAAAATTTCAGGACATTTTCAGAAACGCTTGACAGGCATTTTCAAAAATATTTTGTCAAGACTGTGATAAGAAACCCCATTCTGCACGTTCGAAGACAAAAACGGTATACACAGACTGCCGTATTCCACTGCCAGCTTCGGTATGGAACACGTCTCATTCAGCCCTGACAGAGCATTTCGGAGAATCCGCTCTGTCTCTTCGCTGTTTCTTCCGCTGAAGATTCTGTACAGAGTACGCAGATTTTCATCCGTCAGATGCAGACGCTCCGGGTCACCATCGGTCAGCACCAGACCAAGGGCAGTCAGAAACACCGGTTCGAACAGATTCATGGGAATCTCATCATAGCCCGGTGTCAGTGCGGTAAGAAGACAGTGCACACGATCCGGATCAAAAGAACATAAAAAAAGATTTTCCGCCTCCCCGCAGCTGAGATACTGTTCGATGAACTCGATGCCCTGCAGTTCCGGCCTGCCGGCGCAGAGTGGATAATCCGCCGTGATATGAATCTCATGAGCCGCAAACGCCGGATCGTACAGCCGGAAAAAACCGTCGATGCCTGCCGTGAATGTTTCCCGGAAGAAAACATTTTGCGAAGAAAACAGATTTTTCCCCATCCGCCGCTGCAGCAGGCGGGAAATGGCAATCTTGCGTTTCACCCTTTCCATTCCCTTCTCAAAACAGATTCGCACGGGCTCTGTTTTCAACGTTTCCAGTGCCCGGTCTGCAGAAGGTTCTGTCTTCATCTGCACTCCCATAACGAACAGAATCGACTCCAGGAAATCCTGTGCCTGTTCGACGCGGACAGAACTGCTTTCGCCATGGTTCCATGCCTCTGTCCGTTCCGCCACCAGTTCCAGCAGCTGCCTTTTTATATCATGGACCTCTTCTTCCGTCAGTATCCCCTGCCTGCAGGCCTGCCGGATCAGGGACAGGGTATAGTCTCTTTGACTGAGCCGTGTTTCGTCCAGGTGGCAGCTTGCTTCGATGTAATTCATGGCTTTCCTCCTTTATGAATCTGTTCTGAGAAAGCCGGCAGTTCCCGATCTGCCAGAAGCTCCAGTGAGCCGCCGCAGCTGCCGTTAAATGCCTGCCGCATGAATGCAATCAGATCGCCGTCGCTGACCGCATCCAAGGTTTCATTTTTGAAAGAATAAAACAGTTCCAGCAAACCGTGGAGAGTTTCTTCCCAGTTCTGCCGGTTTACATAGGGAGAATCGCAGAAGGCCTCGGCCAGACGGCAGATGACACCGCCCCCGAACTCAATCCTGCCGGCCGACCGGAGATTTTCCTGCCGGCTGACAGCCAGCGCCTCTGCCTGCTTCTCCGTCAGTGTCAGCCCGTATTCTGCCGTCTTTTCGTTAATTGTCAGAATCTCTCCCACCGCCTGCTGCAGCATCAGGACAGAATCTGTCACAAGAAGCAGGTCTGTCATGGTTTCACCTCCTGAATGGAACGGAGAATCTGCCGGAAGCCGTATTCCAGAAATTGTTCTTCTGTCATGGCCAGGGATTCTGTCAGGAACGCACCTTTTGTCTGCGTCAGGGTCAGCAGGCCGCTGATGGAAGCCCAGAGGATATATACCGACGGTTCTTCCTTTACATCGCTGCGCACGGTTCCCTCTTGCTTACCTTGGTTCAGAAAGTCTGCCAACATTCCGTTGATCTCACTGCCAAGCTGCAGAATCTGGCGAAGGGCCGGTGTCAGCTGTTCTGCGTTATCCTGTAATCCGGCAGTCTTTCCCCGCGCCACCTGTCCGGCGGACTGGGGACACTGGCAGTTATACCGCTGCATGGCCCGGCAGATTTCCAGAAAACGGTTCTCGAAGCTGCCATCCCGATTCAGAACTGCCGTCAGATCTTCTTCCAGCTGGCCCAGTCCAGCAGCCACAATATAATGGAGAATGTCTTCCTTGCTCTCAAAATAGGCGTAAATCGTTCTTCGGCTGTACTCTGATGCTTCGGAAATATCTCCGATGGTGGTCTGTTCGAAGCCTTTCTCCGTAAACAGCTTCTCCGCCGCCTTCAGGATCCGCTGCCGGTGCAGTGCTGCCACTGCTTCCTTTTTATTCTCTCTGCCCATGCTTTAGTCACCTCTCGATATATTTAGTATACTATCAGTATACTAAATAGCGTGACAAATTTCAACCCTGTTTTGCATGTACCAATCAAAAAATGGCCAGAATCATTCTCTGACCACTTTTCTGTTACGCTTTCACCGGTTATACGTTTTCTACGCGGATCATGTTGGTATTTCCCGGCACATCCAGCGGTACACCGGCACTGATGACCACTTTATCCCCGCTGCGCAGAAGTCCCAGCTTCCTGGATTCCTCCAGGCACCGATAGATCAGCACATCCACATTCTGGAGATTTTCCACCATGACAGGCTGCACACCCCAGATCATAGCCAGCTGATGGAACGTTTTCACATGCGGTGTTGCTGCAATCACTCTGGTGGATGGGCGGAATTTGCTCATCCGGCTGGCCGTGTACCCCGTCTTCGTAATGGCAAGGATCGCTGCGGCGCGGATATCCTTCGCCAGAGTGCAGGCTGCATGACCCACGGCATTGGTCGTATCTTCCGCATCCATTTCATGCCTTACGGTGTTGCTGTCCTGAAGAAATCTGGGATCATCGTGCTCTGCCTGCCTCGTGATTTTGGCCATGGCCTTCACCGCTTCCACCGGATATT
The DNA here is from genome assembly GCA_051893555.1 of Anaerovoracaceae bacterium. Lineage (GTDB taxonomy): Bacteria > Bacillota > Clostridia > Peptostreptococcales > Anaerovoracaceae > RGIG7179. The sequence goes on from JBJFHL010000011.1 coordinate 2,713, forward strand.
TACCCATGGCGCTTTCACCGGAAAGCATCACCGCAGATGTTCCGTCGAATACCGCATTGGCCACATCGGTGATTTCCGCTCTGGTCGGTACCGGACTTCCGATCATGGACTCCAGCATCTGGGTTGCCGTGATGACGATCTTGCCGCTCTGCTGACACCGCTTGATAAATCGCTTCTGGATCCCCGGCAGCCGTTCAAACTCCACTTCCACCCCCATATCCCCGCGGGCGACCATGATACCATCCGACAAAGCCAGAATCTCCTCGAAGTTTTCAATACCCTCGAGATTTTCGATTTTGCTGATAATCTTAATCCGCTGTCCGCCGTTCTGATCCAGGAAACGGCGCAGATCCCGCACATCGTCTGCCTTCCGCACAAAAGATGCAGCCACATAATCCACATCCTTTTCGATGCCGAAGAGTAGATCCGATTGATCGGTGGGGCTGAGATAGTCCATGGACAACCGCACCTTCGGCACATTGATTCCTTTATGATTGCTCACCGGCCCGCTGTTTTCCACAGTGCAGACAATGTCTTCCGCGGTGGTATCCTTCACCGTCAGACGGATTTTACCGTCATCGATGAGCACCGTGTCTCCCTGCTTCAGTTCCTCCGGAAGCCTTTTATATGTGATGGAACAGCAGCTGCTGTCGCCGTCCACCGCTCTTGCTGTCAGCGTAAAGGTCTGACCCGCCTCCAGCAGGACCTTTCCCTCTTTGAAATTGCCGGTACGGATTTCCGGTCCCTTTGTATCCAGCATGACGGCTGCTGCCTTCCCCAGATCATCCCGCACCCTGCGAAACCGGTCGATCATCTTCCCGTGACCCTCGTGATCCCCATGGGAAAAGTTTACCCTGGCCACATCCAGGCCTGCCAGCAGCATCTGCCGCATGATGTCGTCTTCGGAAGATGCCGGTCCCAGCGTGCAGACGATTTTCGTCTTTCTCATGTTCTTTTTCTCCCTTCCGCGCTTCCTGCGCTTCAAAAAATATGTTCTCCATTTCTCTTTCTCAGACTTTATTATAGTCACGGATGAAACGATCTGCAAGAAAAAATGAAGATTTAACACAGATTTCATGCACTGCCCGGGCTGCACTTCGGATCATCAATGACTATTTCGGAAAGGAAGCGGACTGCCGGGCTTTCTCCAGAGAAGAGCTTGCCACGATCACGAATCTTCTTCTGGAAAGAAACAGCCGGACCAGGGATCTGATCCTGAACAACTGCCCCGACCGGGTTCATACTGTGATTCCCGGAATTCTCATTATGAATACACTCAGCGGATATCTGGCCAAGGATGAGATCCGCATCAGCAAACACGGCGTCAGGGAGGGATACCTTTGTCACAGAGTCTTAAAAAATACGATTTAACATACACCCAGAACCGGGAGCTGTCCTGGCTGAAATTCAACAGCCGCGTTCTGGAAGAAGCCGCCGATCCTTCGGTTCCTCTCATGGAACGGTTCCGTTTTCTTTCTATTTTTTCCAGCAACCTGGATGAATTTTTCATGGTCCGGGTGGGCAGTCTTTTTGATTTGTCCGTCGTCGCGCCCAAGGAGAAGGAAAACAAAAGCGGACTGACACCCTCTCAGCAGCTTGCTCTGATTTTCGATGCCGTCCGTCCCATGATCCGGCTGCGGGATATGGTCTATGCCGACCTCAAAGCAGAACTGGAAAGTGCCGGCGTCCGGGAAATTGCATACGAAGATCTGAAAAACGGGGACAAAACCTATATTCAGGGGTACTATAAAGAGAAGATCCGGCCGCTTCTCTCACCGCAGATCATTGACCGCTGCCATCCGTTTCCACATCTGAAGAATAAAAACCTCTACACAGCTGCCCTGCTGAAGGATCGAGAGAATGAACGTACCCTGCTGGGTATCGTCGGTATGCCGGAATCCGTTCCTCCGATTCTGTTCCTGCCGGGGCGCAATACGGAATTTGTCCGCACGGAGGATGTACTGCTTTCTCATCTTCGCAAAATCTTTCGAATCTATAAAATCGATTCGTCCGCGGTGATTTCTGTCACCCGGAACGCGGATTTCAGCTTTGAGGAAAAGTTTGACGATGATGCAGAAGATTACCGGAACCACATGGCAAGGCTGCTGAAAATCCGTGACAAGCTGGCGCCCGTCCGGCTGGAGCTGCAGGGGGAAGCTCCTGGACTGGAACAGATGCTCCGGGAAATGCTCAGGCTGGAACCAAATCAGTGCTATACCTGTACCTGTCCTCTGAAGACCGGCTATGCCTATCTGCTCAATGACTGTGACCGATCCCTATACAACCTTCCCCATCAGCCTGCCTGGCCTTCCGGACTGCGTCGTGAAGTTTCCATCTGGAATCAGATTCAGGAGAAAGATCTGCTGCTGTTTTATCCCTACCATTCCATGGAACCCTTTCTCCAGCTGCTGCGGGAATCAGCCTCAGATCCCCAGGTACAGTCCATACGCATCACCATCTACCGGCTGGCAAAGAAATCTGCAGTGGCCAAGGCTTTATGTATGGCCGCAGAAAATGGAAAAGACGTCACCGTGGTCGTGGAACTGCGTGCACGTTTTGATGAGAAAAACAATATCGACTGGGCCCAGGAACTGGAAGAAGCAGGATGTAAAATCATCTACGGACCGGACGGCTTCAAATGCCATTCCAAACTCTGCCTGATCACCCGGAAAGAATCCCGCGGTCTCCGGTATATCACTCAGATCGGAACCGGGAACTACAATGAAAAAACCGCATCTCTGTACACAGACTTCAGCCTGATGACTTCCGATTCGGGCATTGCGGAGGATGCCGTCAGCTTTTTTGAAAATATGCTGGTAGGGAATCTGCGTGCCAGTCATGAAAAGCTGCTGGCCGCACCTTCAGGCATGAAACCAGGCATTCTGAAGGCCATTGACAGGGAAATCGAGAAAGGCTCCCAGGGCAGGATTATCATCAAAGCCAATGCGGTCACGGAACGGGAACTGATTGACAAACTGATGGAGGCATCCTGTGCAGGCGTACGTATTGATCTGATCATACGCGGTATCTGCTGTCTGATCCCCGGGATTCCCGGCAAAACGGAAAATATCATAGTCACCAGCATTGTCGGACGCTTTCTGGAACATTCCAGGGTCTATTCCTTCGGCACCGGAACACACCAGCAGCTCTATATTTCATCCGCTGACATCATGACACGCAACCAGACACGCCGGGTTGAAGTCGCCTGCCCGGTGGAAGATCCTGAGATTCGCAGCTGGTTCAACCGGTATCTTCAGGTACTACTTTCCGACAATGTGAAAGCCCGCCGTCTGATGCCGGACGGGAATTATATTCGTGTCCGTTCCGAAAACAGCCATCCGGTTTCCGTCCAGCAATATTATCTGGAGCATCCGGAAGATCTTCCTGTTTTTTCTGAGAAGGATCACGACGGTTCTGACAGCTTTCGCAGCCGTTTTCTGTCAGGAGTACTTCGAAAGCTCTTTTGCACACTAAAGTAAATGTAGTATTATGATGAAAGCATCCTTCCGTACATTCCTTCTTCCGGAACCTGATTTCAGGAACAACAAAAGCCCCTTTCCGCGAATTTTTCCTCGGAGGGGCTTTTTCATTTCTATGTGCGTCTATGTGCGCATATCAGAAGAAGGTGGCCACTTCGTCTTCCAGCGGCTCGCACTTTTCCAGATCGAGCACGTGGAAGACCGGTCCTTCACTCTCATACATTTTGTTATATTCCTTTCGGATCGTTGCAGTCATGATGACCCAGCCGCCGTGATCCAGGCTCTGCGCCTTGTCATATTTGGCAACCAGACCACCAAACTGGATATCCTCCACGCAGCAGGTCATGATGTGACGTCCGATGACAAATTCATCATCGGCAAGACCGCCGCCCAGCAGGCTTCTGCCCTTCACACGAATGGTCTTATCATAATACTTCGGTTCTTCTTCCGTAATATCGCGGTACCAGAGGGCATAATCCCGGTCCTCGATTTCGATGACCGGCGCATCCAGATCAAACGGCAGCGGATCTTCGATGTTATCAAATTCGATGTCGTTTTCCCCGTATTCATAGATGATTTCCGCCCTGCGGCTGGCCGCACGGACAATCTTATGGTATTCCATCTTGTCCATATCCCGGGTGAAATTGCGGAATACGATGGTTTCCACCGACTTCAGCTTATCGAAAACCAGGTTTCGCATATTGGCGTTATAGGTCAGAAAAACGGTGGCATCTGCCAGGCACATTTCCTGATACACGACCCAGTTTGGCGGCATTTCTCCATAGAACCGGTCCAGCATCCACATCCCGTTGTATTCCACGATGACCCGGTCGATATCATACTCTCTCTCCAGCCGGGAAAGGTAGGCTGCGGTCAGCTCCTCTTCTTCCTCTATCGTGACGATTTTCACGCCTTCTGCCGCGAATTTCGCCGGGTGGAGTTCTTCTTCCCCTTCTTCGCAAAGCAGAACCAGCGTACGTTCTTCTCCATTCTGAAATGCCGGGTCTTCCAGGGTTCCCTGAATGAAGGTGGTCTTGCCGCTGTCCAGAAACCCGCTGAACAGGTAAACCGGAATCTCCTTCTGCCCGGCTTTGTTTTTCATATCATTCATGCTCATCATAACGGCACACCCTATACTTCAAACAGCTGATGGATTTTTTCCTGATCTACGCCTGCACCGATGACACAGAGACGTCCGATGATGCCTGCACTGCCTGTCCGCACATCCGGTTCGCCCGGTACATAGTCGAAGTGAATCCAGGTTCCGTCTTCCGCTTCCACGATGCCCTTCGCACGGAGAATCTGTCCGTAGGTATGCTCATCTTCCAGCGCTTCCAGTGCTGCAGTGATCTTTTCCTTTGTGAACTTTTTCGTGGTCTCCAAGCCGATACTGTCGAAGATTTCATCTGCATGGTGATGGCCATGATGATCATGATCGTGGTCATGGCCGCAGCAGCAGTGATCGTCATGTTCGTGGTCATGGTCATGATGGTGTTCATGTTCGTGGTCATGATGGTGTTCGTGTTCATGATCATGGTCGTGGTCATGATCGCAGCAGCAGTGATCGTCGTGATCGTGATCATGGTCGTGATGATGCTCATGCTCATGTTCTTCTTCCAGATGATGCAGTGCTTCCTCGATGGTATCCTTCTTTTCCATGGCATCCAGAATCTGCTTACCGCTCAGTTTCTCCCAGTCGGTGGCGATAATCGTTGCATGGGGATTGTGCTCCCGCAGCATGTCCACAGCCTTTGCCAGCTTTTCTTCATCCATACCTGCCGTGTGACTGAGAATGATGGAGCTGGCGTGTTCTACCTGATTATTAAAGAACTCACCGAAATTCTTCATGTAAATCTTCGCCTTCTTGGCATCGACCACCGTGGTGAAGCCATTGAGCTGGACATGATCCAAATGGAGATTTTCCACTGCCTCAATGATGTCTGACAGCTTGCCTACACCGGATGGTTCAATTAAGATTCGTTCCGGCGCAAACTGCTCGATGACCTGCTGCAGTGCGCGGCCAAAATCCCCTACCAGGCTGCAGCAGATACAGCCGGAATTCATTTCATTGATCTCCACGCCGGCATCCTTCAGGAATCCTCCGTCAATACCGATTTCACCGAATTCGTTTTCAATCAGAACCAGCTTTTCCCCTTTATATGCTTCATCGATCAGCTTCTTGATCAGCGTCGTCTTGCCGGCTCCCAGAAAACCGGAAAAAATGTCTACTTTAATCATTTCGTTCATCTCTTTTCTTCATAATTTCCCATAGCCGGTATTTTTACACCTGCCCGGCCAGCATTACTATTCTACCACATTCTGTCACAAATCAAAACAGAAAAACCCCATTTTCTTCGTGTGTTTTTCGTGAAAACGTGGTATAGTATTTCATATATGTTATGTGAGGAGGCGTGAATAAAGCAATGGATAAAACAGCAAGAGAATATGTCGTCTGTCCCTGCCGGAAAGTAACCCGCGGAGAAATCGAAGACATTGTCAGAGAAAAACACATCGACAATCTGAAAGATCTCTGCGAAGCTGCCAACGCAGGCAATAAATGCGGCGGCTGCAGAGAAATGCTGGAACAGATTATGAATGAAGTTCTGGCAGCCATGTAACGATCGATCCTCTGACCGGCAAGAAAACCATCGAACTGGTTCGTAAAAAAGGACAAGAATAAGAAAGTGAGGTACATAACAATGCTTGACAAAAAAGTCGTAGAATTATTAAACCAGCAGGTAAACAAGGAACTCTATTCCGCCTATCTGTATCTGGATTTTTCCAACTACTATTATGATGAAGGCCTGGACGGCTTCGGCAACTGGTACAAGATCCAGGCACAGGAAGAACGTGATCACGCCATGCTCTTCGTACAGTATCTGCAGAACAACGGTGAAAAGGTTGTCCTGGAAGCCATCGACAAGCCGGCAGTTGCTCTGACCAGTGCCAAGGTCGTTCTGGAAGAAGGCCTGAAGCACGAGCAGTATGTGACCAGCCTGATTCACACCATTTATGACGCTGCATACTTCGTGAAGGATTTCCGTACCATGCAGTTCCTGGACTGGTTCGTCAAAGAACAGGGCGAAGAAGAAACCAACGCCGAAGGTCTGATCAAAAAGTTTGAGCTGTTCGGCGGCGATCCGAAGAGCCTGTACATGCTGGATAACGAACTGGGTGCACGGGTATACTCCGCACCATCCCTGGTTCTGTAACAGTTCGTCACAATCTGAAAGAAAAAGGCAGCTCTGCATTTCCGCATTGCTGCCTTTTTTTATTCCTTTTCCCCGATCCTGCATGCTGCAGAAATCGCTGCGAAAACGCAACCTGCCACCGGCCATACCAGCCAGGTGATATGCCAGTCTCTGGACAGGAAACTCCATGCCAGATAAATGGCAGCCGTCAGAGGCCAGAAGATGGCACCAATCTTTCCTGCCAGAGAATTCTCACCGGTCTTCGGATCATAATCCCCTTCCTTCAGAAGCCGGTCGTAACTGCCCCAGGTAATGGCAGCACTGACAAAGAGGTAAACCGCAAAGGAAACCACGATGAGCAGAAATCCAACTGCCAGAATCTCAAACACGTCCTTTTCCCAGAATGCGCCGATCAGGATTGGAATCACGGAAATCAGGCAGAGTGTCACGCCGAAGGTGATGTTTTTGGTAAATACCGGCTGATACACCTTTCTCTGCTGCTGGATCTGAACGTCCACTCCGTATGCCAGGGCAAACCGGCCTTCCGTAATATATGCATACTCCCGCTCCGCGATACCGTAACGGATAAAGGTCATGACCGGCCAGATCAGGATCAGGAACAGGCAAATGAGACCGATCAGGCCGCCCTGGTTATCATCCAGCGGAATCACACCGCAGCTCCCCAGACCGCCCAGTTCAATCAGCAAAACCGGCGAGAGAACGCACATCATCACGCCAAATCCCATTCTGGATGCCCAGCTTGCTTCATGCTCCAGGAAGTCAGCAGCTTCCTCCCTGCCGATTCGCCGCCGCGCGACGACCGCTTCATGATTCATCTCCTCTGTCTCATCCGGATACGGTTCCGCAGATTCCGCCACAATTTCCGTTTTCGCTGCGATTTCTTCTCTCTCATATTCTTCCTTCAGCAGAAAATCTGTGCTGACACCAAAAATCCGGCTGAGCACAAGGATTTTGTCCAGATCCGGCACCGACTGGCCGCTTTCCCATTTGGATACGGACTGCCGCGACACCTGGCAGAGTCCCGCCAGTTCTTCCTGTGACCATCCCTGCTTTCTGCGCAGGGTCATGATTTTATCCCCTAAATTCATCGAAATCCTCCGTTATTCATTCTTCATTCATTGATCTTTCATCCATTCAGCCATTGGTGCACCTGGCCTGTTTTCTGCTCTCAGTATAACATAAAAAGCGGTTGACAACTACCAATTACCATTGGAAATTCGTCAACCGCCGGTTGCATTTTCACTATTTTACGACTATTCTACATAATAAACGTAGTTTTCCTTTCTCGGAATGGCTTCTCCCGCCGGCCCGTCTGCATATCCCAGAATGCAGTGTCCGATTCCCTCATACTCGCCTTCAATGCCAAGGGATTTCAGGATTGCCTTGCCTTCTTCGCTTTCGAATTCTTCCTTGGCCCGGTGAATCCAGCAGCTGCCGATGCCCAGCTCGCTGGCTGCCAGCATCAGATTGCCCATGACCAGACTGCCGTCATACACATGGGTCGGGATCGACTTGTCCGCCAGCACCACCAGAACCACCGGTGCTCCATAGAACGGATCCGTTCCTTCCTCAGCACCCATAATCTTTGCATTCATGGCCGAGAGCCGGTCGCGGATTTCCCGGTTGGTGACTGCCAGGATGATCGGCGCCTGTTTTCCCATGCCGGTTGGTGCATAGGTGCCTGCCTTTACGATCTGCTCAATGATTTCCTTTGGCACCATGTCCGGCTTATAGCTTCGAACACTTCTGCGATTTAATAAAACTTCCATCGTTTCACTCATTGTTTCTGCCCTCTTTCTTTTCGTTGCTTTCCGTTTTTACCTGACATACCTGTATATTTTTTACCCATTTACCACTTCGCCAAACATGGCATCTTCCACGGTGTCCGGCATGGCTGGAGTACGTTCTATGTAAAATGTTTCAGAAATTGACTTTTTTCTGTTGTTTCCTGCGGTTCTTTTGAGGTATTATATTCTTAGAATTTATGGAAGAAAACGGTTCGGATTTCGAACCAAGAAGGAGAAAATAGTATGGATATGAATGGATTTTTTTATCAGGTAGACCAGCTCCTCATGGAGAAAAAAATCGATGAGGCTGAAACATATATGAAGGACAGTCTGGCACAGGCAGAAGAAGAATGTGATGCGGGTGCCATTATCTCCATCTGCAACGAGCTGGGCGGCCTGTACCGCGCCCTTTCCCGCTATGATGAGGGCATTCCTCTGTATGAAAAAGCGCTGCAGTGCATCCACGATCTGGGGCTGGACGGCACGGAACACCACGGAACCACGTTGGTCAACTACGCTACGACTTACACCATGATGGGTGATGTTCCAAAAGCGCTGGAACTGGATACGGAAGCCGCCGGCATCTTCTCCAGTGCAGGCTTCGCCATGGATTACCGGCTTGCCACATTATATAATAACATGAGTTTTCTCTGCATGGATCTGGGGCACTACGAGGAAGCGGAGACAAGCCTCAACGACGCCCTCTATATTCTGAAGGCGCTGGATGACAGCGAAATCGATGTGGCAGTGACCTATTCCAACCTGGCCAATGTATATCTGGCCATGGATCGTCTGGAAGAAGCCAAAGTTACAGTAAAGAAGGCGCTGGATCTGTTTATTGCCGAAAGTGGTGACACGGATGTTCACTATGCCGGTGCGGTCAGCACCCTGGGTGCCATCTACTTCCGGGAAGAAAACTGGGAAAAGGCTGCGGCTCTGATGGAAACTGCACTGAAACTCAATGCCAGGGACTATGGAGAAGAGAACCAGAGCTATGCAATCCTCAGCAGCAACCTGGCGGACTGTCTGGAAAAGATGGGTCGGCAGGCAGAGGCGGAGGAATACCGTGCGAAAGCGGCTTCCATCATGGAAAGGATCGGCCTGTGAAGGGGCTTGCTTTATCAAGAGCATACTACGATGCCTTCGGCAGCCGTATTCTGGAAGCTGCGGATCAGCTGGATCCGGGGCTTGCTTCCCGTCTTTCCATCGGTCTGGTCGGCGAAGGATCTCAATGCTTCGGCTATGACGATGGGATCTCCCAGGATCATGACTTTGCACCGGGATTCTGCGTATTTCTGTCCGATGCGGATTTTCAGGCTTTCGGTACGGCCTTGCAGGCTGTCTACCGTCAGCTTCCAGACAGTTTTCAGGGGTTTACCTGTGAAAACATCATCGCCGGGGATCGTCTCGGAGTCATGGGCTGCAGTGAGTTTTACAGCCGATTTACCGGTGTTCCCGAAACGATTCTGGACTGGCTGTTTCTGCCGGAATCTGCTCTGGCGGCTGCCACAAACGGACAGATCTGGCAGACCGGCTGCAGCGAGTTTGATTCGATGCGAAGTCTTCTTTCCTCCTTCTATCCGGAGGATATCCGGCGAAAAAAGATCGCAGCCCGGGCGGCTGTGGTTTCGCAGGCCGGTCAGTATAATCTGCTGCGGCTGATCCGACGGGAAGATGAAGTGGCTGTCCTTTTCGCCATGAGCCGGTTTGCAGAGGCGGCGATTTCCATGATCCATCTGCTTCGCCGCCGTTATACACCATTTTATAAATGGGCTTTCCGCAGTCTCTCCGACATGGCGGAAACGGATCCCCTGGCAGACGACTGCTGCCGGCAGCTGAAAAAATTGCCGGAGGTGGGGATTTTGCTCCGTCAGGGAAAAAAAGAAGAGGCAGAAAGTCGGGCCTTCCAACTGACCGAGATCATCTGCGAGAAGATTGCCCGGGAGCTGCGCAGCCAGCACCTGTCGGAACACGCCGGCAGCTTCCTGCAGGATCATCTTACAGATATTATGAACGGAATTGAGGATTCGCAGATCCGATCCATGCACCCCATGGCGGATCCGGCAGTCTGAACGGATTCTTTCCGCAGCCAGCATACAACTTCCGTTATGAGCAAAGAGGTAAATCTATGGAACAGTTTAACAGACAGAAAACAATCGAAACCATCATTCAGACAGAATGGGACATGTTTCAGCAGACCGATAACATCGGCGGACGGGCCAGCTGTCAGGATGACCCGGAGACTTTTTACATCATGCGGGCCAGCCAGTATGAGAACTGGACGGATCCCATGCTTTCCTGCTGGGCGGACTTTCTGGAAAAAAGCAAAAATGAAGGCCGTAATCTTGTGACCGAAAAATACGGCCGCATGATGCAGTATACGGACCTTCATTACTATAACAAATATTTGGCTGGAAATTTACCAGCCGTTTCCCAGAAATGTTATCGGCTCATCAATGCCATCGTTCCGCAGCTGATCGCCTGGGAGGAGGAATTCGCAGCAGCCTGGCCGAAGCTTGCCGATACCGGCAGGCCGATCACTTCCGATGGGGACGCCAGCGGCTTCACGTCCATGGAAACTTACGCCAGGGGTGAACTGGAAACCTATCCGGAAGAGCTGCTGCAGCTTTATGCGGACTATGTGGCAGATCTGAAAGCTGCCGGGAAATCCCTTTCTGTGATGAACCAGCAGACCATGGTCTCCTATTACGGCTATGACTCCATCGAGGAGGCGGAGGCGTCGCTGGCCTGATATTCTTCAGGCAGAACGTCATCCGGCGTAACATGCTCCGTTTCACGAATCCTGCGTGTCGGTGTGAACCACTCTCTACGGCGGGAAGGCCGGTGGAAACAGCGGTCGCATACATTGAACCGGAAGCCCGGCGGAAGCGGCATGCCGCAGTATTTGCATTTTCGCAGGTACTCCTGCTTGGTTTCCAGAAGAAGCTCGTTGATCTTCTCGCAGAGGCGAAGCTTCTCCTCCATGGTTTCATCTTTTTCGCCGGCTCGCTTGAGCATACGGCTGTATACATCCAGCGCTGCATACTGAAGCTCACAGTCTTCCAGTGTCAGCGCTTTTTCATCGATAAATTCCGGGTGCGGCATGGATTCTTTTCGGAAAAATGCCTGACAGCAGGATTTCCAGTAGGACACCAGCTCCGGTGATTTCACGTCTACCGGACAGGTGATACAGGAAAAGATTTCTTTTTTGGTCGCCTTCTTCGGCACCGGTTTCATTTCCTGATAAAGCACCATGGCTTCCCACATGTCTTCCCTGCTGAAGCCCTCCACCTCCGGCAGGTCCTCCCAGGTTTCCAGCAGTTCCTGCAGCGGATATTCCGAAGACAGGGCTTCCTGCGGGAACGGAATGGTCAGATGGGTCACCGGCGGCGTTTCTTCCCGCAGGCACTCTTCAATCAGTTCCGGTGTATCCATGGTCAGCACATAGCCCACATCATATTTTCCATACCTGCCTGCCCGGCCTGCGATCTGTTTCACTTCGCTGACCTGCAGCCGGCGAGTGGAAACGCCGTCGTATTTCTTGGTTTTGCAGAAGATCACCCGGCGGATCGGCAGGGATACACCCATGCCGATGGCATCTGTGGCCACCACCACGGTGGTTTTTCCTTCTGCAAATTTCCGCACTTCTTCTCTTCTGGACGGTGGCGGCAGCGCGCCGTATACCACGCTGGCCTGTACACCTTTCTCCTCCAGTTCTGCCGCGATCCGCAGCACTTCCCGTCTGGAAAAGGTGATCAGCGCATCGCCCGGTTCCACCTGGGACAGGTCCTCAAAGGTACCGGCAAATTTCAGCGGTGTCAGACGCTCATGGTGAATCACTTCATACCGACTTCCGGTATTTTCGATCAGGCTCTCGATGATAGACAATCCCTCCGGGGCGGTGCAGATATGCATTTCGTCTGTATCGATGGACAGGATCGCTCTCGTCCAGTGGCTGCCCCGCTCTCGGTCTGCCACCAGATGGGCTTCATCGATGACCACCACATCATAATGCTGGTGATAATCACACATCTCGATGGTAGACGCCACCTTATTACTGAACGGAATGTCTATTTTTTCTTCGCCGGTCAGCAGGGAGCATGGAACACCCTGTTCATTCAGTGTGTCGAAAACCTCCAGCGCCAGCAGCCGCAGCGGTCCCAGATAGGCCCCCTTGTCTGCCCGCTTCAGCGCCTGCAGAGCGGCATACGTCTTTCCGCTGTTGGTCAGACCCACATGGATATAGACCCGTCGATACATATCTTTCGCCTGCTCGATCATTTCCATGCCACCGTAAGAAAGCAGCAGATTCCGCATGGCATCGGTCCGTTCTTTCTGTTTTCGCCGCATAGCTTCCACTTTGGCGAAATCCCGTTTGAAGTACGGGTCTGCCGCGATCATCTCTGCTTCGCTCTTTTTCCAGTAGTGGCGATTGTCGTCTTTTCCCAGCCCCAGGTCGCAGCCTCTGCCTGCAGGCGGGAAATGTTTCTTGATCAGAGAGTCGGTCAGCCGGTACTGTGCGGTCAGCTCCGCCCGGGAGAAATATTCCGCTCTCAGCCTCTTCTTTTTACTTCTGTGTCTGTTTCTCTTTTTTGCCATTGGTATATTCAGTCTTTCTGTTGATTTTTTCTCGCGTTTTTATTTTCTCCGCTTCCCGAGAAGCTCTGTCAGTTCCGTATCGTCCAGGATCTTCAGGTCTTCCAGAAGCATATTATCCGCATATTCTGCCGCTGCACGGACACGAACCGGATCCTCGGCGTTTACCTGCACAACGACATCCATAGTTTCTCCGCCGTCTCTGCAATCCATACCAATAACTTTCACAATGCTGCGTGCATCCTCTGCAAGCTTCAGATACCTGCTGCATGTTCCGCTGTCCAGAAACTTCCGAAAACCTTCTTCCGTAAAACAGTCCCCGACTTTTGCCATCCACAGTCTGAACTCCTCTTCCGCAGAACACTGACGCCCTCTTTCATACAGTTCAGGCTGCGGCCAGGTAAAGATTGCCTGTATCACCTTGTCTGCCGGCTCATCTTCATATTGTCCGGACAATCCTCCCATCAGAGAGGCACTTTCTTCTGCCATTCTTCTCTCTTCCTCGGCTTTCGCACCGGATTTTGACGATTTCACGATGATGATAATTACGATCACCAGAATCCAGAACCACCCGATCTGAATCGAAAATCCCATTTTTTATTCCTCCATATCCCATTTACTATATCTTGTTCTTCTAATCTAATATTCTAACAAAATTTTCCTTCACGCACAAGGGGAATCTGTTGCACGCCGCATCAAAGCGTGGTATTCTGTGTATGAGTATTTCAGAAAGGATTGTGCCAAGAATTGTGACCATGTATATCAGACCAGCGAAACCCGAAGATATGGACCGCATCATGGAAATATGCGATGCGGCCCGCAGTTTTATGAGAAAGAACGGGAATCATACCCAGTGGATCAACGGCTACCCCTCCCGCCAGCAGATGGAGCAGGACAGGCAGAACGGAAACAGCTATGTCTGGGCAGAAATCGATCCCCGGGGAAATGAGATTTTGCGAGGCGTTTTCACCTTTATCCTCGGCGAAGATCCGACCTATGCTGTCATCGAAGGCGGCACATGGCGAAACGCCAAGCCCTACGGCACCATACACCGCATGGGCAGTGACGGAACCAGAAGCGGGTTCTTCCGGCAGGCACTGCAGTTCTGTCTGCAGCAGACGGATAATGTCCGCATCGATACCCATGCCGATAACCTGCCGATGCAGCATCTGGCAGAGCGGGAAGGCTTTCTCCGCTGCGGCATCATCTATGTGGCGGACGGCACGCCGCGAATTGCATATCATTACGTAAAATAAGATTTCCTTCTCGCTGCACGTCCGTACGACCTCAATGCGCAAGGGCAAAATGACGCAAAACATATTTTATTCACATCCTCTGCGTTACATAGACCATCTATGTATGTGCAAAAATGTAAGAATAATACAGCATTTATCAACCAATCAGGATGTCGAACTAATAATATGTGTATTCTTTACAGCTGGGCGGTACCTGCTTTTGAATAAAGCCAGCATAATATAATTTTTTCTGCATAATAATTCGTTGCTCCATTATGCAACGACGCTGCTGGTGACGCATTTAGGATCGAGACGATCCGTTTTGCGTCATTTTTTGCATACATACGATTCAGACTGCATCTCAAGCTTCATTTCCGGCCGCGCTCAAACACCGGCTCTGGCTGCAATGGCCTTTTCCAGCCAGTCTTTCCCGTCGGTAAACCGTGCTACCACATAGGAAATTACATAGTCTCCGGATGAATTGATCATGGTTGCCGGCGGATCCACCAGATTGCCGATGGTAATGGCAATCGGATAGGCAATTTCCAGCTGGGTCGGGAAGAAAATGGAGCACATGATGAATTCTCCGATGTAGCCGCCGCCCGGAATGCCGGACATGCCCACCGAAGAAACTACCGCTACCAGAATCACCAGCAGAAACGTGTTGATACCCTCAAACGGGATACCGAAAACGCCGAAAAGAAAGGCAATTTTCAGCACGCAGGAAAAGCAGGATCCATCCATATGCATGGTTGCTCCCAATGGAATGACGATTTCCGATACGTCTTTCGGTACACCGGTTTCCTCGGACACCTCCAGGTTCGTCGGTATGGTTGCCACCGAGGAACAGGTGCCCAGCGCTGTGACTGCAGGACGGAGAATGTGGCGGTACATGGTCCTCGGACCCTGCTTTCCGCCTCCGAACCATGCATACAGCGGAAAAGCAATCAGAACATATACCAGACACAGCGGATAGTAAACTGCCAGGCCCCGTCCATAGCTTCCGGCAATGGCCGGTCCGTAGGTAGCCACCAGATCCGCGAAAAATCCCAGGAAAGCGATCGGTGCGTAGTAGGTGACGATTTTCACGACTTTCATCATACAGTTTGACAGATCTTCCAGCCATTTTGCAGTCATGGTCTCACTGCCTCCGCTCAGCTGGACACCAAATCCGAAAAGAATGGAAAACACGATCAGCGGGAGCATGGCTTTCCTGCTGAGGAGTCCTACGAAGTCTTCCGCCGTAAAGAAACTGATAAACAGATCCGACAGACTGGTCTGTTCATCTACCGTTCCCCTGGCCAGATCACCCCATGGCTCCAGAACCGGCGGAATCAGCCGCATCAGTACGATCATGATCACGGCGGCGATGGCACCTGTAATGAGAAATGCCCCGATGGTGGTTCCCATGACCTTGCCGGCACGTTTTCTGCTGGGCATGTTGGCAACCGCTCCTGCAATGGATGCAAAAACCATCGGTACCACGATACAGAACATCAGATTGATAAAGATTTTACCCAGAGGTGCCAGGTAAGAGGCACCTTTTTCCATCATCTGACCGTCCGCATCATACACATTCGGCCAGACTGCGCCAAGAATGCAGCCTGCAATGATGGCGCAGACCATGAAGGTCAGCAGGCCGTAATTCTCACGAAAAGAATTCCTGTCCATATCATTCCCCTTTCCGGCATGCATTGATCATATCCATTACATGCCGGTACAGAATATGTATTCTGTGGGAATCTAAGAACAGGAATTTTTTATTCCTTCCCGCACATCCGCCTCCGTCAGGGTCATGAGCGCCTCATCCGCAAGGCTCTCCCCCGCCGGATCCGAACCATCTGGTGTTTCGCCGTCCAGCCGCGGATCCTCTGCCAGCCGGTTGGCCTGACAGTGGATGATCTTTTCAAACGCATTCCGCACGGTACGACCGTTTCCGAAATTGTCATCCCGCTCTGCATACATCCGGTCAAATTCCTCGCGAAGCAGCGTCTCCGCTTCCTCTGCAAGCAGGTATCCGTTCTTCTTGCACTGCATTTGAAAAATCTGCGTCATCTCTTCCCCCGTATAATCCGGGAAGTGCAGATATTTGTTAAACCTGGACCGCAGGCCCGGATTGGCTTCGATAAACTTGTACATCAGATCGTCATAGCCCGCCACGATAACCACCAGCTCATCCCGGTGATCCTCCATGGCCTTCAGAATGGTGGCAATGCACTCTTTGCCGTAGCTGTCCTCTTCGCTTTCCACCAGAGCATATGCTTCATCGATAAACAGGACACCGCCGATGGCTTCCTGGATGACCTTGGCCGTCTGAATGGCAGTCTGCCCCAGATAGCCGGCCACCAGACCACTCCGGTCCACCTCCACCAGCTGCCCCGTCTTCAGAATGCCGATCTGCTTGTAGAGCTTCGCCAGCAGACGGGCGACCGTCGTCTTTCCGGTTCCCGGATTTCCCGAAAAGACCAGATGATAGGACACCTCCGCCGTTTTCAGACCCCGGCTCTCCCGCAGCTTGCAGACCTTGATGAAGTTCATCAGGGTATGAATATCCTTTTTCACCGCTTCCAGCCCCACCAGGCTGTCCAGCTCTGCCAGCAGCTCTTCCAGGGTTTTCTCCGGCTCTGCTTCTTTCTCCGCAAAATCCGTTTTCCCGGCTTCTTTCGTCGGTTTCCCACACTCTTGTTTCCCGGGCTCTTTTTCACACCCATAGGTGATATTGGCGCCAAACCGGTTGTAGACAAACTGACCGCCCGGCAGATCCCGCTCCATCACGCCTTCCACATTTTTTTTGAATTCTTCGTAGAAGTCCAGATGAATCATGCGGATTTCTTCAATCCGGTTCGCTTCCTCCGGCGTGCAGTCTCCGTCCAGAAACGATACATCGGTCAGAAACGCAGCCAGATCCATGATATATTTCCGGCAGTCCGGTGCACCGTTCTTCACATCCCCGGCCGTCATATGAACAAACCCCGCCGAAATGGTCGGATACGGCAGCGCCCCTGCCCGGACCATTTTTTCCCGGATCTCCGCTTCCGTATGGCGCGTTCCGCCCAACACCAGAGCAAGAACATCTTCACATTCCCTGTGATACACCGGATCTGCATGGAGGACACGCAGCACATAGGCTGCAATTCTCTCCCGGTACTCCGGCAGATCCTTCGCTTCACATACTTTCAGAAAGGCATTCTCCAGTTTTCGATAATCCTCCCGGATCAGTTCATAATTTTCCATGGTCTCCCCATTCCTTCTTTTTTAAAACATGCACAGCTGGTCCGTCTCCGGCAGACCTTCAAACACACCGTGGTTCCGAAGTCCCTCCACGGCGGTTTTGTTCAGCTTGCCCCGCTGTACGGCTTCCTCGATGGTATCAAACGGTTTTTCCTCGTAAGCTGCAACGAAGGATTTGGCTGCCGTTTCTCCCACACCCTCCACCGCCACAAACGGCAGCAGGACTTTCCCGTCATCCACCCAGAATTTGGTGGCATGGGATTTTCCCAGCCGGGCCGGTGTGAATTCATAGCCCCGGCTGTACATTTCGTAGGCAACCTCGTAGACCAGAATATCATCCTTTTCCTTCGGAGAAGCGTTATTCCCCTTGGCAATGATGGCATCCATCTGTTCCAGTACCGCATCCGGTCCTTTCAGGATCACTTCCGCATTGAAATTGGCCACCACGCTGGTGAAGTGGGTCGCATAGAATTCCTGCGGATAGTACACCTTATACCATGCCATTCGGAAGGACATCATCACATAAGCCACCGCATGGGCCCGCGGGAACATGTACTGGATCTTGATACAGGAATCGATATACCACTGCGGGACCCCGTGATCCTTCATGACCTGCAGCTGCTCTTCCTTCAGCGGCCGGTTCTTACGGACATCCTCCATGATTTTGAAGGATGTCTTGTTTTCGATTCCCTTCAGAATCAGATAGTTCATGATGTCGTCTCGCGTGGAGATGACTTCACGCATGGTGGCCACACCGCTGCGGATATAGTCCTGGGCATTGTTCAGCCAGACATCCGTACCGTGAGAAAAGCCGGAGATCCGGACCAGATCGGCAAACTTGTCCGGCTTGATGTCGTCCAGCATGCCCCGGGTAAAAGACGTGCCGAATTCCGGAATCGCATAGGTGCCGTGCTTGAACCGGTAATGCTCCGGATCCTTGATCTTCAGGGCCTCGATTCCGTTGAATATGGACAGCACCGTCCGGTCTGTCAGGTCCACCTTCAGCGGGTCGATGCCGGTCATATCCTGCAGCTGACGGATCATGGACGGCACATTGTGTCCCAGAATATCCAGCTTCAGCAGGTTCTGGTCGATCTTATGGTAATCGAAATGGGTCGTGATGATATCCGTGTTCACATCGTTGGCCGGATGCTGCACCGGACAGAATTCATAGATCTCATGATCGTCCGGCACGATGATGATGCCCCCCGGATGCTGGCCGGTGGTCCGCTTCACACCGGTACAGTGCTGGGTCAGCCGGTCGGCTTCGTATTTATTGATGGGCCGCTGGGTCTCCTCGAAGAACTTCATCACATAACCATAAGCCGTCTTATCCGCCACCGTACCCACGGTCCCGGCCTTGAACACATTCTTTTCGCCGAAGATCGTTCCCACATACTTGTGCGCCACCGGCTGGTATTCTCCGGCGAAATTCAGGTCGATATCCGGCTCTTTATCGCCGTCAAACCCCAGGAAGGTTGCAAACGGTATGGTGAAGCCGTCCCGCTTCATCGGCGTGCCGCACTTCGGACAGTCCTTTTCCGGCATGTCGATGCCGCAGTCATACAGGTTCATGTCGCCCCACTCCAGATGTTTGCAGTTCGGACAGATATAATGGGGTTCCAGCGGATTTACCTCGGTGATGCCGGCCATGGTGGCGGCCAGAGAGGAGCCCACGGATCCCCGGGAACCCACCAGATAGCCATCTTCGTTGGACTTATGTACCAGCATCTGTGCCGACACATACATGACCGCGTAGCCGTTATTGATAATGGAAGACAGTTCTTTCTCCAGACGTTCTCCGATCCGGTCCGGCAGCGGGTCGCCATACATCTCATGGGCTTTTTCCATGCAGGTGGTCCGCAGGGTTTCTTCCGCTCCGTCAATTTTCGGCGGGAATTTTCCCTTTGGAACCGGCAAAATCCCCCCATCGCACAGATCGGCGATAAGGTTGGTGTTATCGATGACCACCCGTTTTGCCGTCTCTTCGCCCAGATAGCTGAATTCCTCCAGCATTTCATCGGTGGTCCGAAGGTACAGTCCTGTTCCGTTTTCTGCATCCTTGAAGCCCTGTCCGGCCATGAGGATGTTCCGGTAGATAGCCGCCGTCTCGTCCTGATAGTGGGCATCGGTGGTGGCAACCACCGGCTTGCCCAGCTTATCTGCCAACGCCACGATTCTCCGGTTGATGTCCTTCAGCTCGTCATAACCGGAGACACGGTTCTGCTCGATGAGGAACCGATTGTTGATCAGCGGCTGAATTTCCAGATAGTCATACCGGCTGGCAATCCGTTCGATTTCCTCCTCCGGCTTGCCGTCCAGCACCGCCCGGTAGATCTCGCCGGCTTCGCAGGCGCCGCCCACAAGAATACCCTCTCTGTGGGCTTCCAGCACCGACCACGGCAGCCGCGGACGCCGGTAGAAATAGTCGATATGGGAAAAGGAAACCAGCTTGTAGATATTTTTCAATCCTTCCTGGGTGGCTGCCAACAGGATGATGTGGTTGGTACCCTTCTTTTTATAGTCAATGCTTCCGTCTTCCCGAATACAGTCGCTGTCATCGAAGACATAGCCCTCCATACCATAAAGGATCTTGATGGGACGGCCCTTTTCCGCCTGTTTCTTGGCTTCCTTTGCGGCATCCGGGAAGGCCTGGACCACACCGTGGTCCGTGATGGCTACGGCCGGCTGTCCCCAGGCAGCCGCCTTTCCCACGATGTCCGACACCTCATTGAGGCCGTCCATGGCGCTCATCTTGGTATGGGCGTGGAGTTCCACCCGCTTGCCGATCTCACAGGTGTCCTTCCGGTTGTCTCCCAGAGACTTGTCCGTCTTTTCGATGTCCTTCATCATGATGGTATTCATATTTTCGAAGGTATCGAACTGGACTTCCCCGCGGATCTTCACCCCGGCACCGGGTTTCAGCAGTTCATCGATCTCGTTCCATTTATTTTCGGAAGCAAAGCACTTGCAGCAGATGGTGGTCTTTTCATCGGTGATCAGCAGGGTGATCAGGAAATTGCCGCTGCGGATGACCCGGTGGTCTTTCTTGAACAGGATGCCTTCCACGATCACGGTGCCCAGAGACGGATCGATGTCCATGAGGGCTGTATTGGCATCGCCCACAATATCATGCCCCATGATCCGGTTGCCTTCCGCCGGAAGTTCCTTTTCTTTGCGTTTCCAGCCGCCCTTGCCTGTCTGACCGCCCTGACCGCCGAAGCCGCCGTTCTGACCGCCCTGGCCGCCGAAACCGCCGCCCCCCGCTGCGCCGGACGAACCGGATGGTCCGGAGGATGGATTTTGGGAAGCCTGTTTCTGCTTCGCCTCCTTATATTTCTTCAAGGATTCTTCGATATCCTGCTTCTCGCCGGCTTCGATCTCGTCGTGAATCTGCTCGTAGACGTCTTCGTTGTTGACGAAAGAAACGGAGGTCTGTATGCCGAAGGTCTCTTCCAGCAGGTTTTCAAAGAGCTTCTTCACCTTTTCATTCAGCTGCTGGGTGCTGACTTTGCCGATGGCCTCAATTTCCAGATGTGCTCCGTCGAACTGAAAGTGATCTTCCCGGATGGTTTTCGTGATGGCTGTGTATTCCCCGTTGACAATCTCGATCATGTGGGGGATGAACAGGCGCACGATATCCTCCTGCCGCAGCACCACATTTTCATAGGAATAGTTCAGCTTCACGCCCTGAATCCCTTCCAGCTTGTGGATCAGGGTCGCCTTCATCTTTTCCATGTCCAGATGGGGCATGACAAAATTAAGGGTCATGTCAATGGACAAAACCCCTGTATCTTTGTGGATGACCGCCCGGTCTATGGAATAGGTAAGCAGGTCTTTCGGGTAGTCGCCGATGGACTCCCAGCGGACCGCGTTTTCAATGATTTGTTTCATTCTGCTTCCTCGATCATTGCTTCCTCGATCAGTTTCATCAAAGCCGGTACAATTTCTTCCTCCGGTACGCTGCCGATGATCTCACCCCTGGCAAACAGCAGACCCTTGCCGTCTCCGCCGGCGATACCAAAATCTGCTTCCCGGGCTTCTCCCGGCCCGTTGACGGCGCAGCCCATGACGGCTACCGTAAGGGATCGGAGCTGTCTGCCGCTGGCCGCAGCCTCCGCATTCCGCCGGGTTTCCAGATCGTCCAGCTGCCGCTCAATTTCGGAGGCCAGTGTTTCCAGATGGATCTTCGTTCTGCCGCAGGTCGGGCAGGATACCAAGTTCACGGCGGATTTCCGCAGACCCAGGCTGCGCAGGATCTCTTTGGCGAAGTAGACTTCCTCCACCGGATCGGCCGTCAGAGAGACCCGCATGGTATCCCCGATGCCTGCCAGCAGCAGTCCGCCGATTCCCACCGCAGACTTGACCTTGCCTCTGCCCGGCGTACCGGCTTCCGTAATGCCGATGTGCACCGGATGATCGGTGGCTACGGCCAGGATTCGATGTGCCTCATAATTCATGCGTACATCGGAGGATTTCAGGGAAACCACCAGGTTATCGTAGCCCATATCTTCGATCCGCTGCAGATTCCGGAGCGCGCTCTCCGCCAGGCCTTCTGCCGTCACGCCGCCGCAGCGCTGCAGGATATCCTGCTCCAGGGATCCCGAGTTGACGCCCACCCGGATGGGGATTTCCCGCTGCCGTGCCGCTTCTACCACCGCTTTTACCCGATCTGTGCTGCCGATGTTTCCCGGATTGATTCTGACCTTATCGGCGCCGGCTTCGATGGAAGCGATGGCCAGCCGATAGTCGAAATGGATGTCGGCAACCATGGGGATATGGATTTTTTTCTTTACACGTCCCAGGACCTCTGCCGACTCCATGTCGGGTACCGCCATGCGGATGATCTGACATCCGGCATCCTCCAGTCTGGCAATCTGCTCCAACAGTGCCTTTTCATCTCTGGAGTCCACGTTGGTCATGGACTGTATGGTAATCGGTGCGCCGCCGCCGATGGCCACGCCGCCGCAGTTCACTTGTTTCGTCATTGCAGTCTCCTTCTTCGGCTGAACGATGTACCCCGGCTCATCCGAATATTCTGTTCACGTCGTTGAACGTCACGTAAATCATCAGTCCGAACAGAAGGGCCATACCGATCATGTGTACGGTGCCTTCCACCTTCGCGCTGACTTTTTTTCCGGTAATCATGGTGAAAATGACGAAGAGGATTCTTCCACCATCCAGTGCCGGCAGCGGCAGCATGTTGATGATCGCCAGGTTGACGCAGATCAGCGCAATCAGAAATCCGTAATACCAGAAGCCCAGCGTTTCCGTCTGATTTACCATCTGCACCATGCCTACCGGCCCGGACAGATCATCGGCACCCGCCTCGCCGCTGATGAGCATGCCGATGGACTGGAACATGAGCTTCACCATATTCCATGTGGCTTCACAGCCGTCTACCAGCGCCTTTGCCGGGCTGTGGCTGATCTTCGACGTGATGCCGATCACGTACCGTTCTCCCGCATCCTGCCCGTTGGCGTCCGTCATCTGCTGCAGCACAGGCTGCACCTGCACGGTGCGGTTTCCTTCGCTTCCGTCTACCGTCAGCTCCACCGCGGATCCGTCTTCCGGCATGTATGTCATCACATCATTCCAGGTCTTCACCGTGTTCCCGTCGATGGCCGTGATCTTATCCCCGGACAGCAGACCGGCTGCTTCCGCCGGACTGCCCGGTGCCACCTCCCCGATCCGGTTGGTAGTAAAACCGCTGATGCCGAAAATCAGTGACAGGATCAGAGTAGCGCAGAGAACGTTCATCACAGAACCTGCTGCCAGAATAATGATCTTTCGCCACGACTTCTGGGCCGCAAAGGTTCGCGGATCCGGCGCAGTCTCCTGCACAGTTTCCCCGTTGTCCGGCGGTTCCTCCTCTCCGTCTTCTCCGTCCATGGCGCAAAATCCCCCCACCGGAAAAAGTCGGATGGAGTAAAGTGTTTCTTTCCCCTGGTGTTTCCAGATGGTCGGTCCCATGCCGAATGCGAATTCCAGAACTCGCACCCCCATGCGCTTGGCTGCGATAAAGTGCCCCAGCTCATGGGGAAATATCATAATACAGAATAACAGAATTGCAAGTATTGCTGTTTTCATATTTTTCGTTCCTGCTCCCCTTCCAGTTTGCTTCAGGCCATGGCCTGATATGTGTATTCCCGGATTTCCCGGTCAATATGCAGAATTTTTTCCAGTGTCAGATCGTACTCCGGCACATGGGCATCCAGAATCCGTTCCAGCTGATCCTGAATCTCGATGAATCGGATCTTTCCACGGAGGAACAAGTCCACCAGCACCTCATTGGCACCGTTGAGCACCACCGGATAGCTGCCGCCGGCCCGGGATGCCTCATATGCCATGGTAATGCACCGGAACACGGCAGGATCCGGCGTTTCGAACGTCAGGCTGCTGCCGGCACCGAAAAAGTCCAGCCCCGGCAGTTCACTTTCCAGCCGGTCCGGATATCCCAGCGCCAGACTGATGGGAATCCGCATATCCGGATTGCCCAGCTGTGCCAGTACAGATGTATCTGTAAATTCCACCATGGAATGGACGATACTCTGCGGGTGAACCAGAATCTGAATGTCATCCACCGGCACATCAAAGAGCCACCTGGCCTCGATGACCTCCAGGCCTTTGTTCATCATGGTTGCCGAATCGATGGTGATTTTCTTTCCCATGGTCCATCTGGGATGCTTCAGCGCCTGCTCCAGTGTGACGGTCTCCAGCTGCTGCCGGCTCCATCCGCGGAACGGACCGCCGCTGGCTGTCAGCAGGATCTTCTTTATCTTTCTTCCCCGGTTTCCTTCCAGACACTGGAAGATCGCACTGTGCTCACTGTCCACCGGCAGGAGTTTTACACCGGCTTCACGAACCGCATCCATCACAATGCTTCCGCCTGCCACCAGGGTCTCTTTATTGGCCAGGGCAATATCCTTTCCAGCCGCAATGGCGGCCATGGTCGGCTCCAGCCCGCTGATGCCCAGCAAAGAATTCAGTACCATATCGCAGTCATCGCTGGCGGCTGCAGTCTTCAGACCTTCCTGTCCCCAGAGGATCTCTGTGTGCACACTGCCTTCAAACCCGGGTGCTTCCCGCAGCATTTTCATCAGTGCAGCTGCATCTTCTTCCCGCTCTGTCACTGCGATCTCCGGTCTCCAGCGCAGAATCTGCGCTTTCAGCCGCTGCACATTCCTGCCGCAGGACAGGACCCCCACCTGAAAACGGTCCGGGTGCTTCTCTATGATGTCCAGACTTTGCGTACCGATGGAACCGGTACTGCCCAGTATGGCAATTTTCTTCATGAAAAACCTCTTTCTCCCATGCCTAATACAGGATCAGCTGCATGGTATAGTAAATCAGCGGTGCCGTAAACAGCACACTGTCAAACCGGTCCAGAATGCCACCATGGCCCGGAATCAGATTGCCGTAATCCTTGATGCCCATCTGCCGTTTGAACGCGGAGGCCGAAAGATCTCCAAGCTGGGCCGCGATGCTTCCCACGAAACCAATGATCACACATTCCCACAGCATGTCGCCGCCCAGGAAATAGCCAAACAAGCCGCAGAATACCACGCTTCCCAGTACGCCGCCCACGGCGCCCTCTACGCTCTTTTTCGGGCTCAGATTCGGACACAGCTTATGCTTTCCCAGCGCCATCCCGGTGAAATATGCCATGATATCCGTGCCGAAGGCCGCCAGGAATACCAGCCATATGAGTATTCTATGTTCCGATTGGTCAATCAATACGATGTGATAAGAGAAAAAGACCACATACATCAGCCCGAACAAGGTGGACGTGGTGTCCTCTGTCTTTCTCTCGTTGACTTTAAACCCGTAAATCAGACAGGCCATGGTGCAGACCACTGCCCACAGCATCAGCAGATTCAGATTCTCCTTCCACAGGATATTGATCAGATACAGTGCTGCCGTAGCCACATAGGCGATTTCCCTGCAGGGCTTCACACCCATGGTTTCAAACCCGTGATACAGTTCCCGCAGACCGATTATCCCCACGAGAAACGCAGCAGCCATCAGCCAGTAGCCGCCCAGCCATACCACCACCAGCAGCGGCAGCATGACGCAGCCAGAAATAATTCTCGTTTTCATAGTTCTTTTCCCCTTTCGCCTATCTGCCGCCAAACCGCCGTTTTCTTCCGGCAAACGCATGCACGATCTCCTCAAACTCATCCGGTGTGAAGTCCGGCCACAGACTGTCTGTAAAGGCCAGCTCGCTGTAGGCGCACTGCCACAGCAGGAAGTTGCTGAGCCGTTCTTCTCCGCTGGTCCGGATGATCAGATCCGGATCCGGAATGTTTCCGTTTTCCTCTCCCGTGTACAGCGCGTCGGAAATCATAGCCTCAGTCACTTCAGAGGCCGCAATTTCTCCCGATGCTGCCCGTTCGCAGATTCTTCTGACCGCGTGAAGGATTTCCTGCCTGCCGCCGTAATTCAGCGCGATGTTAAACTGCAGACCGTCGTTGTATTCCGTTGTGCGAAGCGCCTTCTCAATGCTTTCCACCGCAGCCCGGGGCACCTGCTTCCAGTCTCCCAGAATCCGGACCCGCACGTTGTTTTCGTGCAGCTCTGCCAGCTCGCTGCCCACATATTTCACCAGCAGGTTGAAAATACCGCCCACTTCCTCCTGGGATCGTTTCCAGTTTTCTGTGGAAAATGCGTAGACTGTCAGATATTTGATCCCCATCACGTCAGCCCGCTTGATGATTTCCTTCATGGCCAGCATGCCGGCGTTATGTCCCGAAAGTCGGCTGACGCCCTGCTTTTCCGCCCAGCGTCCGTTGCCGTCCATGATGACTGCCACGTGCGCCGGTATCTTTTCCGTAAGTTCTTTTCTTTCCATCCTTACTTTTCCTTTTATCGAACAATGTGGCTGCCTTTCACAGCAGCCACACCTTCCCGTTCTTTATACTTCCAGAATTTCTTTTTCCTTTGCTGCCACGATCTCGTCGATTTCCTTAATGACTTTATCCGTGGCCTTCTGCACATCATCCAGTGCCTTCTTGGATTCATCTTCCGTGATCTCATGGTTCTTTTCCATCTTCTTCAGATGATCATTGGCATCTCTGCGCAGATTCCGCACTGCAACCTTGCTTTCCTCGCCCATCTTCTTCACGGTCTTGGTCAGCTCTTTTCTTCTGTCCTCCGTAACCGGCGGAATGACCAGACGGATGCACTTGCCGTCGTTGGACGGATTGATGCCAATATTGGCCATGTTGATGGCCTTTTCGATTTCGCCGATGGACTTCGGATCAAACGGTGTGATCAGCAGCGTTCTCGGATCCGGCGTCGAAATGTTCGACAGGTTCTTCAGCGGCGTCGGCGAACCGTAATACTGCACGCTTACCTTGTCCAGAAGTGCAGGATTAGCTCTGCCTGCACGAACCGTGTTCAGGTCTTCCTTCAGTACAGAAATTGTTTTTTTGCTTCTTTCTTCCAGATTCTTCTTAATGGTTTCCATTTGGAGTCTCCTTTTTTCTCATCTTTTTCATTTCTTTATTCACAAAATCCACGCTCCCGCTTTTTTCGGGAGTCGCTGCACCGCTTGCCGTCCGGTGCTAGCGGATGATGGTTCCGATTTTTTCGCCGGAAATGGCCTTCTGCACGTTTCCTTCTTCGGCGATGGCGAATACATGGATGGCGATGTTATTGTCCTTGCACAGGGTCGCTGCCGTCAGATCCATCACCTTCAGATCTTTTTCGATCACATCCATGAAGGTCAGTTCATCGAACTTCACGGCATTCGGGTTGATCGCCGGATCGCTGTCGTAGACCGCGTCCACATTCTTGGCCAGCAGAATCACATCTGCATCGATTTCTGCTGCCCGCAGTGCCGCTGCCGTATCGGTGGAAAAGAAAGGATTTCCCGTACCGCCGCCAAAAATAACCACGTCGCCGTTCTCCAGATGGGCCAGTGCCCGTCTTCTGGCATATGGTTCCGCAATTTCCCGCATTTCGATGGAAGTCTGCACTCTGGCAGGAACCCCGATGGCCAGCAGCGATTCCTGCACGGCCAGACTGTTCATCACCGTGGCCAGCATGCCCATATAGTCTGCCGTGGCACGATCCATATCCTTACTGGTTCTTCCTCGCCAGAAGTTTCCGCCTCCCACAACGATGGCCACCTGCACACCCAGGTCATGGATCTGCTTGATTTCCCTGGCGACCTTGCGGGTCATTTCTTCATTGATACCGAACTTGTCGCTGCCAGCCAGCGCTTCCCCGCTGATCTTCAGCAGCACGCGATTGTATACCGGTTTCATTCCCTATCCCACCTCGTTATCTGCATAGTATTTTGAATTCAATCTTAAAAGATATTATACCATAACCAGAGGGCAGGATTAAAGTTGTTTCTTCGCTTTTTCATAAAATTTTCACAACAGAAAAGAGCATACCGACACGTCCTGCACCGATATGCTCTGCTTCTCATCTGTTATTTCTCTTTTCTGGCCTTGCGGACCGTTACCACACCGCCCACGCCGGCGGCTGCCATCAGCAGGAGCCAGAACAGCATGTTCTGATCATCCCCTGTCTTCGGCTTGCCATGATTTCCGTTGGAATCATAGGATCCTGTCGGCACATCCGGATCGTCAACATTTTCGCCTTTTCCCGGCTTATCCGGATCGGACGGCCCCAGCGGGGTTTCCGGCTCATCGATGTTCACTTCTTTCGGAATCGCCTTATACCGTGCAGTGTAGACTGCATTCTGGGTGACGCGAACAATTTCCTTATCCCAGCCGATGAATTCATAGGTGTACAGGTCATCTTCCGGTCGCACCGGTGTCGGCCCGTCATAGGTCGGCATGTCGTAGAAATTATAGTAATCGGTTTCCAGATTGGTACCGTCATAGTTGTTCCACAGAACTGTATATTTCTGTGCCGGGTAATCCAGTGCTTCTACCTTGAAGACCCAGTCGATTTCACCGACCCGATTGGCGAATTCATTGCCCATGGAAAGCGGTACATACAGCTGCGCCTCCAGATCCAGGGACTCGTTTCTTCCCAGATTGCCCAGATAAACGCCGTTTTCCAGTGTGCCTGCTTCTGCTGCAGTACCTCT
This sequence comes from Anaerovoracaceae bacterium, assembly GCA_051893555.1. GTDB lineage: Bacteria > Bacillota > Clostridia > Peptostreptococcales > Anaerovoracaceae > RGIG7179. The sequence goes on from JBJFHL010000011.1 coordinate 31,321, forward strand.
GAAGATTTCCGTTTCTCCCTGCCTTAAAATCAGAATCAGCTGGCTCAGGAACTTCGTCATGCGGTCTACCGTTTCACCGGAATCCTTAACCTTTTCACTGAGCGGATTTTTCTCCGCATCGTGCGGTAAGGCTTTCAGATAGACTTTGATATAGTCGCAGTCAGAAGCGGTGTTGGATACGGTAATCTTCTGCACCAGACTGTCGCCAGGCATTACGCCTTTGAAGTTGGCGAACAGGTCGGAATCCGTGTAAACGCTGCCCGGATGGAACTCCAGCATATCCTTCTGGCCTTTATAGGTCACACCGGCATCCGCAGCGAACGCATTGACGGAGAAACTCAGCACTACCGTGAGAGCAAGCAGAACGGAAAACATTTTTTTTATTATCTTTTTCATTTTACTCGCCCCCCTTTACTTGCTTATGGTTCCATTTTCAGCAACGGTTACGCCCCAGGCTTCTGCCGCAGCAGCCGCCGGAGAGCTCTGAATCGCATCTGCCAGTATCTCTACATGCAATGTATATCCATCCGGACCTGCGGTAAGCGGCGTACATCTATCAATCAGGTTTGTTGTCTGCTCACCGGATGCCACAGCAGACGGATAGTAGTAATATCCATCAGAATTTGATTTCTCCCAGCCTTCACCGAAACTGATTGTGTAGTCTGTGGCAGCAGGTGCTACCGGGGCTACATTTCCATTTCGATCCTGCCAGGTAACTACGATTGCTGCACGAATATATGCCGGAGTCGTTCCCGTGTTTTGCACTTTTACATTCGATTTCACAGTGCTGCTGTAATCCGTAAATGGATCCTCTGTAATGCTACAGCTTACGGTATCGTACTGGAATGTGTTCTCAGCAGGTTCGCTAGTTGCTACCAAGTATGCGGTGGTTCCACCTACAACTCCCAAAATCAGCACGATGACTGCTGCCAGAATAACAAACTGCTTCTTCCATCTGAGACGACGACTTCTTTTCGCGGTACTTTCTGGAAGAATTCGCGTCTCACTTGATGCGTGTTTTCCGTAATACATAATTAGTCGCCTCCCCTCTTATTCTCCAGCTACAACATCAACTTTTGAAAATTTGTTTTCTACATAGGAAGCGCCGTTGAGCCACTTCCAGTTATTTGCACCTGTACCTCTACTATTTGTGAATGGTACGTTATTTTCCTCGATTGCCGATAAAGTAATAGTCTTGCTCGTCTTCTCAGGCGTATACCTCCAGCTCCATTCGGTTTCTTCGGTTACAGTATATTCTCCGATCAGAAGGTCTTTTACCGTGACGATTCCATTTCCCTTGATGACAACTTTCATGTCAAGACCTGAAGTCCGGCTGTCTTTTCCCTGGATTCGGAAAATGAATGCCTGATTTTCATCAATGGACTGCGTACCGGTTTTCGTAATGGTTAAGTCCGCCACATCGTATTCGAACTTGGCATAATAAGTTGCCGCTACATTCTTCTTATCTACTTTTGAAGGTGTATACTTCGCATCGGTACTCAGAAGAATTCCACAGCTGCTGTCCGAATACCAGCCTACAAAACGATATCTCTCATTTGCAGTTGCTGTAGAGCCCTTCGCATCACCGGAAAGTACCTTCAGAGTCTCAGATGTCGGAGATACACTGCCGAAATTCGTCTCACCCTGTGGTCCAACCACTTCGTACTTAATGGTAACTTCCTTCTCTTTATAGTAGAAGGAAATGATATTCAGCTTTGCTTCTGCATCGCTCTCAATTTTAATACTCAAGGTCTGTGACTTTGGATCAACCGCTTCATAATCCTCAATCTCGATTGCGGATTCGGAAACAACCTGACCATATTTGCCGGTTCCGTTCTTCGGATCCGCCAGCTGCTTTCCGGTTCCCTGTTCCAGATAACGAACCTGATACGGATAACTGTTTCTAGTATAATAAAGCTTCAGTTCCAGTCCATCTGCAGTAAGTTCACCGCTTGCAACAGTACCTTCCACGTTGCCGTCATAAGTGAAACCTGAAATCGTCAAAGGATCTGCACCATATGTTGTTCCAATATCTCCGACAATCTGTGACGATGCATATTCCGTCCATGTTGGATTGCCCTGCGCATCGGTCGCCAGATTTTCCGTGTAATGAGTTATCTTGTAGTAAGCATGTGTTGTATCTTCGGAATAGTAGAAGATAATCTCATTCACAGCATCATCAGCTACGGATACAATCAAGCGCTTCTGATATGCATCCGGCATCATACCGGATACTGGCTTAAAGGTTTCTGTTACAACTGCCTTTCTATTATCCGATACAGTTATTTCATCTGCAACGGGTTCCCCCGTATCTTTATTCAGGTATTTTACAGTGTACGGTACAGCGTCTTTCTGTACATACCAGAAGGTATATACATTGGTATCGTTTTCTTCGGTCGCATTGATGTCCAGTGTCATGGAATGACTCTTTACTACCGGGAAATATCCTTCCTGATAGTCAGCGTAAAGTTCTGTTCCACCCTTTGCCTCGAATGTTTTCGTTACACCCGCTAAACCAGATCCCAGAGTTGGCATCGCAATTTTTGTGTCTGTATCCTGAATCTTATACAAAATAGTATACTGCTTCAGGACATTTGAACTCCACTTACCGTAAACTTTCAGATCTTTTGTTACTGGCATGTTGGCAAAGTCAAATGCTTTTTCAACTCCGTTCTCCATGTAGAACCAGCCTACGAATTCATAGCTGCCGTTTACCGGGTTCGACGGTTCAGGATTCAACTTGTTTCCGTGAAGTACGGTTTGAATCGGATGTGTGGACAATTCCTGATCGTCTTCATAAGCATTCTTATCCAAATAGAACCTTACATAGTGGCTAACAGGCTCCCACTTTGCATAAAGCAGGATGTTCTCAGCTGGCATATTATGTTTCTCCAGTTCGTACTTCTCTCCGGTACATTCCGGATTCAAATACCATCCGCCGAAAACAACAGAACCCGGCTCATACGCGCTCGGAACAGAAGGAACAAATCCGCTGTACGAACTCAACGGCGCCTCATACTTCACAGATTCACTCTTCACATCACTATATCCGTCATTAAATGTCAGCGTATAGCTGTTGCGGGTATAATAGAATTTTGCACCGTTACAACTTGATCCGGTACTAGTGCCATGATCATAGGTAAATCCTTCAAACTCATAACGATCTTCAACGGTTACTCTGTAACCGCCAACACCAGTTACTTCAAAGAGTTTCACGGTATAATTTCCATCCAGATCCTGCCCCCAGTAGGTCATGGTACCTTCACTTCCCGTTGTACCGCGATTATAGTAGGTGGCGCTGTTCTGCGGCATTACACCGAAATAATTTGTATAAGGTCCGCTTCCTCCCCATTCTGCAGACCAGAAGGTACTTCCGGCATTGGCAGCAATTTTCTTATACTGCTCAGCAATATTGGATCCCCATTTTGCAGTAATTGTTTCCGAAGACTGATAATTATTTCTATTATTATAGTTATAATTAAAAGTCAGGGTCTTTTCTATCCGATCATAGTACACATTGACGATGGAAGAACCATCTGCCGCAACAGTAACTGTATCAGACTTCACAAACTTCCAAAGACCAGAATCCAGTCCCGGATCGCTCATGTAACATCCTTCATCATGCTTATGCGCAGTCTTTCCACAATTATATTGGCAGGCATCAGAATGAGTATGCTCTGTTTTCGTGCAAGTCAACTTGTAACAGCTTCCGGTATAGTCAGTATGTTTATGTTCTGTCTTTCCGCAGCCTAAACATGTATCCGTGTGATTGTGCACACCTTCTGTCTCGCCGCAAGTAGTCGAAGCTACATTACCTGTAGATGTACTGCCAGTGTATTTGTACCATGTGCCGTTGATGTAGATAACCTTTCCATCTATTGATAATGCTTCTCTTGCAACATAGCCATTTGTAGGGTTCGATGGTGCACCAAAACCCGCATATGAAGCAGATCCTACTCCCGCATAACAGGAAATATCATGGGTATGGCTTTTCAGACCGCAGGTATAGCAACTTGCACTGTGGGTGTGCACTTCCTGCGTACAAACTAATGTATAGCAATCTTTGTCATGGGTATGTTCTGTCTGGTCACAGGCGTAACCACAACTTGCATCATGAATGTGCTCTTCCTGCCCACATGCCAGGGATCCATCCGGATTGTAGGTGAACTCCGTTTCAGGTTTTGCATTGATTTTTGCTGATTTAATATAGGAATATTCCTCGTCGTTCGCATTTTCGCCCCAGAATACAACAGTAACCTTTGCTGTATTACTAGGCTGCCAAATTGCCTTGTAAGTACGATTCTCTGCCGGCATGGTAGTTGGCATATTTTCTTCTTTTATCGGTTCGCCATTCAGTTCCCAGCCTGTAAAATCATATCCCTCTCTAATCGGTCTACTTTGGTAAACAATCGGCGCACCATATCTCGCATATGTTGGCTCTACGCCATATCCGCCATCAAGATCAAAGTTCATCAGATAGTAGTAACGATCATAGTAGATTTCCACGATAGTAGAACCATCCGCTGCAATAGCAGGTGTTTCATACAGAAGTGCATAAAAACCTTCATAATTTTTTGCAACATCCGGAACTGTGCTTGCAGTCAGACCCTGCTTTGTCTCTGTTTCAGCTACAGTATAATTATCGTCATTCACATTCTGCTGATAATGAATGACCGTATAGTTCACATTGGTCGGCTTATATACTACATTGATCGTGTCATCCTGATCGATTGCCGTGTAATTCAGTTCAATAGAGGTCTGCAGAACGTCATTTACATATGGCAGATAGCCCTGAACCGTCGGAAACGTTACTGTCGTAGAGAAATCACTGCCGGCTGCCAGGTTTGCAGTATACGGATCCGCTGCGATTTCATTGTTTTCAAACAGGTAATTGATTACAATATTATAAGTAGACGGTGTATCATCTAACGGTGCGACAGGTTCATCTGCTGCTTCCTCATCATTAGAGAGGTCATATGTCGTACTTCTTAATGACCAGGTTGTATTCTCTTCCGGAACATCCGCATCCACGGAAACACTCGCCGCATCGTCATTAGATGGGGCGTATGTATTTTGCCCCGCAAAATCCGTCTGCTGGCTGTAATCTACAGTCACGGTAACCGGTTCGCTTACGGCATTCTGACCACCGGAAACTGCGACGCAGCGGATTTCAACGGCGTCATTCTGCAGCAGGCTTGCAACCATCGCATAGGATAAATCCAGAGACTCATCTTCTGCTCCGGCGATGTTCACCCAAAGGTTTTCATTCACCTGAATCTGCCACTGGCACTGCGTCAGTTCCATCTCGTCACTGACGACTGTCAGCTGCACTTTTTCATTCTGCGGCAGAGAAACACTGTCTACAGGATTCCCATTTTCGCAAATGTTAACGGATAATTCGCTGCTTGCGTAAGATGGTGAGATTGGAAGCATACTGAAAACCATCGCAAAGCACAGCATGATTGTTAAGAATCTCTTTTTCACTTAGCTTCCCCCCTTACTCGGCGTTTACCGGCCATCCTTCTGCTTCAAGGACGGACTCGCCGTTATTTGCTTTCTGCACTGCCTGCGCGGATATAATGATATTCGCGGTACAGTTCTGATATGTATTATCCATATCTTTGCTGAAGGACACTGTATTAAACAGTGCTGTCGTCAGTTCTCCGGACGCAACCGGTTTCTGATAATAGTAGTAACCGTCTCTGTATGCCCAGTCGGAGGACTGAATGTCATATGTCATGACGGAAGTGCTGAGTGCTGTGCCGTTCGGATTTTGTTCGGTCGGTGCACTTGTGATTCCCGCATCCACCTTGACGCGGATCCATGCTTCCGAAGCTCCGGTATTCTGCACTTTTACGATTTTGGAAACTGTGGTTCCCGGCATCACGCCTGAAATTCCGTTCTCCGGAAAGTCCACCTGCGTCAGACCATCCGCTCCCTGAATTTCCTGTTTTTCCACGAGTTCGATGTTTACACCGCCTGTGGTGATTACATTGTGCGCTGTGTCCTCACCGCTGAAGTATGCGAGGGTGCCTGTCGTAAAAGCAGTCATGCAAAGTGCTACAACAAGCAGCAGCAAAACCTTCTTTTTCATAAATCATACTCCTTTCAATTATCTCTACACCAACAAGATGCCGTATTATTCATTCAACTTCTGACCAAACAGGCCATATGAGAAAATCCGTAATGATAATATCTTCTATTATACCACAGATTCTCTCATATGGCCTGCCCAAAATGGGCAGGACCAAAAATATTTACTATTTGAACATTGCAACATATGCAGCATCGATGTCTTCGATTTCAGCTGCCTGAATTGCGTATGCGGTGAAGGTCATCTTGAAGGTAGACGCATCGGTGTTGAAGTTAGACTTGGAAACGTTATCAATGTAGTAAGCATCTTCTCCGTTGAACATGGATGCTGTAACGGTATCAGGCATGCCGAATGCAGTCATGAAAGTTACGGATTCTTCAGCGCTCAGAGTTTTCTTACCGATATATCCCAGAATTACTTCAAGCTTCTTCGGGTTAGCCTGATCAGCTGCACCATTCACCCATTTACTGATTTCATCAAGGTTCATAACCTTCCAGTCAGCATGCTTGATTCCAGTGAACCAACGATCCACAACTGCAGCGCGCAGAGCATTATCGCTAGCAAGATCATTTACAAATTCAATGAAACCCGGGTAGTCACCCTGCAGTCCGCCGATGTTATTCTTATAAGCATCTACGCCCATCAGATTAATCAGGCTGACATATTTATTCATGTCCATTTTCAGGAAAACATAGGCATCCTGGCTGCCTTTATCTACAGTAATGGTAGGGTCTTTATCATAAGATTTTCCCGGCATCAGGGTTGCATCGCCCTTCCAATTAGGTTCGGTTAAATCGATACCTACATTACCAACGGTAAATTCATTTACCTTAGCATCCGTTGAATCAGTGAAATAAGCTAATGTGCCGCCTACTACTGCGGTCAGTGCCAGGCATGCTACCAGACAAATAGATAAAATCTTCTTTTTCATACTTTTTCCCTTCCTTTTGATTTTCTTATTTATGTATACCCTGAAAAAAGGGTGATACATCAGATTTGATTAAGCTTGTGTCTACGAATTTGCAATCGTCCAAGCTTGCGCAGCAGTTGTGATATTGCTATCACGCTGAACCGCATATGCAGTGAAAGTCAGAGTCGGATTTGTTGTCCTTACTGTATCAACTTCTGCTTTCGTAAGATTCTGGCTTACTGTGATTTTGTTGTCAGCCAGAACGGCAAATTCAGTGTTAGATGTTGCCGCATCTACTGTTTTGAAGTATACTCCCGATACATTCTCAAGTGGAGCCCAACCGTCTGCAAGCTGATATTTAACTTTTAAAGTTGTCCCATCCGTTTCTTTGAATGTCGGCCAGTTGCTTTCCTCGACCTTCACAAAGAGCCAGCAGTCTTCCGAGTTTGCCTGAACCGTTACCTTCGGGTTTTTTGTGATATCGTTTCCCGGAAGGATTTTGTAACTGTTTCCTGTTGTTTCAGCTAATGTAATAGTGATATCACCATAGGTGAAGGTATTGACAACGGGAGCAGGATTGGAAACCAGCCAAGCAACGGATCCGCCAATCACACATCCTACCACCAGGACCATAACAAGAAGAACTACAAACGTTTTACTGTTTACACCTTTTTTCGTTTTCATTCCTCGCACCTCCTTTCAATTGCAGCGATCAAATTAAAATTATGTGTTAAGTATGTTTCAGTATGTTTCGATTTAGCTTAAAGGAGCTGCTGCCCATGCTGCCTCTGCGGTCGCAAAGGTGTCAGCCTGAACTGCATATGCAGTAACCTTGATTTGAGCATTTGCATAGTTTGAAGTCGCTGCATCCCCTGCAATTTTGAATTTCTCGAATACTTTAATTTCTGCGTTTGCAGTTACCTTTGTATTGTAAGCATATACATTGGTCTCACCATTTACAGGCGTCCAGCCCTTTGCAGCCATCTGTGCAGCAATCGTTGAAGCAGTATCTTCGATTGCTGAGATTCCGTTTTCAACTTTTACGAACAGCCAGCTTTCTTCACTGTCACTGGAAACATGAATTGTAGGATCCTTGGTGTACTCATGTCCCGGCATCAGCTTGTAGCTGTTTGCCTTTACACGTCCAGCCCCACTCCCAGTAACTACAATTCCGTCAGTGTCGACTTTCGCTTCGTCCAGCGTGATTGCTACCTTACCTACGGTAAAGGTGTTGGTTACAATATCCGTAGACGTCAGATACGCCATCGTTCCCATGACGGAAACCAGTACCAGCATAACTGCACATGCCAGCATGAGAATTGTCTTCTTTGTCTTGCTCATAATATTTTCCTCCTGAATTTTATTAAACAAATCTATAGGGAGCCTTGTGGCGTTACCCTCTACTGGGTGTCATTTTCTGCTTCGGCAGCGCGCTTTCCTTTTTTCGGTTTCTTTTCCGTTTTCTCGCTGTCATCGCTGAACAGCAGATCCGGCAGGAACAGAAGCAGGAGCACGATGGCCGCTGCGGAAATGGCGATATACATGCCAGGCGGGTGCTGAATATAGTCGGCGAAGAAGCCCAGCTTCGGAATGGTGAAAATCGGACTTCCAACCACATTCTTATAGTGCACCAGACTGCCGTCCTCACTGTCGTTGGCATCCCCCTTGGTACGGAAGCGGATTACGGAATCGTCCTCTTCATCCGGTACGATACCTACGATTCTGTGGGTTGCCACCGTATCCTCATCCAGCATGAAGGTGATCACATCGCCTTCCTCCAGCTGGAACGGGTCCACCGTTTTTACATAAATCAGGGATCCGACATGATAGGTCGGTTCCATGGAACCGGACAGTACCGTGAATACATGCATGCCGAGTACCCGCGGAGCCACCAGCAGGATCACAAGGATCAAAGCCAGGATCACGACGAGTGTGGATAAAAAATTGGTTACCTTTTTAATCGTCTGTGTCATAAAAATCTCCAAAAGTTCAGAATTCTCCTGTGCGCACCGCAGGTGCTGCACATTGTTTCACGGATTTTGGTTACATTCCATGTTACCGTACTACATATCTGTAACTTTCATGTGTATTACATTTTACCACGTAGGTAACAGAAATTCAACTAGCTGGGTGCTAAATTCTGTCAAAAAAATTATGCGACATGATTCGACTCCCCGATCCGTGTTTCTGTTCCAAAGTATACCATGCACTGGTTACAGTTTCGGTTACACTTTGCAGAAATACATTCATTATTTTTTTACACAAAAAATCCACCCTTCTTCCATTTGGATTCCGGATGGACTTCTGCTGTTGTATCATTGCATTCTATTCGGTTGTTACTTCACCTCTGAAGCCGATGCATCTTCCTCCAGGCCAAACTCCCGATAAAGCTGGTGACGGTATGCTTTGTCCGTCGAGACTTTTTTCAGATCTTCAAACCGGTTCTGCTCAATCAGCAGCATGTTCAGCTTTCCAAGTTTGTCTTCTCCGATGTCTATCCCCTCCGTACGGCCTTCTCCATATCCTTCTTCACGTCCTTCACCATATCCGTCCTCGCGGCCTTCACTGTATCCATCTTCATGGCCTTCTCTCCTGGCATACTCCACTTCTGTATTCCAGTGCAGCTCAGCACGTATTTTCGATTCCATCCTCTGATATTCGACTTCATCCTTGGTCAGTGATCTGTATGCTTTTTCAGACATGGCAAATTCCTCCCCGGCTAAGATTTCCTGTACACAGTCGTTCATCGTTTCGTCGTTGGCATACTTCAGGTAAATCGCCAGCTTTTCAATTCGTCTCAATTCCGAAATCGGTTTCTTCCTGTCCGTTTTATCCAGCTCCAGAAAGTGAAAAGACAGACGGTCACTGAGCAGCAGCCCTGTTTCCCGTTCTCTTACCTCGAACACATTGTGGCAGAAAGGAAGAGATGGGAACAGAACGCCGTTTACGATGGAAACAACAATGCTTTTCTTCATCTTATCATAACTTTCCCCTTGCTGCAATGAAGAATTCACCAGTCTGCCGCCATAAAAGACAACACGATTCGGGTAAACAGCAAGATGCCCCGTCTGTACTTCTATGTCCAAGAGCTCACCCCGGCTGGTTTCCGCACGTATATCCATAATCGTTTCTTTTCCTTCTGATGATTCTGCAGTGTCAATAGGATTCTTAATCTCGATGGCTTGGATCGGATCCTCCTTCCGGTCCAGAATAATATTCAGGATTTCCATCAGTGCTGCCCGGGAATCATCCCGGTCTCTGCCGAATACGGTACGAAAGACGTAATCACTGGTCAGCGGCAGTTCACTTCTGTGTGTGTTTGCAAACAAGTCTGTTGCAGCAATCTGTTTTGTCATAATGTTCTCCTTCTATAAATACGTTTACTGGTTTCATAACGGCTTCCATGAAATAGTTTACAGTACACGCAAGAAAAAATGGAATTTATTTTCAGACAACGTTCGACAAAAACCAAAGAATTTCAACAATCTTAGAAGCACAAAAAATCCACCCTTCTTCCATTTGGATTCCGGATGGACTTCTGCTGTTGTATCATTGCATTCTATTCGGTTGTTACTTCACCTCTGAAGCCGATGCATCTTCCTCCAGGCCAAACTCCCGATAAAGCTGGTGGCGGTATGCTTTGTCCGTCGAGACTTTTTTCAGATCTTCAATCCGGTTCTGCTCAATCAGCAGCATGCTCAGCTTTCCAAGTTTGTCTTCCCCGATGTCGATCCCCTCCGTACGGCCTTCTCCATATCCTTCTTCACGGCCTTCTCTCCTGGCATACTCCACTTCTGTATTCCAGTGCAATTCAGCACGTATTTTCGATTCCATCCTCTGATATTCGACTTCATCCTTGGTCAGTGATCTGTATGCTTTTTCAGACATGGCAATTTCCCTCCCGGCTAAGATTTCCTGTACATCGTTGTTCCTATTATGCTTCAATCACCACTTCCCGGTGGTCACGGTCCAGCACGTAAGCAGTCACACTGCCTTCCGGCCCGCAGAGTTCCTCTTCAATCCGCCTTTTCAATGCGGCCTGGGCTTCCAGCATCCGCGGCACATCTGCTTCCGACACCGTTTCGATGCACATGAACGCATTGACGGTCTCCTCCGTCAGCATGGTGCGTACCGATTCCCGCCAGTTGAAGCACCGGCAGATGGCGCCGGCATCATCCTTGTAGATGACTTCGCCTTCATAAGGCGGCTCACTTTTGTCGCTGCCATAGGTTACGAAATCCTCGCCGCCTTCCGCCACCGTCAGGCGCATATCGCCCTGAAAGGCGTCTATATTCTCGCCGCCCACGGGCACGCCGTACCGCAGAGAGACGCCGTTGTAAAGATCCACCAGCGGATTGATGCAACCGATCATGCCGCCTTTGGATACCCGTTTCAGCATGGCTTCAATGGAGCAGCGGGCGCCTTTTTTCGTGCGGAATTTGTAGAATGCATCCCGCCAGGTGCGGATCACGGGGTTGTCCGTAAACTCCGGATTGGTCACATACTGCATGGCGGCTCGCCCGGCTTCTTCCAGATATGCCGCATACTTGTCTTCCGTTTCCGGCTGATTGTGGATTCCCCGGCAGACCAGAACACCGATCTTCGCCTCCGGGAAAATTTCCAGAAAAGAGTCTTCCAGTTTGAATTTTTTCATGTTTCATCCCCCTCCAGACATTTTTTCAGCAGTAGTACGCGGTCAGCAAGGATGCCGCGATGGGTATGGTCACCAGGGACAGAATGGTCGTCAGCGTGACACCTTCTGCCATCAGCTTGCTGTTTTTTCCATATTTTTCTGCAAGTACCGCCGGAATGACAGCCGATGGAAATACTGCAGAAAAGATGATGACGATCTTCACTTCATCATACAGCGGCAGCAGGTCTGTGAGGAAGAAGGTCACCAGCGGAATCCCGATCATCGCCATCAGAGACGCCAGGATCAGCTGCCTGTTTTTCAGAATCGATCGGAAGCTGCTCTGCCCCAGCTGCAGGCCCACCACGATCATGGACAGGGGCACCGTCACATCTCCCAGGGACCGGATCAGCGAATCCAGTATCTCCGGCGGCCGGATCCCGGCCACCAGCATCACCATGCCCAGCGCCATGGCACCCAATACAGGGCTCATCAGAGAGCGCGCCGCCTCCTTCAGCTGAAAGCCGTGTCCGGAATTCATCTGCATCACAGCGATGGAATAGAAATAGATATTCATGAAAATATTGTGGATCACCAGCAGATACAGTACATCCCCGCCGAAGATTTCCTTCGTCACCGGGAATCCCATGAATCCGTTGTTCAGTGCCACCATCAGCACGATGAAGCACCCCCGGTCTTCCACCCTGGTCCGGATCAGCCGGGCGAAAATTCCAGCCAGAATGCTGGCGACGAGAATATAGCCCATTGCACCGCAGAACGCCTGTGCCGTGCTGATGATGGTCTCCCGTGTCAGCTCCTTCTCATACAGCGTATATAGCGAAAGGCAGGGAGTCGTCACCGTAAGAAGCAATGTGGTCAGATCGGTTCTTGCCTGATCGCCCAGCTTGCCGCTGCGGTACAGCAGAAACCCGACGCCTACCATCGCAAGAATCGAGAATACCTTTCCGAATATTATAAACATGATGTCATCCTCTTCTAAGCAAAATCTATTCTTCCGGCTCTTGTTTCCGTTCCGCGTCTCCGGTTGTCTCAGGGGCTGCAGTCAGACTCTGGGTCCGGTATAGCTCCGCGTATTCGCCATGCAGCGCAATCAGTTCCTGATGGGTGCCTTCTTCCCGGATCTGCCCGTCTTCGATCAGCACAATCCGGTCTGCATCCTTGATGGTCGCCAGCCGGTGTGCAATCATGATGGTAGTTCTGCCTACCGACAGCTCATGGAAGGATTTTCGGATTTCTTCCTCCGTAATGCTGTCCAGTGCCGAAGTGGCCTCGTCCAGGATCAGGATGGAAGGATTCTTTAAAAAAATCCGGGCGATAGAAATTCTCTGTTTCTGGCCGCCGGACAGAAGGGTTCCCCGCTCACCGACGTACGTATCGAAGCCTTCCGGCATGGCACAGATATCGTCATAGATCCGTGCACGCCTTGCCGCTTCCTTCACTTCCTCAAAGGTGGCATCCGGCCTGCCGTAACGGATGTTTTCCAGAATGGTATCCGCGAACAGGAATACATCCTGCTGCACGATACCGATGCTGCTCCGCAGCGAGCTCTTGGTCACCTGACGGATATCTTTTCCGTCGATGGAAATGCTGCCCGCTTCCACATCATAAAACCGTGGGATCAGCTGACACAGCGTGCTCTTGCCGCCGCCGGAATGCCCTACGACGGCGATACACTCGCCCGGTGCGATGTCCAGGGAAACATCCTTCAGCACATCGATGCCTTCCTTGTAGCCGAAGCTGACATGATCCATACAGATATGCCCCTGCACCTCATCCAGAATCTCCGCATCCGGTGCATCCTGAACGCTTGGCTCGATGCACATGATTTCCACGAACCGGCGCAGCCCGGCGAAGCCGTTGATAAACAGTTCCGCGAAGTTGGCCAGCTTCCGTACCGGATTCACGAAGGTCGTGATATACATGGTAAAGGTCAGCAGATCGATATAGTTGAGACGGTCACCCATGATCAGGTATCCGCCGAAGGCAATGACCGCCACCTGCAGAACACAGATAAAGAATTCCAGCGACGCGTTGAACCGTCCCATGGCTTTATAGAATTCTTCCTTGGATCCCTTGAATTTTTCATTGGAACGGTCAAACCGTTCATAATCCACCTGCTGATTGTCGAAGGCCTTGGATGTCTTCATGCCGGAGATGGTGGATTCAATATCCGCATTGATATCGGCCATTTTCCGCTTCACCTGCACCGACGCATTCATCATGGCACGACGGCAGAGCATGACGGCAGCGATGAAAACAGGAATGATGACCAGAACCACCAGAGCCAGCCGCCATTCCACGCTGAACATCACAACCAGTGCCCCTGCGATGGTCACGAAGGAAATCAGCAGATCCTCCGGTCCGTGGTGAGCCAGCTCCGTAATTTCAAACAGATCTCCCGTCAGCCGGTTCATCAGTTTGCCGGTCCGGTTCTGGTCGAAGAAGTCGAATTCCAGTTCCTGAAAATGCCGGTACAGGTCATTTCGAATGTCTGCCTCTACACGAATGCCGAAGGTATGCCCCAGGTAGGTGATGATATAGTGAAAGACCGCCCGCACGGCAAATGCGCCGGCCGCGATGGCCATCAGCAGGAAAAAGGTCGAATAGATCTTTTCCGGCAGCAGCTCATACATGCAGTACCGGCTGACCAGCGGAAAGAGCACATCGATGGCTGCCACCAGAAAGGCGCAGGACATGTCCATAAGAAAGAGCTTCTTATGGGGTCCGAAATAGGACAGAAAGATCCGCAGAACAGGCTGATGATAATCTTTCTTCTTTTCCATTACAGATACGCCACCGCTTCGATCTCAATCAGACCGCCTTTCGGGAGCTTGGCCACTTCCACTGCAGAGCGGGATGGAAATGCGCCTTCGAAATAGGAAGCATAGACTTCGTTCATGGCTGCAAAATCCCCCATATCCTGCAGGAAACAGGTGGTCTTGATGATTTTGTCCAGTCCGGATCCGGCTTCTTCCAGGACTGCCTTCAGGTTGGCGAAAACCTGATGGGTCTGCGCCTGCACGCCGCCTTCCACCAGATTGCCGGTGGCAGGATCCATACCCAGCTGCCCGGATGTGAAAACCAGATTGCCGATCACATTTGCCTGTGCGTATGGGCCGATGGCAGCCGGTGCTTTTTCTGTTGCTACTACTTTTCTCATTTCGATTGCCTCCTTGTTTTTCTCTTTTTCCATGATTCTTATTTTAGCACGATGTATTCGCAAACTCCAGTTTTTTCGCAAAATCCATCTGCCGGATGTTTTCTGGTTCAGGCTGCCTTATGCTGCTCGTCCCAGATGTGCAGCCATTTTTCCCCTTTATACCGCCGCAGACAGATCAGCATACGGACAGTCCAGTCGATGGCCATCGGGATCCAGATACCCGCCAGCCCTACGCCAAATACCTTGATTGCAATGACTGCCAGCGTCAGCCGGACGATCCACATGCCGATGATGGAAATATAGAACGGCCACCGGGTATCCCCGCCGCCCTTCAGCACACCGCAGATCACATTGGCCACTGCCACGAAAGGCTCTGCAAACGCTTCGATCCGCAGCATTGCCGCGCCCAGTGAGATCACCGCCGTGTCCCGGATAAAGAGCCAGATCATCTGCGGTGCGAACAGGAACATGAGCACTGCACTGAGGATCATGACGCCGACGCCATAACGGATACAGATCCCGGCGTAATTCTTCGCCATCTCTTTTTCGCCGGCGCCGATGGACTGTGCCACCAGGGTGGTAGCCGCCACACTGAAGCCAAAACACGGCATGTAGCAGATGGATTCTGCGGTGGTCGCCAGCTGATGTGCTGCCAGTACAGCACTTCCCATGCCGGTGACCAGAGCCGTGATGACCATCTGGCCAGCGGACAGTGTCACCCGCTCAAATGCCGCAGGCAGACCCAGACGGACGATCTGTCCCAGGATCTCCTTGTCCGGCTTCAGAGATTTGGCTCCCGCAACATGGACGATGCTCTTTCGGCTCAGCAGGTGACGCAGCGTCAGCAAACCGGCAATGAAAAACGCCAGCGCGGTACCCAGTGCTGCACCGCCTACCCCCATGCCGGCACCCCAGATTTTGAGAGAAAATCCAAACAGGCTGACCGTTCTGGTTTCATAGATAAAGAAAAAGTTTCCGATGATATTGACGATGTTGCTGAGTATGTTATAAAACATGGGCGTTCTGGTATCTCCCGCCCCGCGGATGATGGCACAGCCCACGGCCAGCAGAACCTGAAACGGGAATGCGGCTGCGACAATGCGCATGTACTGCTCTGCCGGAGCCAGCAGCGCTTCCTCCGCCCCCATCCACCGGGGCAGGTTGTGCGCCAGGATCAGTTCGCCGATGAGCAGCACTGCCCCGCCAAGCAGAATCATGGCAAGGATGGACTGCATGAGAATTGCCTGGGCTTGCTCCAGCTTTTTCTCTCCGATTTTCGTAGCCACCAGTACGGATGCTCCTACACCAAGTCCTGCCATCAGCCCCTGAATCAGCCAGATGACCGAGGTATTTACGGCAATGGCTGCGGTGGCATTGACACCGACACTGCCCACCATGGCTGCATCCACATAGGTTACGACGGTCAGCAGCAGCTGCTCCACGATGGTGGGCCAGGCAAGCGCCCAGACAATCTTATTGGGTGATTTGGTTTTGTCCAGTAAATCCAGTTCCTTCTTTTCTTTCTTCATATTCCTTTACAGCCTCTACGATATTTGCTACCGTTTCTTCCAGCGTATTCCCTTCCGTATCGATGCGAATATCCGCATATTTTTCGTACAGCGGCATCCGCTCGTTGTATAAATCAGCGATGGTCTGCCCTTCTGCCAGTGTGACCCCTCTGGTGGCCAGGTTGGTCAGACGACGCTGGATTTCCGGAAGCGGAACGTGCAGATAAACCACGACACCCTTCTCTCTCAGATGGGCCATGGCCTGCGGGTAGTAGATGGCGCTTCCGCCGGGTGCAATCACTGCGTTCTCTGCATCGATTCCGCACAGAACCTGATTTTCAATCTTGCGGAAGGCTTCGTTTCCATCCTGATCGATGATCTCCTGCAGCCCCCGTCCTGTTATGGTCTGGATCACCAGGTCCCCGTCAATGAAGTCCTTCTGCAGGATCTTCGCCACGACAACGCCGGTGGTGGACTTCCCGGCTCCGGCCATGCCGATCAGTATGATGTTGTTGCGCTGCGCTGTGCTTTCTTCCTCCGGGCACAGCAATTCTTCTCCTGCTTCCCCCTCTGCCGCCACGCAGGTCGGTCCGGTGAGATACAGTTTCTTTTCTCCGTCCGCTTCCTCGATATCGATGCGAAGCAGTCCGCCCGGCACGCGGACCTGTACATTCCTTCCGCTGACCAGGCCTTCCTCATAAAGAGCAGAAACCACTGATCCTGTACCGGTTCCGCAGGCAAAAGTAAAGTCCTCGACTCCCCGCTCGTAGGTCAGTTCCACCAGCTGGTCTTCTCCGGTAATATCAAAAAAGTTTACATTGGCACCCTTCGGAAAGGCTTCGTGATATCGAAGTGTGCGGCCCAGGGCAAACAGGTTCCGGCGTTTTTCCGTATCGTCCAGCCAGCTGTGCGAAAGTCCCGGAATGCGCACCACCGCGTGCGGAATTCCCGGATCTCCCAGTTCCACATAAGTACAGTTCCATTCCTTTCCCTCCGCGAAAAGCTGCATATTCTGCTTCATCACGGTCACCGGATTCAGCTGGACTTTGTATCGGCTCTCTGTCTGCCGCCATCCGGTCACCATGCCGGCTGTGGTCTCAATCTGCTGCACCTCTCCCGCAAGGCCCTTGTCATATCCGTACCGGGCAATGCAACGGGCTCCGTTGCCGCACATTTCTCCCAGGCTTCCGTCGGAATTATAGAAAATCATCTGATAGTCGCCGCCGGCAGACGCTTTTTCCACAACCATAAAGCCATCTGCACCGATGCCGAACCTGCGGTGGCAAAGCTTCCTTGCCAGCGCAGGAAAACGCTCCGGTGGAATGCCCTCATTTATATTATTGACAATGATGAAATCATTGCCTGCACCGTTCATCTTGGTAAATTTCATTGCCTTTTCCTCCCTCTTTTGATTTATGACAATGTATGCAGGCATACAGGCCTACGTTCCTACTATAACGCAGATGACCGCGGAGAATCAAGGGCTTTCCGAAGATATTTCCGGATATCTTTCTGTATTTTTTTCCGCCTCCAAAAACGGCCGCATGCGGACAATCGGTGTCGACTGTCCGCATGTCCGGCGTTTTCCTTCTTTTATTCTACCTATCCCATGATAAACTCTCGCATCACATTGAGTTCCGTCGGTGTTTTCGCCACATAGCGAACGGTGAACTCATCCAGCTTTTCTACCTTCGGATGAACCTGGGCAGAGCGCACCTGCTGATGACGGCACAGGCACACATCCATCACGAATTCCTCCGGCAGCTGCGGAACCGGAACCTCCGTCTGCAGCGCTCTGGCAACGCCTTCTTTGATCATCTGACAGGCGTCATCCGGATGCACATTGAACGTGGAATTGCCGCGGCAGTCCTTCACCGCCACTGTGGTAATCTGCGGCACCTCTTCCTTCGCCATGCGGCAGATTTCTGCGTCCCCACTGATGAAGATCGGCGCTACACCCTGCTGTGCCGCGTACAGGGTGTTCAGGGTGAATTCGGAAGCCAGTTTTCCATTGATCTTCAGCCATTTAATCAGGTCATACTCTACCGTGTGAGCCAGCGGGCTTGCGTTGCTTCCTGCCGGTGCGTGATACCCGATATAGATCACACCCGCATACTTTTCATCCAGGCCAGCCAGCATGGAACCCGGGTGGCATGCCCAGCCGCGCATCAGCTTCACGCCCCGCGGCAGCATTCTGTGATTGATATTTCTGGCATTGTCATGGCCGTCACGTACCACCACATCATGGCCTGCTTCCAGAATGGCTTCACATGCCGCAGCAACTTCCCGCGTCATCTGCTCGCAGGCTGCTTCATAGCCATCGCCGCCGGGAACGGTCTCGCACCAGTCCGTCACATCGGTGATTCCCTCAATATCTGCACTGATAAAATACGTTTTCTTCTGCATAGGACACCCCCGCTTATTCTTCACCGTAAATACTGATAAAATCCTGCAGACCCAGCATTCTTCTGCCCCGAATGCCTTCCATGGTCGGTGCATGCCACAGTGAGCTTATGATGGCTTCTTCCACGGCCTCCACCGCTGCTTCAAATACCATGTCGATATTTTCATCAAAGAACATTTTCATGTCCAGAATGTTTTTCGCATTGTAGTGCTTCATCCGGTTTGCAGTGGTAAAGGTAATGGCAATATCACCGCTGCCGTCTCCGCAATAGGAGCCCACTCTTCCCAGAGAGATCATCGCCCGTTTGGATACGCGCTTCAGCTGCCGTTCGCTGAGAGGAATATCCGTCGCAATCAGCATAATGATGGATCCCTGGTCTTTCTTCGGGAACTGGTTATATTTCGATGTGTCATAATGCTTCCCGCCGATGACAAGATTGCCCGGCGCACCGAAATTGGACATGACCAGAGCGCCTATGGTGTAATCCTTTTCATCCACCTTCACGATTCTGGAAGCGGAACCGATGCCGCCCTTCAGTCCCAGGCAGACCATGCCGGTTCCTCCGCCGACAGCGCCCTCCTCAAAATCCACATCGGCACGCTGTAAGGCTTCCTCCACGTTTTCCTCTGTGACATGAAGTCCCCGTATATCATTCATACGTCCGTCATTGCATTCAGTAATGATGCAGTTGACCGTGCCGGTGGATACGCCGATATCTTCATTCTGCCGCAGCATATATTTCGTAAGGGCATTCCACGCGGTACCGATGCTCAGCGTATTCGTCAGAATGATCGGTGTTTCGATGGTTCCCAGTTCATCCAGCTGAAGCAGGCCAATGCTCTTCCCGAAACCATTGATGACGGAAACGCCTGCCATCACCTTGTCCTGAAAGATATTTCCTTCATGGGGCAGAACGGCCGTTACACCGGTATGAATATCTCCGTCATTTACCGTTACATTTCCTACTTTCACCCCCGGAACATCCGTAATCAGATTCCGGGAACCATGTTTCCATTTGGAGTGAAGATCCAATTTACAATTATCTGGTAATCCCATGCTGCCAACCTTCCTTTCAATTTAATGTATATTAATGTAGAACACTCATTCATATATTTATTAATTATTGCAACTATCATGCCAACGGTTTGTTGCCTGAACAGGAATGATTTCCCTGAAAATAGCAGCTTTGCAGGAAATGGAAGTCCGGGATGTACCGCATTATTATAAATCTATATCCCATTTAATCCGTTTTTCTTGTTTTTTTCACCGTACTATGTTAAAATATGTGTGGAAGGAGGCAAGAAAATGAAAAAGCTCGCAATCGTTTATAACAATCCGGACAATCGGGAAGCAATGACCCATATCGAGCAGGAAATTGAAGAAGTCTTCGCCGGAAAGGTACTCCTTCAGCCCTACTTTTTCAACCAGCTTCAGCCGGGCGACAAGATCCTCGCGGATGCGATTCTGCTCAACGGTCAGCAGCTGCTGACACAAGTCCGCCCATTTATACAGGAATCCCAGAATCTGATCGTACTGACCCGAAGCATCAGCAGACACCATCTTCCGGATCTTTTACAGATTCCGAAGAACGAAGATGTACTTCTGGTGAACGATTCGGAAGTCTCTACCATGGAAACGCTCTACATGTTCTACGAGCTGGGGATCTTCCATTTCAACCTGATCCCGTTTGATCCGGACGAATATCTTGCCGGTGCCTATGAAGGGATCTCCTATGCCATCACACCGGATGAGGTACCACTGGTTCCGCCTGAGATAGAACATATTCTGAATATCGGCTATCGTGAGATCGGTTTCGATACGCTGATCCGGCTTGCCGACATGCTGCAGCTGGAAAGCGAGGCAGTCTCTTCCAATCTGATCCACTATCTGCAGAAGGTGGTGGAGCCCAGCATGAATGCCCACAACAACTATCTGGAAAGTTACGTAAAAAGCCTGGTCATGAATGAACTGATCTCAGAATCGGGCTTTGCGATTCTTGCTTTTGATGCCCAGGGCAGCGTTCTCTTTGAGAACCAGAGAGCCCACCGCATGTTCGACGACACCGCGCTTCCGGATTTTGAGGGGAAAGAAGGAAAAAATCTTCTTTTCACCATCGGCGAAACCAACTATCTGATGGATCGCGTTTTTCTGGGCAGCCACGACGAGAAACTCGGATACATCATTTCGCTTCGGGATGAACAGGAGATCCGCGAAGCGGAAAATCAGCTGAATCGAAAAATCCGTGAAAAGGGAATTTTCGCCAAGTACCATTTCAGTGATATCGTCTGCCATACGGAGGTTATGAACCAATGTATCGCAACGGCCAAGAAAGCGGCACTTACGGACTATACCATTCTCATTCACGGGGAAAGCGGAACGGGCAAAGAACTTTTTGCACAGTCGATTCACAATTATTCGCAGCGCCAGAGCAAGCCATTCATCGCCATCAACTGCGCCGCCCTGCCGGAAAATCTGTTGGAGAGTGAACTCTTCGGTTATGAACCCGGTTCTTTCACCGGTGCGCAGAAGAAAGGAAAGCTGGGTCTTTTCGAGCAGGCGAATACCGGTACGATCTTTTTGGATGAGATCGGCGACATCTCTCCCGGTCTTCAGTCCAGGCTTCTTCGTGTGCTGCAGGAAAAGCAGATCATGCGGATCGGAAGTGATAAGATCATCAATATCGACGTCCGCGTCATCACGGCCACCAATAAAGATCTGAAAAAGATGGTCTCCGAGGGAAAATTCCGGGAAGACCTCTTTTACCGGCTCAGTGTGATCCCGCTGGAAATTCCGCCGCTGCGGGCCAGAAGAGACGATATTCTGCCGCTGCTGCATTTCTTCACCGGATCGGACTATCAGAAGATCAGTGACAACCAGAAAGAAACACTCCGTGCCTATGACTGGCCGGGGAATGTGCGAGAGCTGGAGAATTCCGCCACGTTCTTCAAGGCACTGGGATCGTTTCCTTCCCTCAGTACTTCCATTCGCACTGCACCGTCCGACCCCGGGGCACTGTCTCCGCCTGCAGAAGAAGCTGCCGTGCCAAAGCACAGATTCCAGAGTATCAACTACAGGCAGCGTACGGAATTCCTGCTGCTTGAGCTTCTGTACAGGCGCGCTTCCAGCAGTCACAGTACGGGCCGTCCGGAAATGCTCCATCATCTCCGGGAGAACGGACTGATGGTCAGCGACGGAAAGCTTCGTGGCATTCTGAGCGAAATGGAGTCAGACGGTCTGATACGCATTGAGAAAGGCCGCCGCGGTACTTCCATCACAGAGAACGGGATCCGGAAACTGGACCAGCTGGACAGCCAGCCAGAATAAGACAACAGAACCGATTCTTCTATAAAAACAGCCTCCCGCGGCATACCGCAGGAGGCTGTTTTGGTGTAAGGAACTAGATGTATAAAATTGACAAAGGAGACATGATTCCTATTTTCCTTCTTTTTTCAGTTTGCGATCAAACGCATACCACACTGCCACACCGATTGCAGGAACAACCAGGCCGACCAGCGCGGTAACAGGATCTTCCACCAGGGTATTGATCATCAGTGCGCCGAACAGAATGACTGCGATCACAACCGTTACAGGATATCCCCATGCCTTATATGGCCGTTCCATATCCGGGAATTTCTTTCTGTAAATGATGACAGCCACAATAACCAGTACGTTATATACCATACCTGCGAATACCACCAGTGAAGTCAGCTGGTCCAGATTTCTCAGCAGAACCAGAACGATGGAGATCACCGCCTGAGAAAGCAGAGCTACGTGAGGTACTGCATATTTCGGGTGCAGCTTCGCATGGTTTTTGAAGAAGTGTCCGTCCAGAGCCATTTCATAGTAGTATCTAGGGAATGCGATGATCATGCCGTTCAGAGAACCGAAGATGGCAATCAGCTGGGTTGCCAGAATCAGTCCGCCGCCTGCATTTCCAAAGAGGTTCTTCGCAACTTCCGTGCCCAGATACAGGTTATCATTGTTGATCATATCCACAACCTGTTCCTGCGGCAGTACTCTGTAAATTGCAAAGTTAAACAGTGTATACAGCACGGTGATGGCACTGATACCGATGATCAGCGCTCTCGGCAGATCTCTGCCCGGATTCTTCATTTCTTCCGCAACCGGATTCAGATTGGTCCAGCCTTCATACGCCCACAGGGTTGCAACGGTTGCGAAAGCGATCATGCCCAGCATGCCGCCGAAGCTTACATCGGTACCTTCCGGAACGAGGGACAGATCCGGCGTCTGTTTGCCCAGGAACAGACCAGCCAGCAGAATAATTGCGATTGGGATCAGCTTGGCAACCATGGACACATTCTGAAGAATGGAACCCATCTTAATGCCAAGGCAGTTGTATGCCGTCAGACCGATGATCAGCACGATGGCAATCACCTTAACAGCTACATCAGATAAATCGAAGAAGTTTCTCAGTGCAGTCGGAAGTGCAATCGCCAGTGCCGCAATGGAACCGGAACCACTGATGATCCAGCTGGTAAAACCAAAGCTGTAGCCTACCGATGGATGAAATGCCCGGTTCAGATATACGACCATTCCGCCGGACTTCGGATCACAGGCGCCCAGCTCTGCGAAGCAGAGACCTCCCAGAATCGATACAATACCACCAATAATCCAGCAGAGAAGTGCCAGACCCATGCTCATTCCGGTTCTCTGTAATACATAAGAACCCAGATAGAAAATACCTGAGCCGATCATAATACCGCCGATAATACTGATACCGCCGAATACGCCGATTTCTTTTTTCATTTCGACTTTAGCCGGTTTATTATCCGTACTCATGTTTTTTCTCCTTTCTTTCCTTTCTTTCATGCATTGATTGGATGCATGTTGATTTCATGCATAGATATGAAGTGATCGATCTTTTGTACGTACAGAATACAATTTCGCAAGAACCATGCCAACGTGTGTCCCGGTGTTTGCGGGATAAAAATTACAAATATAGTAAATTAAATCGTTTTTCATCTCATTTATTTTCGTTTCATCCGTTTTATCCGCAGTTTGATTCACAGATAGAAAAGAGCGGTGAGATCTTTCCCACCGCTCCGCGATTTCTGTAAATTCTGCAGTTCCTGTTTATTGATATTCTTTTCCTGCACATTCGATGACCTTTCTGGCCAGAGTCTCCATGGGATCCATAAACCAGTCATCCAGACCCTCATCTGCCTTGATAACGGAAAGCTCCGTGCAGGCCAGCAGGACGGTTTTGCAGCCGGCCTTGCGGTATTCTTCCTCGATCCGCTTCCAGCTTTCGGCGTCATAGTTCTGTCCGTTCTTGATCCGGTCATAGATCTGATGCATGACCTCTTTCTGAATCAACGCACATGGTGTGAAAGGCTTCAGACCCTGAGCCTCCAGTTCTTTCTGGTACAGGCCGGTCTGCACCGTTCCGTCGGTGGCCATGATGCCTACCACTGCACCGGCTCCGCAGCGTGCCGCCGCAGCCGCAGCAGTTTCCCGGATCATATGCAGAATCGGGATATTGATTTTATCTGCAATCATGTCGGCAAAGAAATGCGCCGTATTGCAGGTGATGGCGATGGCCTTGCAGCCGGCATGTTCCAGGAATCTGGCATCCTCCAGCATCTGATTGTATGGTCCGTCATACTGATGGCTGAGGATGGCGCCGGTCCGGTCCGGCATGGACGCATCCGATAAAAGAATCAGGTTGATATGATCCTGATCTTTTTCCGCTGCGGTGTGCTCTGTCACCATTTTATAAAACAGCTGAGACGCCATCGGTCCCATGCCGCCGATAATTCCAATGGGATTTTTCATTTGTTTTTACCTCCTGTACTGTTCTTCTAATACCGTTCCACAGCCGTAGAGAATACCACATGGGTCTCGGTCTTGCCGAAGCTCTGCAGTCTTCCCAGAAACTCATCCAGCAGGGTTGTGGACGAAAAAACAGCCTTTAATATCATGGAATAGTTGCCGGTGATGTGACTGCACTCCAATATGCACCGTTCTCCCCGGACAAACTCATAAAATTTCTTATTATCCTCCGGCTTCACCGTGATCAGAATAAATGCCTTGATCCCATAGCCCAGCTTCTCCAGATTTACCTCCGCATGGTACCCTTTGATATACCCTTCCCGCTCCAGTTTTTCAATGCGGGCCGATACCGCCGGCATGGTCAGGAACACCTCCGCAGACAGCTCTTTCAGGGAAATACGGCCATTCTGCCGCAGCCGGTTCAGAATTTTTTTATCTACTTCGTCTAAACTTCTCATATACGTCTCCAATTCTGCAAATCAGAACGACAATCCGTTCCTCTAAAAATATACCACAAAATTGGATACTTGTCAGCAAAAAACCGTTACCAAAAACAGAAACCGCACAGAAAAACTTCTGTGCAGCTCTGTTTTTTGGAGTAGGTTTTATCATTTACAGAGTTCGATTGCTTCTTTTATTTTGGCAGGCATTTGTCTGCATTCCTCCACCGTGTTGGAAGCCACGGATACCCGCACGCCAGGCCCCAGCGGAATGGTGAAGATGTTGAATGTCTGCAGGATCTCACCCACCTTTTCCGGATTGGCGCACGGAATGGTCACGAAGAACCCGGAGTCATACGGACAGGTTTTCAGGCCGGCTTTCTCTGCTTCCGCCATGAAGACCTCTCCTCTTTCCCGCAAAATCCGCAGATAGGATTCTCTCTCTTCGTCCACTTTCTGCTTTAATTCCGGGTTCTGCAGGATCGAAGCCAGCACCGTCATGGCCGCCCGGTTGCCGTTGGACCAGCTGGCCCGGCATTCCACGCTCATGACGTCTTTGAATTCTTTGGCGATTTCTGCCGTCGGTGCCATGCAGAGCAGTGCGCCACAGCGCATGCCGTACATGGTATAGCCCTTGGATGCACTGAAGGCGATCAGCGGCAGAATGTTCTGCGGCAGACCGGTCAGTTTCTTCAGGAAGAAACGGTATTCCTTCGCATCCCCGGAAAAATCCAGGTAAGCGATATCCACCACCAGAGCGATTTTTTTATCGGAATATGCAGATACGGTCTCCAGTACCTGATTCCAGTCTTCCTCGGTGAAGGTGTATCCCGTCGGGTTGTGGGCCGGTGTATTGATGATGATGACGATCTCGTCCTGCACGGACAGGATCTCTTCCAGCTTTTCTCCGAAGGACGGTGCGTTGAACTTGTTGTTTTCATCAAAGAGTGTATAGGTGGCCACTTCTCTTCCCAGTTCCTTCGCCACCAGATTATATGGATTCCAGTGCCAGTCGGATGTCAGAATCTTATCCCCCGGCTTCGTGTAGCCGGAGATGGCATTGCGGATGGCTCCGGTGCCGCCCGGCGTATAGCAGGCTTCCACATAGGCGTTTTCCGGCATTTCATCCAGAAATACGGCTTTTTTCACACTTTCCAGATAAGCCGGTGTTCCCAGGATCGGCGCATAGGCTGCATAATCCTCCGGGGACAGGGCGCGGATGGCTTCCATAACGGAATCCAGCACCACAAGCTTACCTTCATCATTTAATAAAACACCGATGGTCGAATCGATGACGTTTTCTTTTCCGATTTGCGCGATACGTTCTTTTGCTCTGGAGGATACACCAAACAGCTTGTCCGGCGCACCGATGGTGGTTCTTCCATTCTGCTGTGCGATAATCATATCTCTGTCCTTTCTTCGTTTTTCGGTACACGTTTCGTTTACGGCACTATCATAAAAAAACAAAAAGGGAAAATCAACGATTTTCCCCAATGGCTTATTTTTTCAAGTATTCTTCTTCCCAAAATTTATTTTTTTCGTTTTTTCTCTTCTCCGGCCTCTGTTTCCGGCGGAAACGGCTCTACGGAAACCACCGTCAGAGTACCGCCTTCCACCCGGAACCGGATATCCATCCCGCCATACGGCATGCCGTAGATTCGTTCCGGATCTTCCTGGTAGGACGGTCTGGGATCCTGTTCCAGCAGCTGCCGGACCGTTTCCTGCAGCTCCTGCGGAATCTTTTCCAGAAGCTGCTGCGGGATCTCTGCCGCAAGCCGGTAATCCCGCACTTTCTCCGTGAATCCGCCCGCCGCGTCCGGTATGGAATCGGAATATGCCACATAAGGCTTGATATCATAGACCGGCGTACCGTCCATCAGGTCCGCACCGGTCACATGAAGCACCGTCCCCGCTTCCTCGAAGGAAATTCCATCCAGCTTCACACAGGAAAGGCCGATGGGATTGGGCCGGAATGGAGACCGGGTGGCAAACACCCCTTTTCTCACATTTCCTCCCAGTCTGGGCGGCCGGACCGTGGCCGTCCAGCTTCCATCTTCCCGCACATTTTCCGAAAACTCCCACAGAAGCCACACATGACTGAAATCCGTAAGCCCCCGCACCGCTTCCGGCTGGTTATATGGCGGAACCAAAACCACCTCCGCCCTGGTATTTACCAGGCCGCTTTGCCGCGGGATCCCAAATTTTGCGGGAAAATCCGAACGCACGTATCCGATGGCGCGCATAGGCGTGATCCGTTGTGATTTGAAACGATCTGTATCGACAGAATTCGTCATGCCGCTTCCCTCCTTCTTCTCGCTTCCTCCACGGCCAGCCTGTGTTTCAGCTTCTTCCAGATCACCAGATAGCAGAGAATATGAATCAGCGCGGTGATGGTCCAGGTCAGCGGATAGGAATAGTAGATGACCTGCGGGGTGTGGAACTGCGGAATCTGGAATATGGTGGCAATCCACAGAAGACGCAGACCGCAGGCGCCCACCAGCGAAACAATCATGGGCAGCACGGAATATCCCAGTCCCCGCAGGGATCCCACCATGGTATCCATCACGCCGCAAATCGCATAGGTGGTGGAAATGATGGAAAGGCGAGTCAGACCCTTCTGAATGACGATGCTGCTGGTGGTATACAAACCGAGAAGTGCCGGGCCGAACACATAGGCCAGATTCCCGAGCACCAGACCGCTGGCAACGGCACAGCCTGCAGAAGCCAGCAGAATCTGATTCACACGGTCATACCTTCTTGCCCCCACATTCTGACTGGTAAAGGAAATGCAGGCCTGATAAAAGGTATTCATGGAAACGTATACGAAGTTTTCGATGTTGGAGGCAGCAGAGTTGCCGGCCACCACGATATTGCCAAATCCGTTGATGGCTGACTGGATTACCACATTGGACAGGGAGAACAGAATACCGGAGAACCCTGCCGGAATCCCGATCTGCATGATCTTCACCAGTTCCTCCCGGTGGATTGCCAGCATCTTCAGACGCAACTTCATGCTTCCCGTCTCCCGCATCATGCACCGGAGAATCAGTCCGGCAGACAGACACTGGGAAATGGCCGTGGCAGATGCCACGCCAGCCACATCCATCTTCAGCACGATGACGAAGATCAGGTTGAGAACCACGTTGACCACACCGGCCAGTGCCAGATAATAGAGCGGCCGCCGGGTATCCCCCACCGCCCGCAGAATGGCCGCACCGAAGTTATAGATCATCATGGCCGGCATACCCAGGAAATAGATCCGAAGATACAGGGTTGCCAGTCCCAGCACTTCTTCCGGGGACTGCATGGCTTCAAGCAACACCCGGGATCCCAGTGCTCCCACCACAGTCAGAAAGACGCCACTGAGCATGCTGAGAAGCATGGCGGTATGAATGGTCCGGCTCAGAGCCACCGACTTACGGGCGCCGTAATATCTGGCAGCCAGCACATTGGCTCCTACCGAAAGGCCGATAAACAGATTCACCAGCAGGTTGATCAGCGAGGAAGTGGACCCTACTGCAGCCAGGGAGTTATCCCCGGCAAACCGTCCCACCACAATGATGTCTGCTGCATTAAACAACAGCTGAAGAATTCCCGATGCCATCAGCGGCAGGGAATAAATCAGGATCTTCTTCAGCACCGGACCATTGCACATGTCCATTTCATAGGTGCGCTTCTTCGGTTTCTGTACTTCTGACTTCGGCATTGATACTATGTCACTCCTTTTCACTGTCTCTATCATACCATGACGGGATAAAATCTGCAAGCCTCACCCATGGAGAGACCGCTTTCAAAACAGTTGTCCTTTATATCTCATCCATATTCACACAAAAATTCGCAAAAAGGTTGATTTTCAAACTGCCTGATCTATGTGATACGGCCATATTCTGCGAAAATCCTCTGAAAAACAGGATTTTTCAGGCCGTTTTTCACTTTTTTCGCCAGTTGCAGCAGATACCACTCATCCTTTTTTCATTTTTTGAAGGAATATGGATGAGTGTACTTTTGAAATCTCTGCCTGCACGCTCCAAAAAAAAAAAAAAAAAAAAACAGAACGGGGCTGCCCGCAGGCAGCCCCTTCCGCACAAATCCACATTCGCATGAGGATTATCTTCTCTTTTTCTTCTCTGCAATGTCTGCTGCAGCAGTAAACAGCACATCGGTGGAAGAGTTCAGTGCAGTCTCGCAGGAATCCTGGATCACACCGACGATGAAGCCTACGCCTACCACCTGCATTGCCAGGTCATTCGGAATACCGAAAAGGGAGCATGCCAGCGGAATCAGCAGCAGGGAACCGCCGGCTACGCCGGAAGCGCCGCAGGCACTGATGGCAGACAGTACGCAGAGAATGATGGCAGTCGGAATATCCACTGCGATTCCCAGCGTATGGGCTGCGGCCAGGGTCAGAATGGAAATGGTGATGGCTGCACCGCCCATGTTGATGGTGGCACCCAGAGGAATGGAAATGGAATAGGTATCCTTATCCAGACCCAGTTCATCACACAGCCGCATATTTACAGGAATATTGGCCGCAGAGCTTCTGGTAAAGAAGGCGGTGATGCCGCTGTCCTTCAGGCACTTCAGCACCAGCGGGTACGGGTTTTCTTTCGTATTGAAATATACGATGATCGGGTTGATCACCAGCGCATCGAACAGCATGGTGCCTACCAGTACCAGAATCAGCTTTCCGTAATCCAGCAGGGTGGAAAGACCGCTGGTGGCGATGGAACTGAACACCAGACCCATAACACCCAGAGGCGCGAAGCGGATCACCCATCTTACCACCTGAGAAACAGCTTCCGAAATATCAGACAGGAAGTTCTTCGTGGTTTCCGAAGCATGGCGCAGTGCGATACCCAGCAGAATCGCCCAGGTCAGAATACCGATGTAGTTGGCATTCAGCAGTGCATTGACTGGATTGGATACCACATTGAATACCAGGGTCCGCAGCACTTCCGCGATCCCTTCCGGCGGAGCCACATCGGCAGCACCCTCTGCCAGTGCCAGCTGGGTCGGAAAAATAAAGCTGACAACCACCGCAATGGTTCCTGCCAGGAACGTTCCCAGAAGATACAGGACCAGAATCCGTTTCATGTTGGTCTTCTGTCCGGTTTTATGCTGGGAAATGGCAGACATGACCAGGAAGAATACCAGGACCGGTGCCACTGCCTTCAGTGCACCGACAAACAGATCACCGAAAATAGTGATGCCTGACAGCTTGTCCGGGGCTGCCAGCGCCAGTACGATACCGATGAGCAGTCCGATGATGATCTGCTGCACCAGACTGAGCCGGTTCCATTTTTTAAACAACTCTTTCATAATTCATTACCCTCCAAAAAATTGCATTTCTATTGCATTTTTGCGCACTTATTTTATTATGCCATGTTTCGACAGGAAACGCAAGGGCAATTTGTTGTTTCAGGTTTTCTCAGGCTTTTCCAGCCTTATCCCCAGCAGGCTGCAGGTTATCACGAAAATCACCAGCAGTACCATGATCAGAATACCGCAGTGCATGAAGAAGGTATCCGGCAAAATCTTTATGATCGGATCCGTATGGGCATCAAAGATCCAGAAGTCATTGCGGAACAGGATTTTATGCATCAGCACGAAAGCCAGATCCCAGTTTACTGCCACCAGACCGCCTACGGCGGCAACCAGTACCAGCGCGGCTCTGCCTGTCCAGCGCAGCCAGGTGTAATCCCGGTCACACCGCCGAAGCTGCCGCAGGACCCTTCCCACAAGCCAGACCAGGCCCGCTGCACCGATCACCTGACAGCCGATAAAAATCCGTTTTACTTCCTCGAAATGAATTCTGCCCGATTCCGACATGGAGAAATCCGGGAACTCCAGCACAGAAGGCCCGCCCAGCAGATTATAGTCGATGAGAACGTCATAATTTTCCCGGCAGACGGCCTCGGGAATCCCCGACCGCTCCGGAATGGAAAGATGGTCCATGTCCCAGTAGTACAGCGGCCGGAAAAGCACCGTCAGAGAAATGGAAAGACAGAGAAGCACCAGGACACAGAAAAGCGCCGGGATGATATGTTTTGCGAAGAAACGTAGCTTCAAAACCAAGAACCTCCTTTACAAATCATGGGATTAGAGTTATCATACCATATGTATGCAAAAAAAGACAGGGAAAGGAGAAAAAAAGCCTTTACTTTATCGCGTTAACGTGTTATTGTATTAACGTGCCGTGAGAAAAATCAAGGCTATATATAATAATGAAAGGAAAAAAGAATTCTGATGAAGTTTGATACCGAAACCAACCTGAAAAAAGAAGACAGAAACATCCTGAATCTGCGACATTTATACGAGCAGTACGGTTTCGTCCATTATAAAATGAACAAATTTGAAGAATATGATCTGTATGTCTCCAATAAGGATTTTCTGTCCGGTGATAATATCATTACCTTCACCGACACCAACGGCAAGCTGCTGGCCCTCAAGCCGGACGTGACGCTGTCCATCGTAAAGAATTACAGAGATGCGGCCGATACGGTGCAGAAGGTATATTACAACGAAAACATTTACCGCACCTCGAAAAGTACGAAAACCTATAAGGAACTCATGCAGATGGGCCTCGAATGTATGGGAGATTTAGATCTCTTTCATATCAGCGAGGTCCTTATTCTTGCCGCGAAAAGCCTGGAGATCCTCAGTGACCGGTACATCCTGGATCTGTCCCACATGGGCATCATCCGGGGTTTCCTTCAGGAGCTGCGTCTCCGTCCGAAGCATGAAGAAAAGTTCCTGACGCTGCTCCGGGAGAAAAACGCCCACGGCATCCGGACCCTGTTTGACAGCCTGAAGATCGACGAAACCCTGCGGGAAACCGCCATCACCCTGGCAACCACCTACGGCTGCATGGATACGGTTCTGAAAACCCTGGAAACCATCAGCCTCAACGACACCATGGACCAGGCCATCGAGGAACTTTCGGAGATCTGCCAGATCCTCGAAGAGCAGGGCTTCGACAACGTGCACCTGGATTTTTCCATCGAAGGCGACATGAACTATTATAACGGCGTCCTGTTCCGGGGCTATATCGAAGGGATCCCTACCGGCGTTCTCTCCGGCGGCCAGTACGACGAGCTGATGGACAAAATGGGCAAGTCGGCGGGAGCCATCGGCTTTGCCATCTATCTGGATCTGCTGGAGGATTACGACACGTCCGGCAGCGACTACGATGTAGACGTCCTGCTGCTGTACGACAAAATCGACGCTCCCGGCGATATCGTCCGGGCTGTGCAGGAACTGGTCTCCCAGGGATATACGGTACAGACCCAGAGAAAGGTACCTGCCAAGCTCCGGTTCCGCAGACTGATGCGGCTGGAAGACGGACAGGCGAAGGAGGTTACGGAATGACTTCAGAAAATAAATACGGGAAAAAGATCATCAATGTGGCACTGCCCAAGGGCCGTCTTGGTGAAAAAGTATATGACATCTTCGAGGCATCCGGCTATCCCTGTGAAGAGATTAAAGAAGACAGCCGGAAGCTGATTTTTGAAAATGAGGAAGCGGCCATTCGCTATTTCTGGGTGAAGCCGTCTGACGTGGCCATCTATGTGGAACGGGGCGCCGCTGACATCGGTGTGGCCGGCAAGGATATTTTGCTGGAATACAGCCCTGACGTCTACGAACTGCTGGATCTGAACATGGGAAAATGCCGCATGGCCGTGGCAGGTCCGAAGGATTTCCGCGATAATACCGGCAGAACCCTGCGGGTCGCCACCAAGTTCTGCAATATCGCCATGGACTACTACGCCAGCCAGTGCCGTGAGATCGACATCATCAAGCTGCAGGGCTCCATCGAGCTGGCACCGATCCTGGGACTGTCCGATGTGATTGTGGATATTGTGGAAACCGGCACTACCCTGCGGGAAAACAACCTGGAGGTGCTGGAGGAGATCGTTCCCATCAGTGCACGGCTGATCGCCAACAAGGTCAGCTTCAAATTCAAAAACAAAGAAATCGAATCGATCGTAAAGAAAATACGGAGGAACATAAAGAATGATTAAGATCATGAAATACGGACAGGTGCCTAACAGTGAAATCTTTGCCCGGGTTATGGAAAAGACCAACGTGGAAGATGTGGTGGCAGGTATCCTGGCCGATGTGAAAGAAAACGGCGACGCAGCCCTGCTGCGGTACTGCGAAAAGTTTGACGGTGCATCCACCGCAGAGGGATTTGCCCTGGAGGTCAGCGAAGCAGAATTCGAAGCGGCCTTCGAAGCAGTGGGTCCGGAGCTGGTGGGCGTCATGGAACGGGCAGCGGACAACATCCGCGCCTTCCATGAAAAACAGGTCAGAAACAGCTTCATCGTCAATACCGATGACCGTCCCGGTGTCCTCATGGGACAAAAAGTGGTTCCGCTGGATAAGGCCGGCCTTTATGTGCCCGGCGGTACGGCGGCATACCCTTCCTCCGTGCTGATGAATGCCATTCCGGCCAAGATCGCAGGGGTGAAGGAAATCGTCATGGTGACCCCGTCCAAGGGCGGAACGGTGAACCCTGTCATTCTGGCGGCAGCCAGAATTGCCGGCGTGACCCGCATCTTCAAGGTGGGCGGTGCCCAGGCCATCGCAGCCCTGGCCTACGGAACGGAAACCATTCCGAGAGTGGACAAAATCACCGGTCCGGGGAATGCCTACGTGGCAGAGGCCAAAAAGCAGGTCTTCGGGCAGGTGGCCATCGATATGATCGCCGGCCCAAGCGAAATCCTGGTGGTTGCCGACGGCACCTGCAATCCGGAATATGTGGCCGCCGACATGCTGAGCCAGGCAGAACACGATAAGATGGCCAGCGCCGTGCTGGTGACCGATTCCCAGGCTCTGGCAGAAGCCGTCAGCGCGGAACTGGAACGGCAGCTTTCCCTGCTGCCGCGGGAAGAAATCGCCCGTGCCTCCATCGATGACTACGGCAAGATCATCGTCGCTGATGACCTCCACGCTGCCATCGAGATCGCCAATGAGATCGCACCGGAACATCTGGAGCTCTGTGTAGACAATCCGTTCGACTATCTGGACGAGATCCGCCACGCCGGATCGGTGTTCCTGGGAAAGAACTGTCCGGAAGCGCTGGGAGACTACTTTGCAGGACCGAATCACACCCTGCCGACCAGCGGTACCGCCCGCTTCTCCAGCCCGCTGTCCGTGGACGATTTCGTGAAGAAGTACCAGTACAGCTACTACACCCTGGATGCCCTGCAGCAGGTGGCAGCGGATGTGGCCGCCTTCGCGGAGTCAGAAGGTCTTACGGCCCACGCCCGCAGCGTCACCGTAAGATGCGGTAAGAAATAATACAGCAAAGGAAAAACGACACATGAGCAAGTTTATGAACCCTGCCCTCTCCGGTCTGGAAACCTATACCCCCGGCGAGCAGCCCCAGGATATGAAATACATCAAACTCAATACCAACGAATCCCCTTACCCGCCTTCACCCCAGGTGCTGGCGGCAGTCAATGCGCAGGAAGCTGCAGATCTGCGTCTGTATTCCGATCCGGAAAGCCGGGCGCTGAAGCAGGCCCTGGCGGCTCGGTACGGCGTGGAACCGGAAAATGTGTTCCTTTCCAATGGATCCGACGATATTCTCAATTTCGCCTTTCTGGCCTTCGCCGGCGGCGCACCGGACACCGGCAGAAAAGCATGGTTTCCGGATATCACCTACGGCTTCTACCCAGTGTTCACCGATCTGCACCACATTGATGCAGTGCAGATTCCGCTGAAAGAGGATTTCACCATCGACCCGGCCGACTATTGCAGTTTGGGTACAGACGGCGGCATGATCTGCATCGCCAACCCCAATGCGCCGACCGGTCTGACCCTTTCGCTGAAGCAGATCGAGGGGATTTTGAAAGCAAACCCGGACAAAGTGGTTCTCATCGACGAAGCCTATGTGGACTTCGGCGCCCAGTCTGCCCTTCCGCTGATCCGCCAGTATGAAAACCTGCTGGTGGTTCAGACCTTCAGCAAATCCCGTTCCATGGCAGGCGCCCGGCTGGGATTCGCCTTCGCACAGGCTGCACTGATCGAAGACCTGGAAACCATCAAGTTTTCCACCAATCCATATAACATCAACCGGCTGACCAATGCCGCAGGCATTGCCGCACTGGCGTCGGATTCCTATTTTTCCGAGAACTGCAGCCGGATCATGGAAACCCGCAGCTGGACGAAAGCAGCACTGGAGGAGTTGGGCTTCACCGTCCTTCCTTCTGCCGCAAACTTTCTCTTCGCCAAGGCTGCCGGTCTCAGCGGCATGGAAGTTTATCAGCAGCTGAAAGCAAAAGGCATTCTCATCCGCCACTTCGAAAAGCCGCGGATCGCAGACTTTAACCGGATTACCATCGGCACCCGGGAAGAGATGGAAACAATGATCGCAGCCCTCAGAGAAATTCTGCAGGCTGCCGGAAATCCGTCCGTCGGAAACCCACCAGAGGAGGTAAAATCATGAGAACCAGTGAAATCATCCGAAATACCAACGAAACACAGATCACCCTGAAGCTGAATCTGGACGGCAGCGGCGTCAGCTGCACCGATACCGGCGTCGGCTTTCTGGATCATATGCTGACCCTCTTCGCCCGCCACGGCGGCTTCGACCTGGAGGTGACCTGCTGCGGCGATACGGAAGTGGACGATCACCACACCACCGAGGATATCGGCATCTGCCTGGGCATGGCCTTTGCCGAAGCCCTGGGAAACATGGCAGGCATCACCCGCTACGGCCATATCATCCTGCCCATGGACGAAGCCCTGATCCTCTGTGCCGCTGACATTTCCGGCAGAAGCTATCTGGGATACGGACTGGAGATCCCCACCGAAAAAGTCGGCACCTTCGATACCCAGCTGACCGAAGAATTCTTCCTGGCCTTCGTCCGGAAAGCCGGCATGACTCTGCACCTGCGCCAGCTGGCAGGCACCAACTCCCACCACATCATCGAGGGAGCCTTCAAAGCCTTCGGCCGCACCATGAAGCAGGCGGTTTCCATGGATCCTTCCCAGGCCGGCCGGATTCCGTCCACCAAGGGGGTGCTGTAACATGATCGCCATCGTAGATTACGGCGTAGGGAACCTCTTTTCCCTCCAAAGCTCTCTGAAATCCATCGGCGCAGACGTCACCGTCACCGGTGACCCGGCAGTCCTCCGTGCCTCCGACAAAATCCTTCTGCCCGGCGTGGGCGCATTCGGCGATGCGGCGGATAAGCTGCGGGAAAACGGTCTGGATCAGGTGGTCATTTCTGAAGCCCGCAACGGCAAACCCCTGATGGGCATCTGTCTGGGCATGCAGCTTCTGTTCGAAGAAGGCGAAGAATACGGCATTCATCCGGGACTGGGCCTGGTTCCGGGCCGGGTGGTGTCCATGAAGGGCGTGGTGCCTTCGGATTACAAGATTCCCCACATCGGTTGGAACCACCTGATCTTTCCGGAGAACCGGGGCGGTCGGTGCGGTTCCGAAAAGAGTCCGATTTTCAAATATGTCGAGAACGGAGACTGCGTGTATTTCGTCCACTCGTTTTATGCTACGGACTGTCGGGAATCGGTCATCGCCGATACAGAATACGGCGCTCTGCTGACTGCCGCGGTACAGAAGGACAACGTCTTCGGCTGCCAGTTCCATCCGGAAAAGAGCGGCCAGGTGGGCCTTTCTATTCTGAAGGCCTTCTGCGAGTTGTAGCATGAAAGGAGAAACGAAAAGCATGAAACTGTTTCCTGCCATCGACATCTATAACGGCTGTGCGGTGCGCCTGTTCAAGGGTGACTATAACCAGATGACCGTCTACAGCGATAACCCTCCCCGCTTTGCCGCCGAATTTGCGGCCAAAGGCGCAGACTGTCTGCACCTGGTGGATCTGGAAGGCGCCAAGCTGGGTACCACACCGAATCTGCAGACCGTGAAAAATATCATAAAAGAAACCAGCATGTATACGGAGCTGGGCGGCGGCATCCGGTCCCTGGAAACCATCGACGCCTACCGAAACATCGGCGTGGACCGGCTGATCCTTGGAACCGCTGCCATCACCGAGCCGGGTTTCGTGGAGGAAGCCATCCGCCAGTTCGGCCGCGACGCCATCGCAGTGGGGGTGGACATCCGGGACGGACTGGTGGCCATCAAAGGATGGACGGAGGTCACTTCCATCACCTGTGAAGACTTCTGCCGCTCCATGGAGGATATCGGCGTGAAAACCATCATCTGTACCGATATTTCCAGAGACGGCGCCATGAAAGGCACCAACCGGCAGCTCTACCGGGATTTGTCTGAAAAGTTCAGCCTGGACATCATGGCCTCCGGCGGCATCTCCACCCTGGATGATGTAAAAGCCCTGGCCGACATGAACCTCTACGGTGCAATTCTGGGCAAAGCCCTCTACACCGGTGCCATCGATTTGGCAGACGCGGTGCAGATTGTCCGGGACGCTGATACATCGAAAGGAGTGGACGCATGATTACGAAACGCATTATCCCCTGCCTGGACGTGAAAAACGGACGGGTCGTCAAGGGTGTTAACTTCCAGGGACTGGCGGATGTTTCTTCGCCGGTGGAACTGGGGAAATATTATTCCGACAACGGCGCCGATGAGCTGGTGTTTTACGACATCACCGCCTCTGCAGAAGGCCGGCGGCTGTTCACGGATATTCTGACAGAAGTGGCACGGACCATCTTCATTCCCCTGACCGTAGGCGGCGGCATCAATACAGTGGATGACTTCGACCGTGTGCTGAAATGCGGTGCTGACAAAGTCAGCGTCAATTCCGGCGCTATCCGCAACCCTTCCCTGATTGCCGAAGCCGCCAAAAAATACGGAGACCAGTGCGTGGTCCTTTCGGTAGACGCCAAACGGGTAGACGGACATTACTGCGTCTTCGCCAAAGGCGGCCGGGAAAACACCGGCATGGACGCCCTGGAATGGATCAAAAAAGGCATCTCTCTGGGTGCCGGCGAGATCGTGCTCAACAGCATTGACACTGACGGGGTGAAACAAGGCTTTGATCTGGAAATGCTCCAGGCGGTCTGCGACATTTCCCCGGTGCCGGTCATCGCTTCCGGCGGCGCCGGCTGCATTCAGGATTTCGTGGAGCTGTTCCAGACCATC
Organism: Anaerovoracaceae bacterium; assembly: GCA_051893555.1. Classification (GTDB taxonomy): domain Bacteria; phylum Bacillota; class Clostridia; order Peptostreptococcales; family Anaerovoracaceae; genus RGIG7179. The sequence continues at coordinate 69,371 of JBJFHL010000011.1, forward strand.
CCTACGGTAGATGCGGGCCTTGCGGCATCCATCTTCCACTTCGGCGAGGTGAAAATTTCTGACCTGAAGGCGGAACTGAAACGAAACAACATCAACGTAAGATAAGGAGAAAGAAGAAATGGTAACCATTGACCAGTTAAAATTCGATGAAAAGGGACTGATCCCCGCCGTGGTTGTGGATTTTGAGACGAAAAAAGTCCTGACCCTGGCATATATGAACGAAGAAAGTCTGAAGATTTCCATGGAGAAGGGTCTCACCTGCTTCTGGAGCCGTTCCCGTCAGGAACTGTGGCTGAAGGGCGATACCTCCGGCAACTATCAGCACATCTACAGCATCACCGCAGACTGTGACCGGGATGCGCTGGTGGTCACCGTCATGAAGGACGGCCCTGCCTGCCACCTGGGCACCGACTCCTGCTTCAACGACCTGGTATACCTGAATCCGGAAAACGCCGGCTTCACCATGGAAGGTCTCATGGAACTCATCGAGGGCCGCCGCACAGAAAAGAAGGAAGGCTCCTACACCACCTACCTGTTTGAAAAAGGCCTGGACAAGATCCTGAAAAAGGTGGGTGAAGAATCCACCGAGGTCATCATTGCTGCCAAGGCGGAAGACAAGGCGGAAACCATCTACGAGATCTCCGATCTGGTCTATCATGTGATGGTGCTGATGATCCAGATGGGTATCAGCCTGGACGATATCAAATCGGAACTGGCTTCCCGCCATGTCATCGATCACAAGGTGAAACAGGAGAAAATGACGAAATGATGAAGAGCAATCTGCATACCCATACTGTCTGGTGCGACGGAAAAAATACGACGGAAGAAATGGTTCGTTCGGCTATCGAATCCGGTTTCAATGTGCTGGGATTCTCCGGTCACAGCTATACGTCCTTCGACGAAAGCTACTGCATGAGCCGGGAAAATACGGAAATCTACCGGCAGGAGATCCGGCGGCTGGCTGACGTGTACCGGGACCAGATCCAGGTTTTCTGCGGCATCGAGCAGGATCTCTTCGCCGATGATCCGGTGACAATACGGACGGCTGCCAAAGGCACGCCAGCTTCTGGCAAAGATTTTCCTGACGAGGCGGCGGCTTACGATTACGCTATCGGCTCGGTCCACGCCGTATTCAAAGAGTGCAGCCGCAGCCAGCTGGAAGCCATCCGCAGTGAAGGTTACCCTTCCGGGGTGATTCTGGCAGAGGGTGCGAGTCGGTGCGGCGTCTACTATTACGTGGACTGGGAAAAGGAAACCCTGCGCTGGGCCATTAATCGGCTCTACGACGGCGACAGCCTGGCGCTGGCGGAAGACTATTTCGATTCCGTCGCCCAGTTTGCCGACGATCCTGCCTGCCAGATCGTCGGACACTTCGATCTGCTGACCAAGTTTGAGGAACAGGTTTCGGAAAACGGCAATGGAGTCGGCGTGGACGGCGGCCTGGAACCGCTGTTTGATACCCGACACCCCCGTTATCAGGAAGCTGCCGGAAACGCAATTTTTGCACTGACCGGTGCCAACAAGATTTTCGAGATCAATACCGGTGCCATGGCCAAAGGCTACCGTACCGATCTCTATCCAGGCGGCCGCCTGCTGGAGCTGATCCTGCAGGCCGGCGGCCGGATCACCGTCAACAGCGACTGCCACGCCGCCGGGAAGCTGGATTACGGCTTTGCGGAAGCCTTTGATCTGGCCCGCAGCATCGGTTTCACCGAATACTGGGTACTTGGGCCGGACGGCGTCTGGACGGCCCAGGCGCTGTAAACGTTTCTGTCACTGTAAGGCGATTTTTTCATTGCGGTTTTCTGAAAAGGCCGAAAAGTTTTCCAAAAGAAAACTTTTCGGCCTTTTTTGAAAACTTTTTCTTTTATGCACTGAAATGCATTCTGAAATCTGTATTTTTATTCCAATATATCCAGAACGTTCCTACTCTCCTCCTTCCTCTCAACTCCGTTTCCAGCCTCAGTCGCCAAAAATCCTGCTCTGCTGCTGTCCCGGTTTTCCGAAACAGCCTGAAAGTTTTCTAAAAGAAAACTTTTGCCCGTTTTTTGAAAACGCCTGGCAGAGTTCCTCTCGCAGAGGTTTTCCTTCTTCCATTTTCATTGCATAATACTGTATAAAACGCTGCGAAATATTGGATACTTCTCAGAATCGCACCGATGTGACCGGAAGTGTCGTGACTTTTTCCGGGCTTTTCTGTATAATACAGTTAACCACAAGAGAAAAAGCAGGGGGAAAAGAAGTTCTATGTTTAAAGATAAGATTAAAAAGCTGCGGGAAACACACAATCTCACCCAGGAGGAACTGGCGAAAAAAGTTATGGTATCGCGAACCGCCGTATCAAAATGGGAAACCGGAAAGGGGTATCCAAGTTTAGACACCTTAAAGGAAATCTCACTTCTTTTTGGTATCAGTATTGATGAACTGATTTCTGATACCGATATCGGTGACAAACGCCGCCTGGACCGGCAGAAGCGGCAGGAATCCATTCTCAAGGTTATTGTAGTTCTTCTTATTCTTTCACTGACACTCGGATGGTTCTTTTTCAAAAAAACAGAAGTCATGCGCTATACCGCAGATGAAGCCATGTTGTATGGGTTTAAGGGAATTTCCCATGATCTGGACTGTGCGTCCAGGCAGCTCATCGCGCTGAGAGGAAACGGATACCTGGAGAAGGAGGATTTTGCGAGGCTATGCAGGGATCTGGAACTGGACATGTTTTATTCGGTAGAAGCCATCGCCTCCTTCGACTATGGTGTGTGTGAAGGATATAATGACTATGATATTTTCACATTTTACTGTTATTTCCGTGATCTGGCTGTTGTTGACGAATTGATTTGACACCACAATGCTCTGCTTGCATGTCATGAATTT
>JBJFHL010000012.1:0-72205 GCA_051893555.1 Anaerovoracaceae bacterium
TAACTGAAATCATCGAATAATTCGACACTTTCAGGCAACTGAATCAATAGAAACAAAAACCCGTGGGAGACCACGGGTTTTTGTTATGAGGAAAAACTATGGACAGCAGCAGGATAAAGTGCTAAAATGATAGGGATTGCAGAAAACGTTGAGAAATGCGGAAACGCAGTTGAAAAGAAGGAATGAGTGGGAAACATGGATTTTACATATTTTTTTTGGAACAGCAGACAGTTTTTGAAACTGGAGGAACAGGGGACGAAACTCGGATTTACACTTTACAGCCGGGGTCATCTGATCTGGCTTGCCGTTATCGTACTGGCAACGGCGCTGATCAGTAGCTGGTATATCCGGCTGGGCGGAGAGCGGCGTGTAGGACGGTTCAGCCGCAGATCCAATGCGGTGTATCCGCCGACCAGCCTGCAGGAAACAGAACGGAAACGAAGACATGTACGGCACTTTTTTGCCGTGACGATTGTATGTTCTGAAATCGTAAGAGATCTGGCCATTGCGCTTACGGGAAACTTCCGGCTGGAATACCTGCCGTTCCATTTATGTGGGTTCGCCATTTTTGCCATGGTTGCAGATGCTTATGCAGAAAATCAGAAGCTGACCGGCCAGTTCATGGCTTACGCCTTCATGCCTGGCGCCACGGCGGCACTTCTTTTCTGCAACTGGACAGAATACCCGTTCCTGACCTTCATGTGCATATACAGCTTTGTTTTCCACGCATGGATCGTATTCTACACGATCATGCGGTTTCGCGCCAGGGAAATCCGGCCGGATTATAAAGGGCTGTGGCAAACGGTATGTATGGTTTTGCTGCTGGCAGCACCGTTGTTTTTGTTTAATAAGCGGTTTGGAACCAATTTCCTGTTTATCAATGAAGCATCCGCAGGCTCACCTCTGGTGCCGATCTGGAATGTACTTGGGACCCGATTCGGCCACCCGGGATACCTGGCAGGCTGTACATTGCTTGTGATCGTAGTATTTCATGTTCTGTGGCTGGTATATTTCCTCCTGCAGAGGGGAATGGATAAAAGAGAAAAGGGTGGATTAAAATGAAAAGTGTGAAAAAAAGACCGGATATCTGTTTGCTTTTGAACTGTAAAACCATAGAGGAGATCAAAGCAGAACTGGATCTGTTCGGCCAGGATTGCCAGGCAGTACAGTGGTGCGCAGATAAGAATTCCGGTGTGGACCATTACAGCAAAGAGGAATTCGTACAGGTGCTGAAGCTGATCAAAGCCATGTGCCACAAGAAGACCTTTGTTTTCCAGTACAGGGGGACAGAAGAGGAAGAAGAAACGACCAACCGGATGCTTCGCTATGCTATGGGTACGGCTGACTATATCGACATTGACTGGAAGAACAGCCAGCTGAAACAGCTTCTGAAGGAAGCAAGAAGAAAAAGAACGAAGACACTGGTGACCTATCACGAACTGGAGCGAATCCTGACGAAGGAGGAGATTGCCACGGAGTTTATTAAGATGGAAAAATTTCCGGCAGACATGCTGGCCATCGTATCCTTTGCAAATGAAGAGAAAGACGCATATGCACTCCTTGAGGGTGCCTACGCTTACAACCAGCTGAAAGGCCACAAGCCGTTCCTGGCCATTGCCATGGGCGAAGAGGGTCAGGCCAGCAGGATCTGCGGCGGCGATTTTGGTTCTGTCATGACCTATGCCTGCGGCAGTCGACCTACGGCTCCGGGGCAGTTCAATGCTTCCGATCTGAAACGGTATATGGACAAATACTATAAATAAGGACGATAGAAGGACAAGCGAGACAGGATGGAAAACGAAAACATCATCACCATAGATCATTTGAGCTTCTCCTATCAGAGAGAGGAAGAGGAACAGAAGAAAAAAGCGGTGGACCAGGTCAGTCTGACTTTCCGCAAAGGAAGCTTTACCGCCATTCTGGGAAAGAACGGATCCGGGAAATCGACGCTGGCCAAACAGTTGAACGGACTGCTGCTCCCAACGGAAGGCGTGGTATATGTGGGCGGATTTGATACCAGAGAAGAGGAACACGTGTGGGATGTCCGCCAGACGGCAGGAATGGTTTTTCAAAATCCGGACAATCAACTGGTTTCCGCTATCGTAGAGGATGATGTGGCATTTGGACCGGAAAACCTTGGAATTGATCCGGAAGAGATCCGGCGCAGAGTGGATAAATCTCTGGAAGCAGTCAACATGGGACAATTTCGCAAGAAACCGCCGCATCTGCTTTCCGGCGGACAGAAACAGAGAATTGCCATTGCCGGCGTGGTTGCCATGAAACCGCAGTGCATCATTTTCGATGAACCGACTGCCATGCTGGACCCAAAGGGAAGGCAGGAAATCATGTCCATTATCCGGGAACTTCACGAAGAGGGTATTACGGTCATTCTGATCACACACTTTATGGAGGAAGCAGCAGAAGCAGAGCGTGTCATCGTCATGAATGACGGAAAGGTACTCCTTGATGGCAGTCCGGCGCAGGTTTTTTCACAGCGGCAGCTGCTGCAGTCCGTCAATCTGGATATTCCGCTGGCTGTGGAGCTGGCAGGAAAGCTCCGTGAGAAGGGAATTCCCGTTCCGGAAAACATAATCAGCACGGAAGAGATGGTAGAATATCTATGTCAATACAAGTAAAGAACCTGACACATATTTATGAACCGGGGCTGCCGACAGAATCCGTGGCGCTGGAAGATGTGTCGTTTGAAATAGAAGATGGAGAACTGGCAGGAATCATCGGGCACACCGGTTCCGGCAAATCCACCCTGCTGCAGCATCTGAACGGGCTGCTGAAACCTACATCGGGACAGATCATCGTAGGAGACACGGATATTACAGCCCGGGGGGTATCCATGGTGGAAATCCGCAGACGGGTTGGGCTGGTATTCCAGTATCCGGAGTATCAGCTGTTCGAAGAAACGGTGGCACAGGACGTGGCATTCGGACCGAAAAATCTGGGGCTGACACAGGATGAAATCGATGAAAGGGTGCACGAGGCGCTGGAACTGGTCGGCCTTCCTTATGACGAGGTGGCGGGGCGGTCTCCGTTTGAACTTTCCGGCGGTCAGAAACGGCGTGTGGCCATCGCAGGTGTGATTGCCATGCATCCGGAGGTTCTGATTCTGGATGAGCCCACTGCAGGTCTGGACCCGAAAGCGCATAAAGATGTTCTGAACATGATCGAAGAGGTTCACCGTCGAACCGGAAATATCACCATACTGGTTTCCCACAATATGGCGGACATTGCCCGCCTGTCCGATAAGGTGATCGTCATCGACAGCGGCAGACTGGTCACTGTGGGAACACCGCATGAAGTTTTTTCGCAGCACGAAAAGCTGGAGAAAGTGGGCCTTGCCCTGCCGCCAGTGACCCAGTTTACGGAGAGCCTGCGCAGCAAAGGCATGAATCTTTCGGAAACCATTCTCTCCACGGATCAGGCGGCAGAAGAAATATACAGAGCACTCACATCGGAAGGGAAAGTCAGAATATGATCAGAGACATCACACTGGGACAGTACTATCCGGGAGGGTCCTGGGTACACCAGCTGGACGCAAGGGTAAAAATCATCGCAACCCTTTTGTTCATCATAGAATTATTCATTGTAGACAATTTCATCGGATTTGCCATCGCCGCAGCGGCGCTGGCCGCAGTGATCGCTGTATCCAGAGTGCCGCTGTCTTATATTGTCCGGGGTCTGAAGCCCATCATCCTGATCCTCTGCTTTACTTTCGCTCTGAACATGTTTATGATTGACGGAACGATCTTATGGCAGTGGGGATTCCTGAAGATTACCAGAGAAGGGCTTCGAAAAGCCGTGTTTATGGCAATCCGTCTGGTTCTGCTGCTTATCGGCTCCTCCATGCTGACCCTTTGCACCCGTCCGCTCAGTCTGACAGACGGCATCGAGCGGCTGCTGTCGCCGCTGAAGCGGATCGGGGTACCGGCCCATGAAATCGCCATGATGATGACCATCGCCCTGCGGTTCATACCGACCCTGCTGGAGGAAACCGATAAGATCATGAAAGCCCAGCAGGCACGGGGTGCTGACTTTGAAACAGGCAATCTGCTGCAGCGAGCCAAAAGCCTGGTGCCGATTCTGGTGCCGCTTTTCGTCAGTGCATTTCGAATTGCCCAGGATCTTGCCATGGCCATGGAAGCCAGATGCTACCGGGGCGGAGAAAACAGAACCAGAATGCATGAACTGAAGTTGGTGGGAAAAGACTATCTGGCTATCGTCATGATGATCGGATTCCTGGCACTGATGATTGCCGAGTCGGTGCTGCTGTAAAGATACCCCAACAGAAGCAGGGAGAAAGCAGGGAGAAAGAAAATGCGTCAGAGAAATATAAAAAATCTGGAAGAACGCCTTGCGGAAAATTCCAGTTTTCTCATAGAAGAGCCCCAAAATATGAAAGGCCGATGGCGGGAGATTTTCGGAGCCGGTCCGGACCGTCCGGTTTTTCTGGAGATTGGCTGCGGGAAGGGAAAATTCATACTGACCCGGGCCGAAAACAATCCGGATGCATGCTACATTGCCGTAGAAGGCCAAGCAAATGTGATACTTCGTGCCATGGAAAAAGCCGAGGCTGCAGAACTATCCAACCTGCGGCTGTTTATCGACTATGTAAACGATCTGCGGGACTACTTCGAAGAAGGAGAACTGGACGGCATTTACCTGAACTTCAGCGACCCATGGCCGAAAGCACGTCATGACAAGCGGCGTCTCACCTATCACAAACGGCTGGAAAATTACTTTCAGGTGCTGAAACCGGAGGGCTTCGTGGAATTTAAGACGGACAATGACGGACTCTACGCATTCACGCTGGAGGAGATTCCTCTGGCAGGACTGGAGATCGCCGAGGAAACCAGAGATCTGCACCACTCGGATTTTGAGAGTCGGCAGGTAACCACCGAATACGAAGACAAGTTCCGTGCCGGCGGCAAAAATATCAACTACGTGAAAATCAAAAGAAAAAGCTCTCTTTAGCAGGCAGCCTGTATGAAACAGTCTGCTGCGGGAGAGCTTTTCCGTTATCTTTCCTCGATCTTTACAGATGCAGATAGTCCATCGGATTTACATAAACACCGTCTTTCAAAAGCTCCAGATGAAGATGGGCCGGCTCCAGGGATTCAAAGAGGCCCGTGGATCCTATGCCGCCGATGGTCTGCCCTGCGGTAACTGTATCACCCACTTCCACCATACCGGCGTCGGACAGGTTGGAATACACAGCAATAAATCCGTCATCCTGCGTGATCTCCACAGAATTGCCGTACCGGTCATCGATGTAGACTGCAGTGATAGTGCCGGATGCCATGGATACGACCTGGGTATCCGCCGGCGCCTCAATATCCACACCGCAGTGAACCATGTACTGATCCAGCGTGACCGAATAGATGAGATGGTCCATGGCATATTCGTTGGTCACATAGGCGCTGCCATCCTTCACAGGCTTCACAAAATCCGCCGGCCCGGCAGTATTGCCGCCCTCTTCCTGTTTCCGGCTGTCCACAGTAGGAACTTTTGCGGAGGCTTCATCGGAAGGCTCTTCTTTTTTTGGAATCTCAGGCGTTTCTTTACCGTCTGCTGCTTTCGCTTTTTCGGAAACAGGCACGCCGCTCTGGCTGTCCTGGATTTTATTGAGATTGGATTTAATTGTGAAAATCGAAGTGAGGGCAATGACACAGAAGCATAGCATCAGCGCGATGGCGATCTTGTCTTTTTGTTTCTTTCTGTCTGCTTGACGCATAATTTCACCTCCAGTTAATCATAGTATGGACAGAAAAGCACCGTTTCATACAAAAGCAAGCTTGTAAAAAATGATAACAGATGGTAGAATAAAACCATTATTTCAGAGAACGTGAGAAAAGAAATAAAATCTCAAACAAATACAGGAGGCAGCTATGTCAGATTTTATTTTCGCGGCCCCGCAGGGACGGAAAATTCCAAAGGAAGATAAGAACTTCGGCATCAATAACCGCGCCAAGGCCATGATTGCTGAAAAAGGAAAGGAACATGTGGTCAATGCTACGCTGGGTGTGCTTCTGGATGACGAGGGCAAGCTGGTGGTACTTTCTTCGGTGAACGACGTATTTCAGAGCCTGAAGCCGGAAGAATTTGCGGAGTATGCACCGATCTCCGGCACCCCGGGTTTTCGCGAGGCGGTAAAGAAGGATGCCTTCGGCAGTTTCGTGCCGACCCGTCATGCCGAAGCGGTAGCCACACCGGGAGGAACCGGAGCCATCCACAGCACCATTGTCAATTATTCGGAAGAGGGAGATAAGGTTCTGCTGACCGACTGGTACTGGGGACCTTACGGCACCATCGCAGGAGAACTGGGCAGATCCATTGACACCTTCTGCCTTTTTGATGAAAACAGGGGCTTTAACCGCGCAGATTTCCGCCGCAAGGTAGAGGAACTTCTGGCAGTACAGGACCGTCTGGTGATCATCCTGAATACGCCGGCCCATAACCCGACCGGATATTCCCTCACCGATGACGACTGGAAACAGGTGGTGGAAGTGCTGAACAGCCAGTCACAGGAAAAAAGAATCACGCTGCTGGCAGATGTGGCGTATCTGGACTTTGCGGGAGACGGAGAAAAATACCGCAGCTTCCTTCCGATTCTGGAGACGCTGAAATCGAATGTTCTTCCGATTATCGGTTACAGCCTGTCCAAATCCTATACCATGTACGGCATGCGCTGCGGCGCCATGATCTGTATGGCACCAACCCAGGAAATCGCTGCGGAGTTCAAGAGTGTCTGTGAATATTCTGCCCGAGCCGCATGGTCCAACTGCAACCGGAGCGGCCAGGTGATCCTGACGAAGATTTATGAAGATCCACAGCTGCTGGCAAAGGTCCAGGCAGAGAGAGCCGGATTTCGGGATATGCTTCTGCGCCGCGGGAAAGCGTTCGAGACCGCTGCAGCAGAGGTGGGGCTGGAAATTGTTCCGTTCGACGCAGGATTTTTTACCTCTGTACCATGCAGCAGACCGGAGGAAGCGGCAGCCTGTCTGGAGCAGGAGGGGATCTTTCTCATTCCTCTGGCAAAAGGTCTCCGCATCAGTGTAGCATCTGTGCCGGAAGACGTATGCCGCATGCTGCCTGCGAAAATTCTGGAAGCGATTCGAAAGGTGGAAGGTTAAGCCGGATTTTTTCCGCAAATACCGGGTCGAATCGTGATACTTTCTGCCATAAAATGCGGAATCCCCGCGAATTCTGTCGAAGCATGACAGATCGCGTCAGATTCTGTCGAAATATTCTTCTCGCAAAAAATGTAATTTATGGTAGAATTGTATTGCAAAGGGAAATGGGGAAGGAGATACTATGGCTGCAGAACGTGAGCACGGAATTTCATTCAACATTTGTCAGAAGATCGGCGTGATTGCCACCTATCAGACCGGATGGAAAAAAGAAGTGAATCTGGTGGAGTGGAACGACGGACCGGCGAAGTTCGATATCCGGGACTGGGATCCCAGTCATACCCACATGGGAAAGGGGATAACCCTCTACCGGGAGGAGGCCGACCGGCTGCGATGGATCCTGTACCGCTATTTCACCGGCAAGGGTGCGGAAAAGGATTCAGAAGAAGTGCTGGAACCATCCATGCCGGAAGAGGTCGAGGAGGCACCCCGGCCGTCAGAGGAATCATTCTGAAAAGAAGAGGCTGCGCCCTGGTGATGTATTCATTGGGGTGCAGCCCCTTTTGATTTATGTGTGAAGACGCCCATCACGGAACAGAAAAGAGATCCCGTATAATGAGGCCAGTCCCACCACAGCATAAATGATTCTGGTAATGATTACAAGATTGGCGCCGAAGATGGATGCCACGAGGTTATAGTTGAAGAATCCAATCAGGCCCCAGTTGATACCGCCTATGATCATCAGGATGAGAATCAGCTTTTTCAAAGTTATCACTCCTTTCAGCATGTATTTTAACCAAAAGGGGAAAAAGTATGATATAATATATATCAGCTATGCGCAAAAAGCCGAGCAAAAAAATTTTGCAGGGGGGAAAAACAGACATGGTAGTAAAATTAAAACTTCAGCCAAGAAGCGAGTGGATCGAAGTGACCGAAGCGCCGGGAACCACCATAGAGACACTTTACCGGAAATATGAAAGCCAGCTTCCTTATACCATTCTGGCAGCCAAAGTGAACGGCACGGTGGAACGGCTCACGTGGAGACTGGAGGAGGATTCCACTGTGGAGCTTTTGGATATGCGGGCCCAGGCGGCAAACCTGATCTATCAAAACAGCCTGATTCTTCTGTATCTGAAAGCGGTGGAAGATGTGCTGGGGCATGTGGAAGTGGATATTGAGAATGCGCTGAACAAGGGGCTTTTTACGGAAGTAAAAAGAAAAGAACCAGTGACAGCGGAAGAGGTGCGCCAGATCGAAAAGCGGATGCGGCAGATTGTGTCCGAAGATATACCGATCGGGATAGAAAAGCTTCAGATCGAGGAAGCAGAGGAACTCTTCCACAAAACCGGTCAGCCGGAAAAAATTGAACTGCTGCGGGCTGCCAGAACCAGAAAACGGAAGAAACGCATCCCGTTTTACGCCATCGGCGGGTACAAAGACTTCTTTTATGGACAGATGGTGCCGTCCACAGGATATATCAAATATTTTCAGCTGCGGAAATACCGCAGAGGGATTTTGCTCCGGTTTCCGCATCCGTCGGCGCCGGACAGGATTCCGGAATATGTGGATGAGAAGCTGCTTTACCAGACCTTCGGAGAGCAGAACCGATGGGGAAGACTCATGGGAATCAGCTATGTGTCTGACCTGAACCGAAAGATTGAAGAGGGAAAAGCCAAGGAACTGATCCAGCTTTCCGAAGCGCTTCACGAGAGGAGGATTGTGGAGATCGCAGACATGATCACCAGACAGAAAAAGCGGATCGTGCTCATTGCCGGCCCGTCCTCTTCCGGAAAGACGACGTTCGCCCAGAGACTCTGCATTCAGCTTAGAGTAAACGGACTGGATCCTCTGTATATGGGGACAGATGATTATTTTGTAGAACGGGAGGACACCCCGCTGGATGAGTACGGCGAAAAGGACTACGAAAACCTGAGTGCCGTGGATATCCATCTGTTCAATCAGAATATGAATGATCTGCTGGAAGGAAAGACCGTGGATCTTCCGACCTTTGACTTCATCACCGGCCACAAGGAATTCGGGAAGCGGATCACTTCCATCGGCGCAAATCAGCCCATCGTCATCGAGGGCATTCATGCGTTGAATGAAGACCTGACGCCGGAGATTCCGCAGGAAGCCAAATTCAAGATATACATCAGTCCGCTGACGCAGCTGAATATAGACAGTCACAATCGGATCGTAACCACAGATCACAGAATGCTGCGGCGTATGGTGCGGGATTACAAATACAGAGGTCATTCGGCACAGAACACCATCAGAAGCTGGCCGAAGGTGAGAGCGGGGGAGGATAAGAACATCTTTCCTTACAGCAATGAAGCGGATGTGCTGTTTAACTCCGTGCATCTCTATGAAATCAGCGTATTGAAGAAATATGCGGAACCGCTGCTTCTGGATATCCGGCCGGACGAGCCGGAATACAGCGAAGCGGTGCGGATGCTGAACTTCCTTCGATTCTTCCGTGTCATTGAGGAGGATTCAGTCATCGTAAATAATTCGATATTAAGGGAATTCATCGGCGGAAGCATTTTCGTCGACTGAGAATGCGGAACAACCGAAGAGAGAAAGAGGTAGTATGGCAGACATAACAGTCATCGGAGGTATCAACATCGACATTGAAGGCAGTCCCTTCCGCCCGCTGATTATGGGCGATTCCAATCCGGGGCGGATCCGACTGTCCTTTGGCGGTGTTGGGAGAAACATCACCGAAAACGTAGCGAGAGCCGGAGGAAATGTGGCAATGATCTCTGTGGTGGGGGATGACTTCATGGGGCAGAGTGCAGTCCGTCAGCTTTCAGAACTGGGCGTAGACACCAGCGGAATTCTGACACTGAAGGGGAGAACATCCTCCATGTATCTGTCCCTGCTGAATCATCAGCATGACATGGAGCTTGCCGTATCCGATATGGAAATCCTGGATGCGCTGACAGGAGAAACTCTGAAAAGCAATGAGAAGCTGCTTGCAAAATCGCAGACGGTTGCACTGGACGGGAATCTGGACGAGTCACTGCTTGGACAGGCCATAGAGATGCTGAAAGGGAAGAAACTGTTTTTTGATCCCGTATCGGCCAATAAGGCGGTAAAGGGAAAAAAAGAGATCGGCAAATTCTATTCCATCAAACCCAATCGGATTGAGGCGGAAGTCCTTTCCGGCATAAGCATTGAAACGGAAGAAGACCTGTATCGTGCGGCTGACTGGTTTCTGGTGCAGGGGGTGAAACAGGTCTTCATCACCCTGAACCGGGACGGCGTTTTTTTCTGTGACGAAACGAGCAGAGGATTTATCCGCCCGAAAGCTGTAAATCTGGTCAGCGCCACCGGGGCGGGAGACAGTTTTTCCGCTATGATTTTGCTGGGCATGGCGGAAGGAAGAAGCATAGAAGAAACTGCTGAAATGGGCATGGCGGCAGCGTCCATTGCCATGGAAAGTCCGTCGGCAGTCAATGAAAAATTAAACAGAGAAGAAATTATGAGGAGGATGAAACATGTTTAAGAAATTTATGGATATCAACCCTGAGGTCGAGAAGGCACTGGAAGAAGGGGTTCCTGTCATCGCACTGGAGTCCACCATCATTGCCCACGGCATGCCTTACCCGAAAAATGTGGAAACGGCGCTGGCGGTAGAAGATGTGATTCGAAAAAACGGAGCAGTGCCGGCTACCATTGGTATCATCAAAGGCAGAATCAAGATTGGTCTGACGAAGGATGAAGTGGAATATATGGCCACTGCGAAGAATGTGCTGAAAGTCAGCCGCAGAGATTTCCCTCTGGCCGTTGCGCAGAAAGCAGATGGTGCAACCACCGTTGCGGGAACCATGATCGCAGCAAATATGGCAGGAATCCGGCTTTTTGTCACCGGCGGAATCGGCGGTGTGCACCGGGGCGCAGGGGAAAGCTTCGATATTTCCGCAGATCTGGAGGAACTGAAGATGACTGACGTTACTGTCATCTGTGCCGGCGTGAAATCAATTCTGGACATCGGAGCCACACTGGAATATCTGGAAACAGCAGGTGTGCCTGTAATCACCTATGGCGCAGATGAATTTCCTGCATTCTTCAGCAGAAAGAGCGGCTTTGCAGCAGAGTGCCGTCTGGACAGCACCAAAGAAATTGCGGATCTGATCAATGCCAAAGACGACATGGGACTCAAGGGCGGCGTACTGGTAGCCTGTCCGGTTCCGGAGGAAAAGGAAATTCCGTTTGAGGAGATCGACGTGGTGATCCGGCAGGCGCTGAAAGAATGTGAAGAGCAGGGAATTAAGGGAAAGAGAATCACGCCGTTCCTGCTGTCCAGAGTAAAGGATCTGACGGAAGGCAGAAGCCTGGAAGCAAATATTCAGCTGGTACTGAATAACGCGGATATCGGATCTAAAATTGCGATGAACCTGTAAGAAAAATCTGCAATCCTGTGGAACCGCGCAGACGGAAAGGAAAGCTTTTTGAAAATGGGGGAGAGGAGCATGAAAATGCAGAAGAACAGAAAGAAACGCTTTTCAAAATGTATGGCTGTGCTGCTGGCAGCGGTTATGACGATGACCATGATGCCGGCGACAGCACTGGGTGCAGACAGCAGTCTGTCCGATGATATTGTCATCCTGTTTACCGGTGATGTCCACGGACAGGCAGATGAAAATCTGGGCTATGCCGGTCTTGCCGCCTATAAGAATGAAAAGATGATCTCAAATAAATATGTGGCAGTGGTCGATGCCGGTGATGCAGTCAGCGGCACCATGCTCGCTTCCGTATCAAAGGGAAGCTACGTGGTGGAAGCGATGAATCTGGCCGGATATACGATGGCCGTGCCGGGCGTGCACGAATTTGACTACGGCGTAAGTCGTTTCGTAAACACCCTGGCAGCAGGCGCAGAGTATCCTTATATCAGCTGTAACTTCGTTTATGCGGGGAGCGGAGCCTGTGTGTTCAGACCGTACAGGCTGGAGAATTTCGGAACGAAGCTGGTTGCATTTATCGGCATCAGTGATCCGCTGACTGTCTCCAAATCCTCTTCCGGTTTCAAAGCGAGCGATGGCAGTTCTCTTTTCAGTTTCTGCGATGGAAACAACGGACAGGATCTGTATGAAAAAGTGCAGGCGGCCATTGATCAGGCGCAGCAGATCGGCGCAGATTATATCATTGCAGTGGGGCATCTGCCGTACACGGATTCCGGATTGACTGCAAGTCCATACAGCCCTGCTTCTGTCATAAAGAATACCTCGGGAATCAATGCCTTTATTCAGGGCGGAACCCACCGTGTAGCAGTCGGCGAAAAAGTGAATGATAAAGACGGAAATACGGTGTTGGTTTCCAGTGCCGGTTCCGGTCTGAAAAATATCGGACAGCTGGTCATATCGGGAAATAAAACCATAACAGCCTCCATGATCAGCAGTTACGGTCTGAGAGACATTTCCACGAAGGACGGAATCGAAACATGGAAGACCAGCTACAATGCGGAATTATCCACCGCGTTTGCCACCACATCCAGTCGTCTGGAGGCTACCGATTCCAACGGAAACCGTACCATTGATAAAAAGGAAACCAATCTGGGCGACTTGTGTGCCGACGCCTATCGCGCTGTGACCGGAGCGGATATTGCACTGGTGGAATCTCAGGAGATCCGTGCCAGCCTGCCTGTGGGCAGTATCAGCTATAAGGATGTTACAAAGGTACTGCCGAAGAGCCGCAGCATTTGCGTTATGGAAGTCAGCGGTGCAGACATCATGGACGCGCTGGAAATGTCCGCACGGCTGTATCCGAACCAGAACGGTGGATTTTTTCAGATCTCGGGTCTGACTTACGATATTCAGGAAACGGTGATTCCTTCGGTATCACTGGACGGACTGGGGAATTTCAGCGGAATCAGCGGAGAATACCGGGTGACGAATATCATGGTAAATGGGAAGGAACTGGATCTGTTTGAAAATTATACAGTGGCGGGAACTGAGGATCTTCTCAGCGGAAAAACGGGATACACCATGTTTTCCAACGGGACGATGAAAGAAACGGAGGTAACTGCAGACAATCTTGCGTTCATTGAATACGTTTCTTCCAATCTGCAGGGAACCGTCGGCAGTCTGTACGGAAAGTCGCAGGGCAGAGTGGACTCCATCAAGCTGGCGCGTCAGAGTGAACTGGATCAGGAAGTTGCTGCAATGGTGAAGAACCAGATGAAAGACTATGAATCGCAGATTGCATCTCTGACGAAGCAGCTGCAGCTGAAGGATCAGGCACTGGAAGTCAAGAGTACAGTAATTACGGCCTCTTCCAAATTTGGAAAAAGCAGCGGGAAACGGTATATTCAGATCAGCTGGAAAGCCAGTGAGGATGTTTCGGGCATGAAATATCAGGTTTGGAAATCATCGAAGAGCAGCAGCGGCTACAAAAGACTGATCTCCACCAGCAAAACGAGCTATAAGAATACGTCCGGACTGACAAAAGGGAAGATATATTATTACAAGGTCCGCGGTTACAAGAGCATCGGCGGTAAGTACTATTACACCAACTGGTCCAATAAGGTTTCAAGAAAGGTAACGTCATAAGAAATGAAGGGACGGGGATGCGGAAATTCCCCGTCTTTTTTACTATGCAAAATCCATGCGTCAGTTTTTTACTTTCTTTTTACAACTTTCTGTCGCCGAAGAACCCGTACTGTGTTATAATGAAAAAAGCGGAGGTCTCGAATCGGAGAGCATCCATAATCGTAAAGAAAGGACAATGAAAAACGGAGGAGTATTATGAAAACAAAAAGAATTTTCGCACTCGTTCTGTCCGTTCTGCTGGTAGTTGCAATGATTCCTGCAATGGCATTTGCAGAAGAACCTGCTACTGACACCGCGGCAGATACGACCGTTGCTACTGACACCAAGTCAGATGACATCGTGATCCTGACTACCAATGATGTACACTGCGGCATCGATAAGACAATCGGTTACGCAGGCCTGGCTGCATACAAGAAGGAAATGGAAGCAGCAAACAAGTATGTGACACTGGTGGATGCCGGTGACTCCATTCAGGGCGATGCGGTGGGCACCCTGTCCAAGGGAGAATATCTGGTAGATATTATGAACCAGGTGGGATACGCGATTGCAGTACCTGGAAATCATGAGTTTGATTACGGCATGGATCAGTTCATGAATAAGATTGTTCCTGCGTTCAAGGGAACCTATCTTTCCTGCAACTTCGTAGATGCTGCCGGAAAGCCGGTCTTTGATGCATATAAGATCGTAACCTATGGCGATAAGAAGGTCGCTTATGTGGGTATTTGCACACCGGAAACCTTTACGAAATCCACTCCGACCTATTTCCAGAACAGCAAGGGTGAGTACATCTACGGCTTCTGTCAGGGAAATGAAGGAAAGGAGCTGTACGAAGCCGTTCAGAAGGCAGTCGACGCGGCGAAGAAAGCCGGTGCGGACTATGTCATCGCAGTCGGTCATCTGGGAACCGATGAAGCAAGCACGCCTTGGACTTCCACGGAAGTAATTCAGAATACCACCGGCATTGACGCCTTCGTGGATGGCCACTCCCACAGCACCTTTGCCGGACAGGAAAAGAACAAGGACGGAAAGGCAGTTGCCACCGTCTCCACCGGCACCGAGCTGGAGAATATCGGTAAGGTGACCATCTCTGCCAAGGGCGTGGTTACCACGGCTCTGGTTTCCGCTGCAGAAGTTACCGCGAAGGATGAAGATACTGAAAAGTACGTGAAATCCATTCAGGATAAATATCAGAAGTTAGTTGACACTGTAGTTGCTACATCCGAAGTAGATCTGGCAATCGCCGATAAAGACGGCAACAGACAGGTAAGGAGCCAGGAAACGAATCTTGGAGACCTGTGTGCAGATGCATACAGAACCGTACTGGGCGCTGACATCGCATTCGTCAACGGCGGCGGCATCCGTGTTGCAATTGAAAAAGGAGACATTACATACGGAGAAATCATCAATGTTCATCCGTTCGGAAATATGGCATGTGTGGTAGAAGCCACCGGCCAGCAGATCCTGGATGCTCTGGAAATGGGTGCGAGAAACGTTGGCGTTGGTGAAAACGGTGGATTCCTGCAGGTTTCCGGTCTGACATACACCATCAATCCGTTTATTGCATCTTCCGTTGAACTGAATGATGAAAGTGAGTTTGTAAAAGTAGGCGGTGAGTACAGAGTATCCAATGTAAAGGTTGCCGGCCAGCCGCTGGATCTGGAAAAGACCTATACATTAGCCTCTCATAACTATATGCTGAAATCCGGCGGAGACGGTTTCGTGATGTTTAAGAAGAACAAGGTTTTGCAGGATGAAGTTATGGTTGACAACCAGGTGCTGATCACCTATATTCAGGAAAACCTGAAAGGAAAGATTGGTCAGGAATATGCACAGCCGCAGGGCAGAATCAGCATCGTTTCTGTTGAAGCAATCGAAACACTGACCCAGAAACTGGCTATTGCAGAATATGAATGCAAGACTTCCATCAAGCAGACAAAACTGAATGGCAAGAGAGCCCTGAAGGTTTCTTGGAACACCTGCGCCGGCGCAGACAGCGTGAAGTATCAGGTATGGAAATCCACCAAGTCTTCTTCCGGATATAAGAGAGTCATTACCACATCTAAGACCTCTTATACTACCACCAAGGTAACGAAGGGAAAGACATATTACTTCAAAATAAGAGCGTACAAGTCCATCGACGGTAAGGCTTACTACGGACACTGGTCCAATAAGGTTTACAAGAAAGTAGCATAACCGCGTCATGAAATGAAAAGGGAACCGGTCATCCGGTTCCCTTTTTGAGCGCAATGAAATGTCTGCCGCCTATTATGCTTCTGCTTTCCAGAAACCGTGCAGGTTGCAGTATTCGTAAGCAGCAACTGCCTTTTCGCCTTCTGCCAGGACGAACTTGGCTTCCGGTTTGCCGGCAACATCCAGGAACTTCTTCTGGGTGCCCAGATTTGTTTCCAGAATGATGAATGCGATATGGTGTTCTGCCAGCATCGGATGTTCCACGCTGCCAACCTTAACAACCACTTCGTTTTCGGCAACTTCGATAACCGGAACATGCTTTTCCGTTGCAGCATCTGTGGTGTTCGGAACCAGCTCCGTCATTTTCTGGCCGCAGCACATCACAGGAACGCCTTTATCCTCTACCATTTCGATGATATTTCCGCAATGTTCACATCTGAATAATTTTTTCATTTTCGTACCTCCTGAGTGATTCATGTCTCTGATATATTATTTATACACCACATGGAGAGAAAAAAACATCAAATCAAAAAATAATGATAAAAATCTGCTTGACAACTTAAGTTAAAAGATATATTATAATGATAATCATTATTAGTTTTACTTCGGAGGATGTGACATGAACTACTCAAGGCAGAGAAATCTGATACTGGACATTGTAAAAAATACGAAAGTCCATCCGACCGCAGACTGGGTCTATCAGGAGGCAAGGAAGAAGATGCCGTCCATCGGCATCGCCACCGTATACCGGAACCTCAATGCCCTGGTGGAGCTGGGAGAATGCAGGAGACTAACCGGCGGTGACGGACAGGACCGGTTCGATGGAATGACAGGCCGGCACTATCATATGAAGTGCAGAGGCTGCGGGTGCCTGATGGATCTGAAGCCGAAGGATGAAGCACATCTTCTTCATCTGCAGGAGATACTGCGGGAGACATTCCCGGAAGCAGACGGCGGCGCACAGCTGTCGGAAGTCCTGCTGGACGGATTTTGCGAAGTGTGCAGAGAGAAAAAAGAAATGAATTGAGGGAGGAATCGAAATGAAAGACTTGAAGGGAACGAAAACACTGGAAAATTTAATGATCGCATTCGCCGGGGAATCTCAGGCGAGAAACAAGTACACCTTCTATGCTTCCAAGGCAAAGAAAGAGGGCTATGTACAGATTTCCAAACTGTTTGAAGAAACGGCTGCCAACGAAAAGGAACATGCAGAGCTGTGGTTCAAACATGCGGTAGGCATCGGTGACACCATGTCCAACCTGCTGGACGCAGCTGCCGGTGAAAACTATGAATGGACCGACATGTATGCTGAAATGGCGAAAACTGCAGAGGAAGAAGGCTTCCCGGAAATCGCCGCCCAGATGAGAGGCGTGGCTGCCATCGAGAAGGAGCACGAGGAAAGATACAGAAAGCTGGCAAAGAATATCGAAGAAGGCAAGGTGTTCAAGAAAGACGAAGAGATCGTATGGCAGTGCAGCAACTGCGGACATCAGTTTGTCGGAACCGAAGCACCGGATGAGTGTCCGGTATGCTTCCATGATAAGGCATACTTTCAGCAGAAGGCAGAAAATTATTAATTGAACCATTTCCTGTTCGCAAAATTGATCCTCCCGGCGTTTCGAACGCGTCGGGGGGATTTTTTTCGGAAAAAGCCCTTAAAAACACATAAAAAGAAACGCCTGAAAGAGTGTATTTGGTTGAACGGCTGTAACCGTTGAAATGTATAGAAAAAAAGATGAAAAAAAGTTTGATTTTTTATAAAAAAAGACTTGCATATTTGACAGAAGTGTTATATACTAAAAAAGCTTGTGAAAGGCGATGAAGCGGGAAGTTACCGTGCTAAAGGAGAATTTCCGCGGAGAATTGTCCCCACCAGATGGGGGCGAAGGGATTCGCTTGATCTTTTGTTGTGCGTAGTAAATAAGAAACGCACGCAAGCGTGTACGAAGCAAGCAAACCACTGTATGCGTTGAGATTTCAAGCATCAGAACCCCTTGTACAAGCATAGCGAAAACAGTACAAAAAATATTTAGGAGGAAAAAATGAGCGAATTACAGAAAATCAGAATCAAGCTGAAAGCTTACGACCACGCATTACTGGATCAGTCTGCAGCGAAAATCGTAGAAACCGCGAAGAAGACTGGCGCTGATGTTTCCGGTCCGATTCCACTGCCGACCGAGAAGGAAGTCGTAACAATCTTGAGAGCAGTCCACAAGTACAAGGACAGCAGAGAACAGTTCGAACAGAGAACTCACAAGAGACTGATCGACATCACCAATGCTACTCTGAAGACCACAGACGCGCTGACCAAGCTGGATCTGCCTGCAGGCGTAGACATTGAAATCAAACTGTAGTCACAGGACGCAGTCACTAACAAGCGAAGGGTACTCCCCTTAGTAAGATTGCATGAGAGGGAACAGATTCCAAACCAGAGCAATCCGCTGTAAGAATTCAGGAGGAAAAATATGAAGACAATCTTAGGTAAGAAGATGGGCATGACCCAGATCTTCGACGAAGAGGGAAATGTGATTCCCGTAACCGTCATCGAAGCAGGTCCGGAAGTTGTTACACAGGTTAAGACTGTGGAAACCGATGGATACAATGCGGTACAGATCGGTTTTGAAGACCAGAAGCCGCAGAGAGTGAACAAGCCGCTGACCGGACATTTTGCCAAGGCTGGCGTGACCACGAAGAAATATCTGGCCGAGTTCAGAGTAGAAGAAGGTGAAGCTTACGAAGTAGGTCAGGTGATCACCGTAGCGGACTTCGAAGAAGGCAAGAAGATCGATGTAACCGGTATTTCCAAGGGTAAAGGAACCCAGGGCAATATCAAGAGACACGGTCACCACAGAGGCCCGATGACGCACGGTTCCAAGCACAAGAGACTGGCCGGTGCTCTGGCAGCAGGTACTTATCCTTCCAGAGTATTCAAGGGCAACGCAGGTCCTGGAAGAATGGGAAGAGAAACCGTTACTGTTCAGAACCTGGTACTGGTAAAAGTTATTGAAGACAGAAACCTTCTGCTGGTAAAAGGCGCTGTTCCGGGAAACAAGGGTGGCCTGGTAAGCGTTAGATACGCAGTAAAAGGTCAGGGCAAATAGAGATAAGACTTCAGAAAGGAGGAAGCACAAATGGCAAAAGTAACAATGCTTAACATGGCAGGTGCGGAAGCAGGCGTTATCGAACTGAACGATGACATCTTCGCAATCACACCGAATGAAAACGCTGTACATGCAGTGATTAAGAATTACCTGGCGAACCAGAGACAGGGTACTCAGTCTGCCAAGACCAGAGCTGAAGTCAGAGGAGGCGGAAGAAAGCCTTTCAGACAGAAGGGAACCGGTCGTCACAGACAGGGAAGCTCCACAGACCCTTCACAGATCGGCGGCGGTATTGTATTCGCTCCGAAGCCAAGAGACTATAGATACACTCTTCCGAAGAAGGTAAGAAGACTGGCAATGAAGTCAGCATTATCTTCCAAGGTAGCGGAAAAAGAAATTATCGTATTAGACGAACTGAAATTTGATGCACCGAAGACAAAGGAAATGGTTAAGGTGCTGGAAAACGTGAAGGCCGGCAAGAAGGCACTGATCGTTATGGCTGAAAAGGACGAAAACGTTGTAAAGTCCGCAGCAAACATTCCTGGTGTAAGAACCGCACTGGTAGGCACCATGAACGTTTACGAGATCATCAACCACGAAAGCTTCATCGTAACACAGGAAGCGGTTAAGAAAATCGAGGAGGTGTACATCTAATGAGAACAGCATACGACGTAATCCTCACACCGGTTATCTCCGAACAGAGCATGGACGTTGCAGCAGAGAAAAAGTACACTTTCAAAGTTGCAGTTGACGCGAACAAGACGGAAGTCAAGTCCGCTGTGGAAGAAATCTTCGGTGTTGAAGTAGCTAAAGTAAACATCATGAATTATGACGGTAAAGTAAAGAGAATGGGAAGAAATGTTGGCAGAACTGCTGCTTACAAAAAAGCAATCGTTACTCTGACAGAAAAGAGTAAGGAAATTGAATTCTTCCAGGGACTGTAATAGGAGGCAAATAGAAAATGGGAATTAAAAAATACAATCCAACGACTCCTGGTCTTAGAGGTATGACGGTTTCCACCTTCGAAGAAATCACTACCAGCACACCTGAGAAGTCACTGACTGTAACCCTGAAGAAACATTCAGGAAGAAATAACAGAGGTAAGATCACCGTTCGGCATAAAGGCGGCGGCACCAGACCGAAATACAGAATCATCGATTTCAAGAGAGATAAGGACGGTATTCCGGCAATCGTAAAGACGATCGAATACGATCCGAACAGAAGTGCAAACATCGCGCTGCTGGTTTACGCAGACGGCGAAAAGAGATATATTCTGGCTCCGAATAAGCTGAAGATCGGATACACCATCGTATCCGGACCGGACGCAGATATCATGGTTGGAAACGCACTGCCAATCGCGAACATTCCGGTTGGTACCATCATCCACAATGTGGAATTAAAGCCTGGTAAGGGCGGCCAGCTGGCTCGTTCCGCAGGCAACGGCGCACAGCTGATGGCAAAGGAAGGCGATTACGCACAGGTAAGACTGCCGTCCGGCGAAGTAAGAAAGGTAAGCATGAAATGCAGAGCTACCATCGGCGAAGTCGGCAACCTGGATCACGCAAACATCCAGATCGGTAAGGCAGGAAGAAAGAGACACATGGGTGTCAGACCTACCGTAAGAGGTTCCGTAATGAACCCGAACGATCACCCACATGGCGGTGGTGAAGGCAGAGCGCCGATCGGACGTAAGAGCCCAGTTACTCCTTGGGGTAAGCCGGCTCTGGGTTACAAGACCAGAAAGAAGAACAAGGCGTCCAATCAGTATATCGTAAAGAGAAGAAATGAAAAATAATCAGGAAGGGAGCAGAAATAATGGGTAGATCACTGAAAAAAGGTCCTTTCGTAAACGCCAAGCTGCTGAAAGCCATCGAAGAGATGAATGCAGCCAACGAAAAGAAAGTAATCAAGACTTGGTCAAGACCTTCTACTATATTCCCGCAGATGGTGGGACACACGATCGCAGTACACGATGGTAAGAAACATGTCCCTGTATATATCACAGAAGACATGGTAGGACACAGACTTGGAGAATTCGCTCCGACCAGAAACTACAGAGGCCACGCTGCTGATAAGTCATCTAAGGTGAAGAGATAAGAAAGGAGAACATGAAAATGGAAGCAAAAGCAGTTGCAAAATACGTAAAAATGTCTCCTGTCAAGCTGAAACCTGTTACTGACTTAGTAAGAGGTAAGGACTTAAACGAGGCATTGAACATCTTAAAGTTCACACCTGGCAAGGGTTCCGAAATCGTAGAAAAAGTTGTGAAATCCGCAGCAGCAAACGCTGAAAACAATTTCGATATGAATCCGGATAATTTATACGTTGCAGAAGTATATGCTCATCAGGGCCCTACAATGAAGAGATGGAGAGCCGGTTCACAGGGAAGAGCATCAATCATCTTAAAGAGATCCAGCCACGTTGGCGTGACTCTGAGAGAGAAAGAATAAGGAGGTTCATTCATGGGTCAGAAAGTAAGTCCACATGGATTAAGAGTGGGCGTTATCAAGGACTGGGATTCCAAGTGGTACGCAGACAAGAAGAACTTTGCAGATTACCTGATTGAAGATAATAAAGTTAGAGAATATGTAAAGAAGAAATTATACGTTGCTGGCGTTTCAAAGGTTCTTATTGAAAGAGCAGCAGAAAATAAGATCAGAGTCATCGTTCTGACAGCAAAGCCGGGTATGGTGATCGGAAGATCCGGAGACGGCATCGATGTGCTGAAGGCTGATCTGAAGAAGCTGACCGGTAAAGATGTGGAAATCTCCATCGAGGAAGTAAGACGTTCCGAAATGGATGCACAGCTGACTGCTGAAAGCGTTGCACAGGCTCTGGAAAGACGTGTTTCTTTCAGAAGAGCCATGAAGCAGGCCATCGGCAGAACCATGAAGGCCGGTGCAAAGGGTATCAAGGTTACCGTATCCGGAAGACTGGGCGGTGCTGAAATCGCAAGAAGCGAAAAGTACAGCGAAGGTAACGTTCCTCTGCACACCTTAAGAGCTGACATCGATTACGGCTTTGCGGAAGCAGACACCACTTACGGCAAGATCGGCGTAAAGGTGTGGATCAACCATGGCGAAGTGCTGGATAAGGGACTGCAGAGCCCGGTTCGTGAAGAAAAGCGCGAAAGACGCGGCGAAAGAAAGGGCAGAAAAGACGGCGAAAGACGTGAAAGACGCGAAAGACGCGATGGTGAGAGACGTGACAGACGCGACAGAAACGACCGTTTCGAAGCACCGAAGGCAGTAAACCCAAGAGTAAGAAAGACTCCGAAGGCACAGCCGCAAGTAGAAGCACCGCAGGTTGAAGCAGCAGAAGCTGCTGAAGCTGCTGAAGAATAAGAACTGGAGAAAGGAGGAACGAAACCATGTTAATGCCAAAGCGCGTTAAACGTAGAAGAGTTCACAGAGGAAGAATGAAAGGCGTTGC
This sequence comes from Anaerovoracaceae bacterium, assembly GCA_051893555.1. GTDB lineage: Bacteria > Bacillota > Clostridia > Peptostreptococcales > Anaerovoracaceae > RGIG7179. The sequence goes on from JBJFHL010000012.1 coordinate 22,417, forward strand.
AACGAAGGGAAACACGATCACTTACGGTTCCTACGGATTAGTTGCACAGGAATGTGGATGGATCACCTCGAATCAGATTGAAGCGGCTCGTATTGCGATGACCCGTTCCATCAAAAGAGGTGGTAAGGTATATATCAAGATTTTCCCGCACAAGTCAGTCACCAAGAAGCCGGCTGAAGTACGTATGGGTTCCGGTAAAGGTGCTCCTGAGTACTGGGTAGCAGTCGTAAAGCCGGGCAGAGTAATGTTCGAAATTGAGGGTGTATCTGAAGAAAAGGCAAGAGAAGCCATGAGACTTGCCTCCCACAAGCTGCCTGTAAAGTGCAAGTTTGCCATCAAAGGCCAGGAAGTAAAGGGTGGTGAAGCATAATGGAATTAAAGAAAATGAGAGAAATGACCGAAGTTGAATTAAACACCGAACTCGGCAAGATGAAAAAAGAATTATTCAACTTAAGATTCCAGCATGTGACCGGACAGCTTGAAAACCCGGTACAGATGCGTGAATTAAAGAGAGATATCGCTAGAGTAAAGACTATTATCAGAGAAAAAGAGCTGGCAAAGGCCGAAGCTTAATAGAAAGGAGGATGTAATATGACAGTTGAAAGAAATAGAAGAAAAACCAAGGTCGGTGTTGTTGTTTCTGACAAGATGGATAAGACCATAGTTGTAGCCATCGAAGACTTCGTAAGACATTCCCTTTATGGTAAGGCCGTAAAGAGAACCAAGAAGGTAAAGGCTCACGATGAGAATAATGAATGCCAGATCGGCGATAAAGTAAGAATTATGGAAACAAGACCTCTGTCCAAGGACAAGAGATGGAGACTTGTGAACATTGTAGAAAAGGTTAAATAAAGGAGGCACCAAATCATGATTCAGACTGAAACCAGATTAAGAGTTGCCGACAACTCCGGAGCGAAGGAACTTCTGTGCATCCGTATCCTGGGCGGTACTTCCCGTCAGTATGCAAATATCGGAGACGTAATCGTCTGCGCAGTAAAGGAAGCAACCCCGGGCGGTGTTGTGAAAAAAGGCGACGTAGTGAAGGCTGTAGTGGTTAGAACCAAGCATGGTGCCAGAAGAGCTGACGGCAGCTATGTAAAGTTTGACCAGAACGCAGCAGTTATCATTAAGAGTCCGGAAGACAAGAACCCGGTTGGAACCCGTATTTTCGGACCGGTAGCAAGAGAGCTGAGAGACAAGGGATTTATGAAGATCGTGTCCTTGGCACCGGAAGTATTATAGGAGGCATAACGGATGCGTATTAAGAAAGATGATACAGTGGTAGTAATCACTGGTAAAGATAAAGGTAAGACCGGAAAAGTTCTGAAAGCTATGCCTGCAGAGAACAAAGTAGTGGTTCAGGGCGTAAACGTTCAGACCAAGCACGCAAAGGCAACCAGAAAAGCCGGCGCAGAAATCAAGCACATTGAAGGCCCGATCGATGCTTCCAATGTAATGCTGTATGATACAAAGGCAAAGAAAGCCGTAAAAGTTGGTTACCAGATCAAGGATGGTAAGAAAGTAAGAGTGGCCAGAAAGACTGGCGCTGTGATTGACTAGGAAAGGAGGAGAAGATTTTGACAGCAAGATTAAGAGAAACTTATAATAATGAAGTATTCAATGCTTTAAAAGAAAAGTTCGGATATAAAAACGTAATGGAAGTTCCTAAGCTGACCAAGATCACCATCAACATGGGTCTGGGCGAAGCAAAGGATAACGCAAAGATCATGGAATCCGCTGTAGCTGAACTGGCACTGATCAGTGGACAGAAACCTGTCATCACCAAGGCGAAAAAGTCCATCGCGAACTTCAAGGTTCGTCAGGGCATGCCGGTAGGTGCAAAGGTTACGCTGAGAGGCGACAACATGTATGTATTTGCTGACAAGTTCTTTAACATCTCCCTTCCGAGAGTGAGAGACTTTAAGGGCGTAAGCAAGAATTCATTCGACGGCAGAGGCAACTACTCTATGGGTATCAAGGAACAGTTAATCTTCCCTGAAATCAACTACGATCAGGTTGATACCATCAAAGGAATGAACATAGTATTTACTACAACGGCTAAAACAGACGAAGAAGCAGCTGCACTGTTAGAGCTGCTGGGTATGCCGTTTGAGAAATAGGAGGGAATTATGGCAAAGACATCTCTCAAGGTTAAACAGGCTAGAAAACCTAAGTATTCAACACGTGCATATACCAGATGCAGAATCTGCGGACGTCCGCACTCTGTACTGAGAAAGTATGGTATCTGCCGTATCTGTTTTAGAGAGCTTGCTTATAAAGGAGAAATTCCTGGCGTAAGAAAAGCAAGCTGGTAAATATTTTGACGAAAGGAGATACACTGTAATGACAATGACAGATCCTATAGCGGATATGCTGACCAGAATCAGAAATGCTAATACTGTAGGACATGAAACTGTAGAGATTCCTGCTTCCAAGATGAAGAAAGCCATCGCAGAAATCTTAAAAGAAGAAGGCTACATTGCAGATTATGATGTAATTGAAGATAACAAGCAGGGCATCATCAAAGTTACGATGAAGTACGGTGCAAATAAAGAAAAAGTAATCAGTGGAATCAAGAAGATTTCCAAGCCGGGCCTGAAGGTATATGCCAAGGCTGGTGAAGTACCTAAAGTTCTGGGAGGACTGGGTATCGCAATCATCTCCACTTCCAAGGGAGTTGTAAGTGACAAGGAAGCCAGAAAGCTGGGTATCGGCGGCGAAGTAATCTGTTATGTATGGTAGGAGGAACTTAAGATATGTCTAGAATTGGTAGAAAACCTGTAGTTGTTCCTGCTGGCGTAGAAGTTACTGTAGATGCGAACAACGTAGTTACAGTAAAGGGTCCAAAGGGACAGTTATCCGAAGAAATCAGCAAGCTGATCAAGGTTGAGGTTGCGGAAGGTGAAGTTCTGGTTTCCAGAGCATCCGACGCAAGAGAAGAAAGATCTCAGCACGGTCTTGCAAGAACGTTGATCAACAACATGGTTGTTGGTGTAACACAGGGCTTCGAAAAGAAGCTGCAGTTAGTTGGTGTAGGTTACAAGGCAGAAAAGAAGGGCAAGACCCTGGTGATGAGCCTTGGATACTCCCACCCGGTTGAAATGGAAGACCCTGAAGGAATCACCACCGAGTGTCCGTCTGCGACGGAAATCGTGGTAAAGGGTTCAGATAAAGCAGTTGTCGGAAACTATGCGGCAAACATCAGAGCATGGAGAAAGCCGGAGCCTTATAAGGGCAAGGGTATCAAGTATGCTGATGAAGTAATCCGCAGAAAAGAAGGCAAGGCTGGCGCTAAATAAAGGAAAGGAGTGAAGTGAAAATGGCAAAAGACAGCAGAAACGACAGACGTGTCAAGAGACACGAAAGAGTAAGAAAAAACCTTTATGGAACTCCTGAAAGACCAAGACTTTGCGTATACAGATCCAATAAGAACATCTCCGCACAGGTGATTGATGATGTAAACGGCGTGACTCTGGCAGCAGCATCTTCTCTGGATAAGGAACTGAAGGCTGAGCTGGCAAACGGCGGAAACAAGGACGCAGCAAAGAAGGTCGGCGAAGCGCTGGCTAAGAGAGCTCTGGAAAAGGGTATTGAAGAAGTTTGCTTCGACAGAGGCGGTTTCTTATATCACGGAAGAGTTGCTGCATTAGCTGAAGGAGCTCGCGAGGGCGGTTTAAAATTCTAACAGGAGGAAATAAGGAATGCGTAATATCGTTGATGCATCCAAGCTGGACTTAAAATCAACTATCGTCAGCATCAGAAGAGTTGCCAAAACCGTTAAGGGCGGCAGAAACATGCGTTTCTCCGTAACCGTAGTAGTAGGCGACGGCAATGGTTATGTAGGCGTTGGTCTTGGTAAGGCGCAGGAAATTCCTGAAGCAGTAAGAAAAGCGGAAGACGATGCAAAGAAGAATTTAATATATGTTCCTACAGTAGGAACCACAGTACCTCATAAGAATCTTGGTGTATTCGGAGCCGGCAGAGTTCTGATTATGCCAGCTGCACAGGGTACCGGCGTAATCGCAGGTTCCTCCGTACGTACCGTACTGGAAGCTGCAGGTATCAGAGACGTAAGAGCGAAGTCCATCGGTTCCAACAATACCGGAAACATGGCTTATGCAACTCTGGAAGGTCTGAAGGGCATGATGACCGTAGAAAAGGTTGCCAAGCTGAGAGGCAAGACCAAAGAGGAAATCTTAGGATAGGAGGAAACGCGAAATGGCTAAAATGATTAAGATTACATTAACAAAGAGCACCATCGGCGCTTCCCCTAAGCAGAAGAAAGTAGTTGAAGCGTTAGGACTCAGAAAGATGCACCATTCTGTAGAATTAGCAGACACTCCGCAGACTCGCGGCGCAGTTGCTAAAGTTTCGCATCTTGTTACTGTAGAAGAACTGTAGGAGGTGCACGCAAGATGAAATTACACGAATTAAGAGCGGTAAAGGGCGCAACCAAAGCACCGAAGAGAAAAGGCCGCGGTACTGCTACCGGTCAGGGCAAGACTGCAGGCAGAGGTATGAATGGTCAGAAATCCAGATCCGGCGGCGGCACCCGTCTCGGATTTGAAGGCGGACAGATGCCTCTGTACAGAAGACTGCCGAAGAGAGGCTTTACCAACATCTGGGGAACCGAGTACACCATCGTAAACGTGGAAGACTTCAATCAGTTTGAAGCCGGCACGGTTATCACGCAGGAAGTTCTGGAAGAAGCCGGTCTGGTGAAGCAGGTGAAGGACGGTATCAAGGTTCTCGGTCAGGGCACCATCAATGTTGCCGTAACTGTAAAGGCTGACAAGTTCAGCAAGACTGCTGTAGAAAAGATCGAAGCTGCTGGAGGAAAGGCAGAGGTGATTTAAAATGGGCATGTTAAAGACCGTCGCGCAGGCGTGGAAAATTGCTGAAATCAGAAGCAAGATGATCTTCACACTGCTGATGCTGGTAGTTTTCAGAATCGGTTCAAACATCCCAGTGCCAAACATCAACAGAAGCGCGCTGGCAGAAATGTTTACCGGCGAAGCTGGACTGTTCGATCTGTTTGACCTGTTTTCCGGTGGATCATTCAGTAACTTCACGATTTTCGCACTGAGTATTACACCATACATCACAGCTTCCATTGTAATCCAGCTGTTGACCGCTTTCCCGTATTTCGAAAGACTTGCGAAGGAAGGCGTGGAAGGCAGAAAGAAAATGGCACAGTACACTCGGTATCTGACCGTTGTACTGGCTCTGATCCAGGCCATCGGTCTGACGGTTGGTCTGTTCAGAAGTGCCATGATCGACAAGAGTGTCTTCTCCATTATCGTTGTTGTTCTGGTTCTGACCGCAGGAACCGCGTTCCTGATGTGGTTAGGTGAACAGATCAACGACAAGGGAATCGGAAACGGTATCTCCCTGCTGATCTTCGCAGGTATCGTTGCCAGAATCCCAAGCGGAATCAGAAGCCTGGCAGTAAACCTGCAGGACGGACAGATTTCCGTAGTAACTCTGATCCTGTTTGCTGTAGCAGCCATCGCTGTAACCATGGTAGTTGTGCTGATTCAGGAAGGTCAGAGAAGAATCCCGGTACAGTATGCCAAGAGAGTTGTCGGCAGAAAGATGTACGGCGGCCAGTCTACCCATATTCCAATCAAGGTAAACCAGGCTGGCGTAATTCCTATCATCTTCGCCATGTCTCTGCTGCAGTTCCCACTGACCATTACGTATTTCCTGTCTCAGGACAATGCGTTCTCCGTGTGGGTTATGAAGTGGCTGTCCCCATCCGGAAATCCGGGTGTGTGGATCTACGGCATTCTGGATATCGTACTGATCCTGTTCTTCACCTACTTCTACACTGCGATTACCTTTAATCCGAATGAAGTGGCTGAAAACATGAAATCCAACGGCGGCTTTATCCCTGGTATCCGTCCGGGCAAGGCAACCGAGGAATATTTACAGAAAGTAATGTCAAGAATCACAATTGTAGGTGCTATCTTCCTGGCACTCATCGCAACCTTACCGACCATTCTGAGCGTGATGGTTCCGTCCTTAAGCGGACTCCACTTCGGCGGCACATCCCTGCTGATCGCAGTCGGCGTTGCTCTGGATACAGTAAGACAGCTGGAAAACCAGATGGTAATGAGAAACTATCAGGGATTCCTCAAGTAACCGAAAGGGAGATGAGAAGATGCTTAGAACAATTTTATTAGGACCTCCGGGAGCCGGAAAAGGAACACAGGCTGTAAAGATTGTTGAAAAGTATGGCGTTCCTCACATTTCAACCGGAGATATCTTCAGAGAGAATATCAAAAAAGGTACGGAACTGGGCAAGAAGGCACAGGAGTACATGAACCGGGGAGAACTGGTTCCGGATGACCTGGTAATTGAGATTGCAACTACCCGTCTGCTGGAAGACGACTGCAAAAACGGCTTCCTGCTGGACGGCTTCCCGAGAACCGTTTATCAGGCAGAAAAACTGGATGAATTCCTGGCTGCACACGGTTCCAAGATTGATAAGGTACTTGACATCGCAGTAGAAAAGGAAGAACTGATTACCCGTCTGACTGGCAGGAGAGTGTGCAAAGCATGCGGTGCCAGCTATCATGTGGTAAACATTCCTCCTAAGACCGAAGGAATCTGTGATGCCTGCGGCGGAGAACTGGTACAGCGTGCGGACGATAATATCGAAACCGTAACAAACCGGATCGACGTCTATGAAGCACAGACCAAACCACTGGTCGACTACTATGAAAAAGCTGGAAACATCGCACATATTGATGGTGCAACAGGACTTGACAACGTGTTTGCTGACATCGTAAAGGCTTTGGGAGAATAGCATGATCATCATCAAATCCAGACAGGAAATTGAATTGATGCGCGAAGCCGGAAAAGTGACTGGCTATATCCTGAAAGAACTGGAACAGTTCATGAAACCGGGTGTAGCCACCATCGAAATTGACCGGTTTGTGGAAAAAACCGTGAAGGAATACGGTATGACGGCTGCCGAAAAAGGATACTGCGGGTATCCGGCAAGCGTCTGCGTATCCATCAACGATGAAGTAGTACACGGCATTCCAAGCAAGAAACGAATCCTTCAGGACGGTGACATCGTCAGCGTAGACCTGGTGGTGGAAAATAAGGGGTATATGGCCGACGCGGCCAGAACCTACGGTGTAGGTACGATCAGCCCACAGGCGGCTCGTCTGATTGAAACCGCAGAACGTGCTTTCTATGAAGGCATCAAGTATGCGAAAGAGGGCTTCCGCCTGTCTGATGTATCCCATGCGATCCAGTCCGTTGTGGAAGGAGAGGGCTTCGGTGTGATCCGCGATTTCGTGGGACACGGAATCGGCAGAGACATGCACGAGGATCCTCAGATTCCCAACTTCGGCAAGGCGGGGAAAGGCCCGCGGCTGCAAAGAGGCATGACCCTCGCCATTGAACCCATGATCTGTGAAGGTGACTGGGAAGTGGACGTTTTGCTGGATGACTGGACTGCAGTAACCGTTGACGGCGGTCTGGCAGCACATTATGAAAATACTGTTGTTATAACGGATGGTGAGCCTGAGCTGCTTACTTTGTAAAGAGAAGGAGACGTATCTATGGCGAAGAAAGACGTCATTGAAGCAATGGGAACAGTTGTCGACGCCCAGCCAAACGCGATGTTTAAGGTTCAGCTTGACAATGGTTTCGAGGTGCTTGCACACATTTCAGGTAAAATAAGAATGAACTATATCAGAATTCTTCCCGGCGACAAGGTAAAAGTGGAGCTTTCTCCCTATGACCTGACCCGGGGAAGAATCATCTGGCGCGATAAGTAAGCTTAACGAATGACAGATTAGGAGGAAAATCATGAAAGTAAGAGCTTCCGTAAAACCAATCTGCGAAAAGTGCAAGGTAATCAAGAGAAACGGTAAAGTTATGGTTATCTGCGAAAATCCGAAGCACAAGCAGAAACAAGGTTGATTGAATCGATAATGCAGCCGGTGCGGAGACCAGGCCCGCGCCCGTAGAAAAGGCTGCCTTCAAAGATAATGAAAACCCGTCTATATCACTCCTGGGAAGCCAGGCGCATTGCAGCGCCCGGCAGGTGACGGAAGATGGGAGAAGGAGAAAAATATGGCTCGTATAGCCGGTGTTGACTTACCAAGAGAAAAAAGAGTTGAAATTGGTCTGACCTACATCTACGGTATCGGCAGACCGACTTCCCTGGCAATCTTAGAGAAGGCCGGAATCAATCCTGACACAAGAGTCAAGGATTTAACCGAAGAAGAAGCTGGTAGAATCAGAAAAATTATCGACGAAGAATACCTGGTAGAAGGTGATCTGAGAAGAGAAGTTTCTCTGAACATCAAGAGACTGATGGAAATCGGTTCCTACAGAGGCATCAGACACAGAAGAGGCCTGCCTGTAAGAGGACAGAACACCAAGACAAACGCAAGAACTCGCAAGGGTCCGAAGAAGACCGTTGGCAGAAAGAAAAAAGCAGGGAAGTAAAGGAGGTAGGAAGTAATGGCTAAGACTGTAAAGAAAACAGTTAGAAAGAAAAAAAGAGAACGTAAAAATATTGAAAAAGGCCAGGCACATATCCAATCCACCTTTAACAATACTTTAGTTACTCTGACTGATATGAGCGGAAACGCACTGAGCTGGTCTTCCGCTGGATCTCTGGGCTTCAAGGGCTCCAGAAAGTCCACCCCGTACGCTGCACAGATGGCTGCTGAAGAGGCTGCCAAGGGTGCGATCGAACACGGTTTAAAGACTGTAGAAGTTTATGTAAAGGGACCTGGTTCCGGCAGAGAAGCTGCCATCAGAGCACTGCAGACTGCCGGCCTGGAAATCACCATGATCCGTGATATCACCCCGATTCCGCATAACGGCTGCAGACCACCGAAGAGAAGAAGAGTCTAAGAAAGGAGGAGTAATTCAGAATGTCAAGATATACAGAGGCAAATTGCAAATTATGCAGAAGAGAAGGTCAGAAACTTTTCTTAAAGGGCGAAAGATGCTACAGCAGCAAGTGCGCCATTGAAAGAAGAAATTACGCTCCTGGACAGCACGGTCAGGCGAGAAAGAAGCAGTCCGAATACGGCCTGCAGCTGAGAGAAAAGCAGAAAGCAAAGAGATTCTACGGAATGCAGGAAACCCAGTTCAGAAATCTCTTTGAGAAAGCCGCCAAGAAGCCGGGCATGACTGGTGAAAACTTACTGGTACTGCTGGAAACCAGACTGGACAACGTAGTATTCAGACTGGGCTTCGCTTCTTCCAGAAAAGAAGCAAGACAGCTGGTAACCCACGGTCACTTCACCGTAAACGGCAAGAAGGCTGACATTCCATCCATGGAAGTAAAGGCCGGAGATGTGATCAAGGTAAAGGAAAAGAGCCAGAGCTCTCCGAAGTTCAAAGAAGTGAAGGAAATGTCCATTACCGTTCCTTCCTGGATGAGCGTAGATGTTGAAAAGCTGGAAGGCAAAGTAATCACTCTGCCGAAGAGAGAAGACATTGATACGCCGATTGCAGAGCACTTAATCGTCGAATTATATTCCAAGTAATATAGCAGCATGAATCAGTCGGCTAATATAGTACCAGGAATGCAAAGGAGGGTTTTGCGTGATAGAAATCGAAAAACCAACAATCAATAAGTTTATTGATGAAGACGGACAATACGGCAAGTTTGTAGTGGAACCTCTGGAAAGAGGCTACGGAACGACTCTGGGCAACTGTCTGAGAAGAATTCTCCTCAGCTCTCTGCCGGGAGCAGCCGTTACATCAGTGAAAATCGACGGTATACTTCACGAGTTCTCTACCATACCAGGTGTGAAAGAAGACGTAACTGAAATCATTCTGAATCTGAAGAAGCTCGCAGTAAGACTGAATGGAGAAAATACCAAGAGAGCCATCATCAACGCGGTTGGTCCGAAGGAAGTAACTGCAGCAGATATCATTGGAGATGCCGAAATGGAAATCTTCAATCCGGATCTGCACATTGCTACCCTGGAGGAAAACGCAACACTGGTGATGGAAATCAATCTGGCAAGAGGCAGAGGTTATGTGCCTGCAGAGCAGAACAAGACCGAAAATACGCCGATTTCCGTGATTCCGGTAGACTCCATCTACACCCCTGTGAGAAAGGTAAACTATACTGTAGAAAACACCAGAGTCGGTCAGGTCACAGACTACGACCGTCTGGTGCTTGAAATCTGGACAGATGGTTCCATCACACCTGACGAAGGCGTGTCCATCGGTGCCAAGATCATGCAGGAACATCTGAACCTGTTCATTCAGCTGACCGACGCGACAGGCTCCATGGAAATCATGGTGGAAAAGGAAGAAGATCAGAAAGAAAAGGCCCTCGAAATGACCATCGAGGAACTGGAACTTTCCGTTCGTTCCTTCAACTGCCTGAAGCGGGCTGCAATCAACACAGTGGAAGAACTTACCCAGAAGTCTGAAGACGATATGATGAAGGTTAGAAACCTCGGTAAGAAATCTCTCGACGAAGTAAAGGCCAAACTCGAAGAATTAGGTCTTTCCTTAAGACCAAGCGATGATTAAGTATTAACGAAAGGAGAGCATCCAAATGCCAGGATATAGAAAACTGGGCAGACCTTCTGCACACAGAAAGTCCATGCTGAGAAACCTTGTAACTGACCTGTTCAGAGAAGGCAGAATCCAGACGACTGACTGCAGAGCAAAGGAAGCCAGAAGAGAAGCAGAAAAGCTGATCACTTTAGCAAAGCGCGGCGATCTTCACGCAAGAAGACAGGTGCTGGCTTATGTGTTCGATGAAGACGTAGTTAGTAAGCTGTTCGATGAAATCGCACCGAAGTACGCAGACAGAAACGGTGGTTACACCAGAATTCTGAAGCTGGGACCTCGGCAGGGAGACAACGCAGAAGTTGTATTCCTGGAACTGGTTTAATTCCCGATTTGCGGAAACCAGATTTCTGAACAAAATATAACATGCAGAACAAAACCCCGTGGATTGGCTGTAACGGCCAGGCGCGGGGTTTTCTGTCTGAAACGATCACGGACCGTACCGCCGGATGATATCATCGGCGATGGCAGTCTTTTTCCTGCAGGCATCCATGGAAGTTTTTTCAATCCACCGGTTGGCTTCTGCCTCCGTCATGGATTCGTGCTCGATCAGGAGCCATTTGGCCCGGTTGACCAGGCGGATTTCCTTCATTTTCGTCTCCAGGCTGATTCGCTGATGTTCCATTTCCAGCAGCTTCATTCGCAGAGGACGCAGAAAAGAAAGGGCCTGAATCAGGGCAGGTCCGGACACCGGCTTCGGCAGAGTCAGGATGCCGTGGGGCTCCATCTGATAGGAGATCTGGTCCTGTAGTTCGTTCTTTACCAGAAGAAGGACGGCAAGGTTCCGGTCCGCCAATTCGACGGCCAGCTGGGTTCCCAGCTCATCAGACAGGGGCGTATTAATGATGACAATATCCGGCGCCTTTTCATAGAGCTGTTTCCGCACCTGGATGGCGCTCTCAGCCTGTCCCACCTGCTGCAGGCGGCTGGAGCGGAGTATGGGGGCCAGAACTTCCGAGGTTTTCGGCGACGTGCTGGCCAGAATGACTTTCAGGGTAGTATGTTCTGTCCGCATGGCAGGAAACCTCATTTATTCCAGATTCATAGCTGCAAGGAAATCGGATGGAAGGACGGATTTCAGGAAGCTGCTGTTTCTGGCCAGCGTTCTGGCCTCTTCCAGGGAAGCTGGCAGCCGATCCAGACCGGCCGTCACAGAGCCGGATGCCGTGAACAGGTTGGCATCGGTTGGCGGCGGGAGCAGGAGATTTCTTCGCACGCCGTCCAGACCGGCATAGATCAGCACGGCGAAGGCCAGGTATGGGTTGGCATTGGAGTCCGGGGACCGCAGCTCAAACCGCCGCCCTTCCGGCGGTGCGGCAGGAATACGGATCAGCTGGGACCGGTTGCCGTGGGACCAGGAGATGTAGCTTGGGGCCTTCTTTTCCCCCAGGCGGCGGTAGGAGTCTGCATGAGGGTTTAAAAACAATGTGATTTCCCCGATGTGTTCCATGATACCGGCCATGAAGGCGTCCTGCACATCCCGCCCGTCATCACTGGCGACAGAAATGTTGATATGCATGCCGCTGCCGCTTTTTAGTTTCAGAGGTTTCGGAGAGAAATCCGCGTAGGCACCGTTTGCCATGGCCACTGTGGTGACCACATTCTTAAAGGTGGTTGCGTTATCTGCCGTGGTCATAGGATCTGCAAACCGGAAGTCGATTTCCTGCTGACCGGGACCCTCTTCATGATGGGATGCCTCTGGGGTGATGCCCATATCCTGCAGGGTGAAACAGATTTCACGACGAATATTTTCTCCCCGGTCCAGGGGTGCGATATCAAAGTAGCCCGCGTTATCGTAAGGGGTCTGGGTTGGATTGCCGTCCTCGTCGGTTTTGAAAAGATAGAATTCGAATTCCGTTCCGAAGTTGCAGCGGATGCCGGCCTTTTCCGCTTCTGCAGCAGCATCCCGCAGGATCTTTCGTCCGTCCCGATCGAAGAGGGACCCGTCCGGCCTGCGGATATCGCAGAACATACGGACCACACGGCCGCTGGATGGACGCCACGGCAAAATCTGCAGGGTCGAAGGATCCGGGAAGAGCAGCAGGTCGGATGTCACTTCCGATTCGAAGCCCTCAATGGCGGAAGCGTCAAAGGAGATGCCGGTATCGAAAGCCCGGCGAAGTTCTCCGGGCATAATGGCGATGTTTTTCTGGACTCCGTGAATATCGCAGAATGCCAGACGGATAAAGCTTACATTTTCTTCTTCTACAAAGGACATAACTTCTTCAAAGGAATACATGGAACGAAACCTCCTGTTGTGATAAATGCGAATTATATAGGATATATAATGTAGTATTTTAGTATGAATCCATGAACTTGTCAATAAAGAATAAAAAAACACAAAAATACACAAAAAAGTTGTTGCATTTCACGAAATGATAGTGTATAATGACTACATTGTTTGAAAGAACAAGCAGAAAACAGAGAATGGAAAGCAAGCGGCAATGGCGTCGCATGAAGCGCAGATCAATCGGTTTGAACCGAGGTAAAGTGTCTGCACCATGCGGAACCAGTGCCTTTTTTATTTCCTGGATTTCTAAAGCACAAGAAAGACATCAGAGCGAAATGGGAAACAAGCGAGGTAACAGACATGAGTGAAACGAAAGTAACAGAAATTTTTGGCAGCAACGTATTTGATGACTCTGTCATGAAGGACAGACTACCGAAAGACGTATACAGACAGGTACAGCGTACCATTAAAGATAATAAGAAGCTGGACGCCGGCATTGCTGACGTGGTGGCAAATGCCATGAAGGACTGGGCCGTGGAGAAAGGCGCTACTCACTTTACCCACTGGTTCCAGCCCATGACAGGCATCACCGCCGAAAAGCATGACGGCTTTATATCGCCGACCGGAGAGGGAAAAATCATGATGGAATTCTCCGGTAAAGAGCTGGTACAGGGCGAACCAGACGCATCCAGTTTCCCATCCGGCGGACTGCGTGCAACCTTCGAGGCCAGAGGTTATACGGCATGGGATCCGTCCTCCTATGCATTCATCAAGGAAGGCGTGCTGTGCATTCCGACTGCATTCTGCTCCTATAACGGTGAAGCCCTGGATAAGAAGACACCGCTGCTCCGCTCCATGCAGGCCATCAACAAGCAGGCTCTGCGTGTCCTGAAGCTCTTTGGAAACGAAGACGTGAAATCCGTAAGAACCACCGTTGGTCCGGAACAGGAATACTTCCTGATTGACAAGGACATTTATGATAAGAGAAAAGACCTGATCTATACCGGCAGAACCCTGTTCGGCGCCAAGCCGCCAAAGGGGCAGGAACTGGAAGATCACTACTTCGGCGTCATCAAGCCGCAGGTTCAGGCTTTCATGAAGGAACTCAACGAGGAACTCTGGAAGCTGGGCATCCTGGCCAAGACCGAGCATAACGAAGTAGCGCCGGCACAGCATGAGCTGGCACCGATTTTCAGCACCACCAACATCGCAGCCGATCACAATCAGCTGACCATGGAACTGATGCAGAAGATCGCAAGAAAGCATGGTATGGTTTGCCTGCTGCACGAAAAGCCTTTTGCCGGGGTGAACGGCAGCGGCAAGCATAACAACTGGTCCATCTCCACCGATACCGGCGTCAACCTGCTGGAACCGGGAGATACGCCTTATGAAAACGCACAGTTTCTCCTTTTCCTCTGTGCCATCATCAAGGCCGTGGACGAATATCAGGATCTGCTGAGAATTTCAGTGGCATCCGCAGGAAACGATCACAGGCTGGGAGCAAATGAAGCTCCGCCTGCAATCGTATCCATTTTCACAGGTGATGAGCTCGCAGGAATATTAAAGGCTATCGAAACAGATACTCCTTACGGCGGGAAGGAAAAAGAGCTGATGAAGATCGGCGTTCACATCCTGCCGAAATTCCCGAAGGACACTACAGATAGAAACAGAACTTCCCCATTCGCTTTTACAGGTAACAAATTTGAATTCCGTATGCTGGGCTCATCACTGTCCATTTCGGGACCAAATGTGGTACTGAATACCATTGTTGCCGAAGAACTGAAACAGTTCGCCGATGAACTGGAAGGACAGGCAGATTTTGAGACGGCTCTCAGCCAGCTGATCAAAAAGACCATCCGGGAACACAAGAGAATTATCTTCAACGGCAACGGTTATGACGAAAGCTGGGTGACCGAGGCAGAAAAGCGCGGTCTGCTGAACCTGAAGTCCACACCGGAATGCCTGCCGTACTTCCTCCACGAGAAGAATATCAAGCTGTTCACCGAACACGGCGTGTTCTCGAAGGAAGAGATGGAATCCCGGTACGAAATTCTCATGGAAGGCTACTGCAAGGTTATCAACATCGAAGGTCTGACCATGGCCGAGATGGCCAAGAAAGAGATCCTGCCTGCCGTCAGCGCATTCAGTCATGAGCTGGCAGATACGCTGCAGACCAAGAAGGCAGTCGGTGCAGATACCACCTACGAAGCAGCAGCGCTGGAACATGTGGACAAGCTGCTGGCAGATGCATTCTACGGCACCCACGCTCTGGAAGATACGCTGGCAGAAGCGGCCGGTATCGAGGATATCACCAAACAGGGAACCTATTATCATGATGGCGTATTCGCAGCCATGAACAAGCTGCGGGAGTCCATCGATGAACTGGAGACCATTACCTCCAAGGCTTACTGGCCGTATCCTTCCTATGGACACCTGCTGTTCGGCATACGGTAGGCAGGGGGCTGCCAGTCCAGCAGAGAAATATCAATAAGCACTCCATTTCCTACTTTTAACCTATATACTATACCTAAATTCCTTTCACAGGAATGACCGGCGTCTTTCCCTCTCGCCATGTGGGGGAAGGAGGCCGGTTTTTCTTTGGGTGAAAGGGGAAAATGTGTTTTGAAAAGTGTGGAAATATGATATACTAAAAACTACGGAAAAGACACAGAGGAGGAAGTGCCATGGCATATACATATCCGGATGAAAATGACCGGCTGACCTGTGAAATGATTGAAACACAATTCGACGGGGAATACTGGGGGAAGAGCGAGGACCTGGTATTGGGACAGGCTCTGGAAGAGGCAAACCTTCTGGCTGCCGCAAGAAGAAATGCGGGACAGAAGGTGCAGCTTCTGGATCTGGGCTGCGGTATGGGCAGGCTGTTCCAGACGTTTGCTGCAGTGGCAGATGAAATCACCGGTGCGGAACCCGACCCGGGACGGTTTGCCGTGGCAGAAAAAGAAGGTCGCCGTGTGGCTGGCGAAGCAGGAATCCCAGTGCATGTCATAAACGGAGATGCGTCGGCGCTTCCGGAAGGGAAGCAATTTGATATCATCGTGTCCAGCCATGTGATGCAGCATATTACCTGCCGGATGGCAGAAGATCTGATGAAGACCATGGCGGATAAACTGCGTCCTGACGGTTTGCTCGTTTTGACGACCACGTATACAGACGGTGGTGAAGATCGGTTCTCCGGGGAAGGCTGGAAGGATGGGCAGCGCTGGTCGCAGTATGTAAACAGGGAAGAATTCGACAGCCTGTTCGGATGTGAAGGGATGCTGCCGGTACGCATGTTTTCCCCGGGAAGTCTGTGTGCCCTGGCAGAGAATGCAGGACTGGAGCTGCTTCAGACCTCCATGTATCATTATCAGAACCATCACAGTGCTGAGGAAGATTTGGAGGCGAACCTGTCCGGAGACGGGGCAGGCGCGCGGGATGCCATGTACCTTTTTCAGAAACCGAAAAAACGGATGATGGACGGAAATATCAACTACCATTTCAGCTTCAGCATTTTTGATGAAGAAACGGGTCTGCGCACCGATGACGAGCGGGAACTTCGCAGTTCGATCCGAAAAGCATTTCCGGATGCGATCTTTGACGATGATCCGGAGGCAATGAACGAGCCGCTTTTTCAGCAGCTGAAGATCGGGCAGGAATTTCTCCATGGTGGCGGTCTGCCTTTCCACTGTTTTCGGGCGCTTCTGAAAAACTATCAGCTGTCCTTCGGACTGGAAACGAAATCCTATGCAGGCGTGCGGAAAAAGACGTTTGATATTCGGTCCTCTTCTGTGTTTATGACTGTGTTTCCGGAATCGGATACGGTACAGGTTTGCGTCTGTCTCAGTGTGAAGGATGCTTCGCCGGATGATTTTGTCTATTTCCGGCACGTGCAGGGCAATGGGGCGAAGCTGCGAAACCAGGATGGCCGTTTGATTTCCGTCCGGGAGATTTTCCAGGAGGTGAGCAGCAGCCTGAATCGGAAGGTAACCGACGTGGCAGAAACCTATTTGCTGGAAATACGGCAGTTTGACCAGTATACACAGTTGGAGGATATTCTGGAAAAAGAAAAAACGCTGATTTACGGCCTCATGACCGGTGACGAGGGATGGCGTCACGTGCCGGAGCACCTGGCCGAAGAGCGGCTGACAAACCAGTGGGGCAGCCGGGATTTCGTGCGGCTCATTTCCTTTGGCGCCAATTCTGTGGTAATCAACCTGGCAGACAGCAGTCGTGCGGAACATTACAGGGCCGGGCGGATGATTTTTGACCATACATACTACGGGGAAATGAATCCTTATTTTTCCATGGACAGTGAGATTGCCGGCGTGAACCACGGCATCCTGTTTTCGGCGGAACTGGTCATGGTCATCAAGACCATCTGCAACCGGATCCTGCGGCGGCAGGCCAATTACTACAGCGGCGGACAGGGAAACAAGCTTCGTGCGGAGATCCGGAAGATCAAAGCCTACAGAGGAGAGCTGATCACAACCCTGAACCGTGTGGAGAATCTGTCAATCTCCGAAATCGGAGAACTGGAACGGGTGCTGCTCATCAGCCAGCAGATTGAGCCGATTATAGAAAAAATCAAGTATCTGCTGGAACTGCTGGAGTCGGAACTGGACCTGTTATACCAGACCAGCACTAACCGTCTGATTAATTTCCTGACGGTAGCAGGACTGATCCTGGCGGCATGGCAGGTCATTCTGGCGATTATGTAGTTTTGACATAGAAAACAAGGGAGACAATTTATGGATTTATCACATTTAAATAAACAGCAGCTGGAGGCGGCGACCCATGTGGAGGGGCCGCTTCTCATTCTGGCCGGCGCCGGTTCCGGAAAGACCAGCACCATGACCAGCCGGATTGCGTATCTCATTGAGCAGGGGGTCAGCCCGTACAATATTCTGGCGGTGACCTTTACCAATAAGGCAGCCGGAGAGATGCGGGAGCGGGTTGAAAAATTGGTGGGACAGGTGAGCTACATGTGGATTCTCACCTTCCACGCCATGAGCCTGCGGATTCTCCGGGAACATTATGACGTGGTGGGCTACGAAAAGAACTTCGTGGTCTACGACACGGTGGATCAGAAAACCATCATCAAGAACATTCTGAAGGAAATGAACCTGGATACGAAGGAGTACCCGCAGGCCTATGTTTCGTCCATCATCAGCAAGCAGAAGGAGGCGGATATCTCGCCGGACGAATACATGGAGCTGAACGGCGGCAATCCCAAGGCGAAAAAGATCGCGCTGATCTACGCAGAATACCAGAAGCAGCTTCGGGCAAACAATGCCATGGACTTTGATGACCTGCTGGTAAACGCTCTCCATGTGCTGCAGTGGGATAAGTCTGTGCTGAAGGACTATCAGCAGCGATTTCAGTACATCATGGTGGACGAGTACCAGGACACCAATCACATCCAGTATGAAATCATAAAAATGCTGGCATCCGGCCACAAGAATCTGTGCGTGGTCGGCGATGACGACCAGTGCATCTACCAGTGGCGAGGCGCGGACATCAGCAACATTCTGGGCTTTGAACGGGATTTTCCCCAGGCAAAGGTCATCAAGCTGGAGCAGAACTACAGGTCCTATGGGAATATTCTGGCAGCGGCCCATTCTGTGATCCGAAACAACCACAGCCGGAAGGAAAAGAAGCTTTGGACAACCCGGGAGCCGGGAGAAAAGATCACATACTACCACGCAGAAAGTGACCGGGAGGAAGCGCGTTATGTCGCCCAGGAAATCTATAACCTGGAGCAGAAACGAAGCGGCGGCAGTCTGTCCGAGGAAGGTTATAACGATTTTGCCATTCTGTACCGGACCAATGCCCAGTCCCGTTTGTTTGAAGACGCTCTGAAGGCCCGGGGCATTCCATATCAGATCTTGTCCGGATTCAGCTTTTATGAGCGAAAGGAAACCAAGGATATGATCTGCTACATGCGTCTGGTAATCAATCCTGCCGACGATCTTGCATTGAAACGGGTCATCAATGAGCCGAAGCGGGGGGTGGGACCCACTACCATGGCAAAGCTGGAAGGCATTGCGAAAGTCAATGGTTTGTCCCTTTTTGACGCCTTATGTATGGATGAAGTGATTTACAGCCTGCCGTCGAAGGCAGGGAAGTCGGTCAAAGAAATGGTGGATATCATCCGTCTGTGCCAGGAGGAACGGCAGAATCTGCGGATATCAGACATCTACGACAACCTGATGGTGAAGACCGGCTACCTGAAAGCCCTGGAGGATACCAACACGGTGGAGGCAGAGGGCCGCATCGAGAATCTGATGGATTTTAAATCGTTTATTTACGATTTCGAAAAGGATAAGGCGGAAGCCGGTGAGGAAGCGACTTTAGAAGAATTCCTGGAGAAGGTGGCCACCGACGGGGATGCCGATAAATATGACGAGGAAGCCGGCAAGGTGACCATGATGACCATGCACAGCGCCAAGGGACTGGAATTCCCGGTGGTATTCATGCCCGGTATGGAAGACGGACTGTTTCCGGGTTACCGGGCCTTTGACAGCGAAGACGGCATGGAAGAGGAGCGGCGGCTCTGCTATGTGGGCATCACACGAGCGAAAGAAAAGCTGTATCTGACCAGTGCGGCTTACCGGGTCATGTACGGCAAGGGTGATGCCACCCGGGAATCCACCTTCCTGCGGGAGCTGGATAAGAAATTGTTAACTGGCGATGCGGTCTATGAGCCGGGACGTCGTACGGACAACCACCTGGGCGTGTCTACCGGATCGCCGGACGGATTCGCGCAGCCGGCATACCGGCCATTCGGCAGCCAGAGCAGCCAGCCGGGTCAGGCCGGACCGACTTCGCAAAATATATCCATCCAGCCTGCATCTCGTATGCAGCAGGTGCAGCAGGCAGGCAGGACGCTGACGCCGGCAGAAATTGCGGCCAGAGGCCGCAGCGGCGGCACAGCAGCTTCTTCGGCCGCCGCAGGATCTCCTGCAGCCAGAAGTTCCTTCGCCTATGACCCGCTGAAAGCCGCGCGGCAGGCAAGCACCCGGACAGCAGCCGGTGCCGGGAGTGTGGATTTTGCGGTGGGAGATCAGGTGAGCCACGGAAAGTTTGGCTTCGGTCTGGTCGTGGATGTTGACGAGAAAACGGTTACGGTTATCTTTGAGACCGTAGGACAGAAAAAACTGGCGAAAGGCATCGCACCGATAAAGAAAGTGTGAGGTATGCGAAATGGAGTATCGCAGTGAAAAGGATCGGAAGATCGAGCAGATGCAGAACCTGATCGTTCTGCTGAATCAGGCATCGAAGGCTTACTATCAGGAAAGCCGGGAAATCATGCCCAACTATAAGTATGACCAGCTGTATGACGAGCTGGAAGCCCTGGAAAAGGAGACCGGCGTGACCTTGTCCCAGAGCCCGACCCTGAAGGTGGGTTATGAGGTCCTTTCGGATCTGCCGAAGGAGGCCCATCCATCGAAGATGCTGTCTCTGGATAAGACCAAGGACAGGGATCAGTTGGTGAGCTGGCTGGGGGCGCAGGAAGGTGTACTCAGCTGGAAGCTGGACGGGCTGACCATCGTGCTGACCTATGAAGAGGGAAAGCTGGTGAAGGCAGTGACCCGCGGAAACGGTGAGGTGGGCGAAGTAGTCACAAACAACGCCCGGATGTTCACCAATGTGCCGGTGTCCGTCGACTTCAAAGGTCGGCTGGTGCTTCGGGGTGAGGCGGTCATCACCTATCCGGACTTCGAAAAGATCAACGAGTCAATTACCGATGAAGGGGCCAAATACAAGAATCCGCGGAATCTCTGTGCCGGCTCTGTGCGGCAGCTGTCCAATCAGATTACGGCGGAGCGCCATGTGCGGTTTTATGCCTTCGCCCTGGTCAGTGCGGAGGGACTGGAGTTTGCCCGGCGGACGGAGCAGTTTGACTGGCTTTCGTCGCAGGGATTCGCGGTGGTGGAGCACCGGCAGGTGACGGGTTTCGATTTGAAGGAGTCCATCCAGTGGTTCTCCGACCGGATCGAGGACAATATTCTGCCGTCTGATGGTCTCGTATTGTCATTTGACGATATCGCCTATGGCCGGTCCCTGGGACAGACGGCCAAGTTCCCACGGGATTCCATCGCCTTTAAGTGGCAGGATGAAATCCGGGAAACCACCCTGCAGGAAATCGAGTGGAGCGCATCCCGTACCGGCCTCATCAATCCGGTGGCGGTGTTCGAGCCGGTGGAACTGGAGGGAACCACGGTGAGCCGGGCTTCGGTGCACAATCTCAGTGTCATGAAGGAACTGGGGCTGGGCATCGGCGACCGGATCCTGGTGTATAAGGCCAATATGATCATTCCGCAGATTTCCGAAAACCTGACCCGCAGCGGAAAGATTCACGTGCCGGAGTTCTGTCCGGTTTGCGGCGGTGATACGGTGATTCATAATGAAAATGGCGTGGAGACTCTGTTCTGTCCGAATCCGGACTGCCTGGCCAAGCAGATCAAACGGCTGACCCTGTTTGTATCCAGGGATGCCATGGATATCGGCGGCCTGTCGGAAATGACATTGGAAAAACTGGTGGATCAGGGTATGATTCATGAGCTTGCCGACCTGTTTCATCTGCAGCAGTACCGGCAGCAGATCATTGAAATGGAAGGCTTCGGCGAGAAGTCCTTCGCCAATCTGATTGCCGCTGTCGAAAAAGCGCGAAACACGTCCACCGACCGGTTCCTTTACAGCCTGGGTATTCCGAACATCGGTACGGCCAATGCCCGGCTCATTGCCGGACACTGTCGGAATCAGTGGGATGTCGTAGCCTCCCTGACAAAGGAAGAACTGATGACCATCGACGGCGTGGGGGAAGTCATGGCCGATGCCTTCGTATCGTGGTTTGACGATGAAGAGAACAAGAAGACCGTTTCCGACCTGCTGGCGGAGGTGACGCTGGACGAAAGCTACGAGGCAGCCGGCACTGCCTTCGAGGGACTGACCTTCGTCATCACCGGATCGCTGAATCACTATGCCAACCGGGATGCGCTGAAAGGAGAAATTGAAGCAGCAGGCGGCAAAGTGGCCGGCTCCGTCAGTGCGAAAACCAGCTATCTGATCAATAACGACCTGACATCCGGCTCTGGCAAGAATAAAAAAGCCAAAGAACTGGGTATTCCGATCATCGACGAAGAAACGGTGAAAGGCTGGCTGGAAGCCGGCGGGGTAAAATAACAGACATAGAAAACATAGAAAACATTGAGAAAATGTCGAGACAATATCGAGGAAAGAGAACATGCTGAAAACAGGAAAACTGGACAGCGATCTGCTGAAACAGATCGTCATCGATAAAATAAACTATAAACGTCCGGAGGTGCTGACACGGGCTGGCGTGGGAGAAGACTGCGCTGTGGTCGATTACGGCGAATACGAATGTGTCATGTCCACAGATCCGATCACGGCAGCCGTCAGCGACATCGGCAGGCTGGCCATCCATATCTCCTGCAATGACATCGCCTCCAACGGAATTCAGCCCCTGGGCATCATGCTGGCGGTGATGCTGCCGGTGGGCACCACGGAAGACGACATTGAAATGATCATGGATCAGGCGGCCAAAGCTGCGGAGGCCTGCCAGGTGGAGATCATCGGCGGTCATACGGAGATCACGGCGGCAGTCACCCAGCCGGTTATCGTTTCCACCGCCATCGGCCGCGGCAGAAAGAACCAGTCTGCCTCCGCCGAAAACATCCAGATCGGCGATGTAATCCTCATGACCAAGAGCGCCGGGCTGGAGGGTACCGGCATCATCGCGGGCGATTATGCGGAAGAACTGAAAGCGATTCTGTCACCAGAGGAACTGGAACAGGCATCCGAATTGCTGGATCACGTCAGTGTGGTCCGGGACGGTGTGACGGCCGGCGCGGTGGGGACCCACGGCATGCACGATGTGACGGAAGGCGGCATTCTGGGCGCCGTCTGGGAAATGTGCCAGATCGCAGGTGTGGGCTGCCAACTTCAGGAAGAAGCCATTCCGGTGGCTTCCGTTACCCGCAAAATCTGCACGCACTACGGTATAAACTATCTTCGACTGATTTCTTCCGGGGCGATGATCATCATGACAGCGCCGGAAAAGAAGGAAGAAATGCTGCAGAAACTGTCCGAGGCCGGTGTGCCGGTCTGCCAGATCGGCAGGATCCTGCCTGCTTCTGAAGGCCTGATGCTGCAGCACGCTGATGGAAGCAGTGAAATCATCGATCCGCCGGGACCGGACGAGCTTTATAAAGTGGTGAAATGATGGAAAATAAAAAAATCGAGTATCATGTAGGAGAACTTGCAGAATATTTCGGTGTCAGCCGGGATACTTTACGTCTCTATGACAAGATGGGAATCCTGTCACCCGTCAAGGATGCACAGAACGGGTATCGTGTGTACAGCCGGGCAGATTTTATCTGTCTGGATTACATCATGCGGCTGAAAAGTCTGAATATGCCGCTGGAGGATATTAAGATGATGATCAATGACTGCACCATTGAGCGTGCAGAGGCGGTCATGCAGGTGCAGGATAAGATTCTGGAAGACAAAATAGAGGAATTAAAGAATCTACAAATGGTGGTACGCGATTATCAGAAAAGCTTCAGCAAAGCGATTCAGAATATGGGGCAGATTACCATTGAAGAATCGGAAACGCTGATCTATAAAGAAGTCGGAAATTCCATGAAGGAAACCATGGCGGAATTCAATCGTCTGACCAGTACCCATGTAGCCAAGTTCACTTTCGTGGCCCCGAAAGAAAGGTATTTCGATGACGATGTCTGGGAAAAGATCATCGATCCGGAGGTTCGGAGAGAATTCCTGAGTTACGCCATCACGCTGGTGGATGATGAACAGTTTGCGGAGCGGGCGGATTTTTCGAGAGACACATTCCAGGTGATTCCTCCGCAGAAATGCGTGCATGCAACGCTGAAAACCTTTACCAACAGGGACTACAGTGATTTCGTGCGCATCAAGGATTACATAAAGGAAAATGGCTTCATTCTGACAGGAAATCCCATGTTTCGAACCCTCTCGGTTCGGAATAACAGTCAGCAAAGCGTGGATTATTACGAATTTTGGGCTCCAATTGAATAAAAGACCAGATGATCCCGGCGTCAGCCGGGATTTTTTTAACAAATTTTTTATAAAGCTATTGACCTTAGAGTAACTCAATAGTTTATTCTTGAGATATGAAGGTATCGATACCAATTACGCACTTTTTCAAATCGGCAGACGTGCCGGAGAATGGAAATGAAATCATTATATGAAAAGGAGAATCACAATGAAAACGGATAAAACCCCGAAGGGAAAAGAAAAGCGTGAGATACCTCATATATTCGTCATTCTGTTAGTTATTATTATCATTGCAACCATCTGCACCTGGCTTGTACCGGCCGGCGCTTATGACCGGGTACTGGATGAAGCAACGGGCCGCATGATCATTGATCCGGACAGCTTCCACTATATTGACAAGACACCGGTTGGTCCGTTTGCCATGTTCGTATCACTGGAAGAAGGTCTGATCCAGGCAGCCAATATCACGTTCCTGATCTTCTGCGCGTTTTCCAGCTTATATCTTCTGGAAAAAACGGGTGCAATCGATGCAGCCATTGCCCTGATGGTAAGGAAAACAAAAACACATCCGAAATATGCCAATGTATTTATCGGAATCATCATGATCGTCCTGGCAATCTGGGGCTCCACCGGAACCATGTCTTATGAAGAAATCATCGCATTTATCCCGATTTTCGTAGCTGTTGCCATTGCACTGGGCTATGATGCTATGGTAGGTGTGGCGATTTCTGTCGTTCCTGTAGGTGTGGGTTTTGCTGCTGCCACGGTGAATCCGTTTACCATCGGCGTGGCACAGACCATCGCAGAACTTCCTATGTTCTCCGGAATCGGTTACAGAATCCTGATCCTCGCTGTCATGACGGCAATTCTTATCGCATATGTTATGTGGTATGCAGCACGAATTAAGAAAGATCCGACCAAGAGCCTGACCTATGGTGTCGATATGTCGGATATGACGGTGGACGAAGAAAGAATGAACACGCCGATGACCACCGAAAGAAAGCTGACCCTGCTGGCGCTGCTGGTAGCGGTAGGCTTTATGGCATGGGGCCTGATTTCTCAGGGCTGGTATATTAATCAGTGTGCCGCCATCTTTATGATCCTTGCCATCGTGGTAGGTATTATCAACCGCTGGAAAGCAAATAAAATCGCCACGACTCTGGTAGAAGGCCTGAGCAAAGGTGTATTGTCTGCGGTGATCGTTGGTGTGGCAAGAGCCGTTCTGGTTGTTATGACTGCAGGCAACATCATTGACACGTTAATTCATGCCTGCGTTGGTCTGATTGAGAATCTGTCCCTGTACGCAAGCGGTGTAGGAATGCTGATTTTCCAGACACTGCTGAACTTCCTGATTCCATCCGGATCCGGACAGGCTGCCGTATCCATGCCAATCATGACGCCGATTGCAGATCTGATCGGCATGAACCGCCAGATTGCGGTACTGATCTTCCAGTTCGGCGATGGCTTCTCCAATCTGATCTGGCCGACCAGCTTCATGGTAATCGCATGTGCAATGGCTAAGATTCCTTTAAACAAATATTACAAATGGCTTCTGCCTTTCTTCGGCATCTGCTTCGTCGTTCAGTGCCTGTTTATCTTTGGCGCAATTGCCATGAATTATGCATAAACCGCGAAAAGCGAGGTGCTGAACCATGGAATATAAAATAAAAAAATCTCTGGAAGCGCTGTTTGCACAGCAGGCACACGAGGTCCTTCAGGAAACCATTGAGATTCGAAGATATCTTCATATGCATCCGGAGATCGGGTTTGATACGCAGAACACGGAAAAGCTGGTCAGAGAACATCTGGCTGCGGACGGAATAGAGATTCTGCCGGGCAAAATGGGTGTATTCGGCCTGATTCGGGGAAAGGACAGCAGCCATATGGTTGCACTCCGTGCCGATATGGATGCACTTTGTCTGCAGGAAGAAAATGATGTTCCTTATCGGTCTCAGATTCCAAATAAGATGCATGCCTGCGGCCATGATGGTCATACGGCCATGCTTCTGGGTGCTGCGAAGCTTCTGCAGCGCAATCGGGAAGAACTCCCTATGGATGTACTCCTGATTTTCCAGCCGGCAGAAGAAGGTCCCAATCTGGGAGGTGCCAGGGTTATGCTTGCCGATTTGCAGGAAAAGGGACTTGCAGAGAAAATCGTAAACATCTTCGGACTGCATGTATTTAATGATTATCCTGCAGGTACCATTGCAATACGTCACGGTGCAGGCTCCTCGTCCACCGACGAGTTTTACATTAAAATTACAGGACGAGGAGGACATGCAGGACAGCCGCATAAAACCGTGGATGCATTGTCTGTAGGTGCTAAGATTGTAGGCGCCATGGAGACTTTTATGGCAAGAAGAATTGATCCGAATGATTCAGCAGTCTTTTCTGTTGGCATTTTCGAAGCGGGTTCGGCGATAAATATTGTGGCTGAAACTGCCAGAATATCCGGAACCATTCGCTGCCAGAAAGAAGAAATGCGGGCGTATATTCTGGAAAACATGGAGCAGATCGTAAAGGGAATCTGCAGTGCATACGGTGCTGCCTGCCATATCGATATCGTGCATGGCCTGCCTGTACTGGAAAATGATGAAGAGGCAACGGATTATGCACAGACTGTAGCAGAAAGTATTGTGGGAGCAGATTCTGTTATTCCGATTGAGCACACCATGCTTGGTGCAGAAGATTTTGCATATTTCGCCCAGGCAATACCTGCCTGCTTTATTAATCTGGGATCCAGCAACGAAGAGAAAGGTCTTACCTGCCTGGCACACCATCCGAAGTTTGATTTTGATGAGAGTGCCATGGAATACGGAATTCGTCTGCTCTGTGGATTAGCTGCAGGAATTTCAAACGAAACAGCTTGAAAATGAATTCAAGGGATACATGAAAGAAGGAGACCTTCGCAAGTGATACACCTGCGGAGGTTTCCTTCTTTTACCGTACGCCCGGCGGGCAAGCTGCGGGATCCGAAGAATTTACGTATGATTCATTGTATAAAAATACAATACGATGAATATAATGTGAAAATTACCGATAGATCATGATCAGCGCCAGGATCAGAAGATGCACAGGGTAGAAGGCATAGAAGCCGTACTGGAGGGCTTTGCTGCTTCTGCCCTTTTTTCCGTTATATAACCAGATTGGGATGAGCGCCAGGACGGCGAATCCCTGGGTTGGAAAATCATATGTAAAAGATCCAAGACTCACAGGAATGGTCATTCCCTTGAACACGATGATATTCAGAAACACCATGGTAGCAAGCTGGGCCAGACGTGCGAAAGGAAAATCGCGGAGCAGATAAAAGAGAATCACGGTCAGAACGCCCATGGCACTGTAATCCACGAAGCACACCACCGAAAGAAGCAGGCAGCCGGCTACAATGAAAAGGGCCTTGAGGATGGATTTTGCACAGAGATTCTGCCGTGCAGTATCCAAAGCGCGGATGGACAGAAGTCCCAGAAGCAGCGTGAACATGACGTTCTGATGGAACGGATAGATCATGCCGCTGCTGTACAGGAGATTGAACGGTATCTCGGAAAGCAGTCCGAAGATCAGAAGACGCAGTGCGTATTTCCGAAAATCGGATGTATGAAAATAGCCTTCTGAAATCTGGAAGGCGAAGATAGGAAACGCCAGGCGTCCCAGATAGGTCATCCAGTTGTTCCCCGGGATCAGGCTGGCCCACAGATGGTCCAGCAGCATAAAAAAGCAGGCCAGGGCCCGCAGCATATTTGAAGTCATTGAAATACCCCCTGTCATAGAATCGTATCAAGTATATCACAGTAAATTTGAAGGAGCAAGACGGAAGCACAAAAAAGGTGTAAAATATTTTGATATGGAATTCTTCTCGCACATATGGTAAAATGTAGGTAACCCGGCAGGCTTTCTGGGTGGGCCGACGGGGAGCCGGGAAAAGAATATTATGTTATGTTATGGAAAGGAGATCAACATGAAGAGAAGAATGCATGTGATCACACTGACGGTGATTCTGGCGCTGGTTCTGTCCACTGCCGGAGCATTCGCCTGCACAGCAATGTATGTGGGCAAGGATGTCAGTGCAGAAGGAACAACCGTTATAGCGCGAAGTGAGGACCAGGGAAGCGGATCCTACAACAAGATGTTCCTGGTACAGCCGAGAGTGACGAAGGCTGGACGGTACTTTGTTGATGAAGGAGAAGATCAGAACGGATTCAAGGTGCCGCTGCCGAAGACGACATATAAGTACACTTATGTGCCGGACTCATCCGATGCAGGTGACGGTATGTATCCTGCCAGCTGCACCAATGAATATGGTCTGGCTGTGATCGGTACTGTGTCTACCGGCGTGAAACCGGAATACGAGGCACTGGATCCTGTGATGGAGACCGGGACCGGGCTGCGTGAAGCGATTTTGCCGGGTTTGATCGCCTGCCAGTGCAAGACTGCACGGGGTGCTGTGGAAAAGCTGGGTGAGCTGGTGGATACTTATGGTTCCGAGGAATGGAATACTCTGTTCTTTGCGGATCAGAAAGAAGCATGGATCTTTGAAATTTACGGCGGACATACTTATGCCGCCATGAAGATGCCGACCGATAAGGTAGCGGTATTCGGAAATCAGATCATGATCGACTGGGTTGACCCGCAGGATACCGAGAACTTCTTTTTCTCCAAGAACCTGTTTGAAACCATCGACAAGGCCGGCGGTGCTGTGAAGGATGCACAGGGCAGATACAATCTGGTGGAATCCATCGATACGGCTGAGAGAAGCGAATACTCCAACATGCGTACCTGGAGAGGCCATCAGGTGCTGGCACCTTCTTCCGTAGGAGCCTACAGCGATAAAGAATTCTACGAACTGTTCTATGCGCCGGATCAGAAAGTATCCGTCATCGATCTGATGCAGCTGTACGGTGATCGGTACGAAGGAACCGAATTTGATATGATGAAGGCAGAAAATGACGGAAGACGTGCCATTGGCGTAACCCGGCAGTCTGATGTACATATTATTCAAGTGAATGAAAACCTGCCGGCAGATACCTGCATGCTGCAGTGGCTGTCCATGGGCAATGCAGAGCACGCAGTATTCGTTCCTGCATTCAGCGGCATCACGGATACCTACGCTGCATATAAGGTGGATCTGAACCAGTACAGCGACAAGAGCATGTACTATGCATGCAAGCGGATCTGCGGCATCGCAGAGATGGATCGTGCATTCCTGTCTCAGGGCGTGAAGGACTACAACCTGCTGCAGGAAAAGATCATGCTGAAAAATATGCAGAACGAGATCGCAAAGATCAGCAAGAAGTACAAAGAAAGCAAGAAGGCAGGAAGAGCATACGTAACTGCACTGGCGAATAAGAATGCCAAGGAGCAGTATCTGGGCACCACCAACCTGTACAATAATCTGCTGCTGACTGCAGTGGATAATGTCAATGATCGTGCCAACAATGCCAGAAAGCACGCTTTTGTGGCAGACACGAAGATGACGCAGGCGGCAAACTTCTATGGATACACGGTGACAAAGAAGACCACAAAAGCCGGCAAAGTTTATACCTTGAAGGGTGCTGACAAGACATTCAAGGTAACACTGGGCCAGGCTGCGTACACTGTAACGGAAAACGGAAAGACGGCTGCAGCAGAAATGTCTAAGGCACCGTATGTATCCGGCGGATACGTTTACATTCCGATGGATTTCATCGAGAGCCTGTAATCTGCAGAATGTATAAAACGAAATAATCGATAAACCACGAAAGGGGGCTGTCGCACAGTTGACGGATTCGGGCTGGGAGCGATAGCCTCCTTTCTTTCATGAGCAAGGTATATATATTATGATAGAGAGCGGGTAGATGTAAGATGTCAGTAATGGCGAGTATTGATATTGAATTGGAAAAAGGTATCCAAGCCAGCGAACTGATTGGTATGTTCAAGGCGATCGGCTGGGACTATTTAGATGAACAGGGAGAAATCTTTTTTCTCCCCATAGGCGACAAAGATTATGATTGGCAAAGTGAGAAAATGTCAAGAAAAGAATTTCGCAAGATAATAAAGAAAAAGACGGAGAATGGCGAAACGATAGGGGTTTCTTTGCTCTGGAAGAAGAGTGAAACAGGGGTGAATCTATTGACATTTCAGGAAGATCGTTTCACTCTGATGATTAGTATCAATCGAAAAACATTAAGTGACAATTCATA
The DNA here is from genome assembly GCA_051893555.1 of Anaerovoracaceae bacterium. Classification (GTDB taxonomy): domain Bacteria; phylum Bacillota; class Clostridia; order Peptostreptococcales; family Anaerovoracaceae; genus RGIG7179. Next base: position 52,456 of record JBJFHL010000012.1, read on the forward strand.
TTTCTTCCCGACAGATGTAAACTGGTACTTGCAGAAAATTCTTATACCGCTGCAAGCAAAAGGGTTGCCTGTGAAAGGATATGCTTTTTCAGAATACTTGTAAACTGTAAAACTTAAGTATTTATAGCCATCCCTCTGCGGAAATCCATTGAATCTTCTGAATTTTCAGTGTATAATGTCAAAAGAGTACATGTTATAAGATATGTAACAGAATACGCAGAAGGAGCTCTTTTTGTTATGGGTAAAGGAAACAATGTAAAATTCTCCACCCGGTGGGGATTTATTCTCGCTGCCGTTGGATCGGCTGTGGGTATGGCCAATGTCTGGGGTTTTCCGGCGAAGATGGGTGCAAACGGCGGAAGTGCCTTCCTGGTGGCATATCTGATCTTCGTTGCACTGTTCAGTGCAGTGGGTCTTGCTGCCGAATATGCGGTAGGACGCCGGGCCAGAACCGGCACGCTGGGGGCATACCGGGCAGCCTGGGAAACGCGCAGCCGGAGTCTCGGAACTGCCGGAGGACTGGTAGGCTGGCTTCCGCTGGCCGGTTCCATGTGCATCGCCATCGGTTATGCTGTCATTATTTCTTATGTACTAAAGGCATTCTGGAATTCCATTACGGGCAACCTGATGGAAGTGGACACGGAAACCTGGTTCGGCACATTTTCCACCACGGAGTATTCTGTGGTGCCGTTTCACATCATCATTGTGGTGGGAACACTGCTGACCCTGTTTCTGGGTGCGAAAAGTATTGAAAAAACCAATAAGATTATGATGCCGGTCTTCTTCATCATTTTCGTTGTGCTGGCAATCCGGGTATCCATGCTGCCGGGGGCAGCGGAAGGGTACCGCTTCATGTTTACACCGGACTGGGAGGCGCTGAAAAATCCGATGGTCTGGGTCTGGGCCATGGGTCAGGCTTTCTTCTCTCTTTCCGTTACCGGAAGCGGCATGATTGTGTACGGTGCTTATCTGGAAGACAGTGAAGATGTGGTTTATGTGGCGGTACGGACTGCAATCTGTGATACTATCGCGGCGATGGTAGCCGCCCTGGTCATCATTCCTGCTTGCTTCGCTTATGGACTGGATGTGGGTGCAGGCCCGTCTCTGCTGTTTGTCACCCTGCCGAGGATTCTGCAGGATATCCCGTTCGGTCAGGCTTTTGCGGTGATCCTGTACACTGCCATGATTTTTGCCGGTGTCAGCTCTTTACAAAATATGTTCGAAGCGGTGGGCGAATCCCTGCTGCACCGTTTCCCGAAGCTGAGCCGAAATCTGGTGCTGGTGCTTCTGGGTGTGATCTGCCTGGGCTTCGGTCTGCAGATGGAACCGATTTTCAACTGGGGACCTTGGATGGATATCGTATCGATCTATATTATTCCTCTGGGAGCGACCATCGGTGCGATTTCCTGGTTCTGGATCATGAAGAAGGACGATCTGCTGGATGAGATCAATAAAAACGCATCCAGAATTCACGGCAGTCTGTGGTACAGCGCAGGAAAATTCCTGTATGTGCCATGTGCAGTGATTCTGTGCTGCGTCGCACTGTTTATGAAGGTGGCGTTCTGATTTTTCTTGACCTGCCGCTTCAAAAATGGTATAGTAGATAAAGTGAAATATTGCCCTTAAAAAGCTTCGTCTGGCATGGTTTGGGTCCTGCGCAATGGGATGCCGTGAACCTTGTCAGGTCCGGAAGGAAGCAGCAATAAGCGGAAGTTCTTATGTGCCGCAGACTAGCCTTCTCCAACGCCTGCGAAGCTTTTTAAGGGCAATCGCTTTATTTTGCACAAGTCTTCGGGTGCAGCGCGTGAGAAGGTGGAATTATGTATACAGCACTTTACCGTGCCCAGAGGCCGGAGGTATTCAGCGAGATCCTCGGGCAGGAGCATATCGTAAAAATACTCAAATATCAGATTGCTACAGATACGGTCAGTCACGCCTATCTCTTTTGCGGTACCCGGGGAACGGGAAAAACCACCACAGCGCGTATCCTGGCAAAGGCGGTCAATTGCCTGGGAACGTCAGGTGACGGTAAATTCGAAGAGGGTGACGAAAGACCGTGCGGCCACTGCGCCAACTGCGAGGCCATAAAGAACGGGACTTTTATGGATGTCATCGAAATTGATGCAGCATCCAACAACGGCGTGGACAGCATCCGGGAACTGCGGGAAAGCGTCAAGTATCCGCCGGCAGTGGGAAAAAAGAAGGTCTATATCATCGACGAAGTGCATATGCTGTCTACAGGTGCATTCAATGCCTTACTGAAGACACTGGAGGAACCGCCGGAAAATGTCATGTTCATTCTGGCCACAACGGAGCCGCAGAAATTGCCGGCTACGATTCTTTCCAGATGTATGCGTCTGGACTTCAAGAGAGTGCCGTTGCAGACACTGGCAGACGGCATGCGAAGAATCTGCGGGGAGAAAGGCATCGAGATCACGGACGGCGCAGTGCGGCTGCTGGCAAACAGCGCAGATGGTTCTGTCCGGGATGGTCTCAGCATTCTGGATCAGGTCATTGCGGCAGGGGATAAACAGATCGACCGGGAAAAAGTGCTGGAGTACATCGGAACTGCAGGCGAGGACTTTTTTATCGAACTGACGGATCTGGTGGCAGTGCATAACGTGGCAGAAGCCCTGGTGCTGCTGGACCGGGCACTGGCCGACGGCAAGGATGTCAAGCAGCTGATGAAGGACTGGACCGCGCACTACCGCAGTCTTCTCATCACGAAATTTATCAGAAATCCGGAGGACATGCTGAACATGTCCACGGAGAATATAGATAGAATCCGGCAGCAGAGCCGGCAGATTTCCCTGGAGGAGATCAATGATGCCATACTCCGGCTTTCAAAGACAATCCAGGATGCCAGATGGTCCACCCAGCCGAGGATTCTCCTGGAGCTGGCCATCGTTGCGATCGCCACCAACCTGATTGATGAAGAAAAACTTGCGCCAAGGACAGCTATAGTTTCCGCAGCAGCACCGGCGCAGGAGATCGTGCACTTCGCAGAGCCGGCGCCAGCGGTACCGGCATCGTCAGCGGCAGCAGTTCCGCCGTCGGCAGTGCAGAGGCAGGAAAAACCGGCGGAAGTTTCCGCTTCGCGGAACACAGCGGCCGCAATCCCGGATCAGACTCCGACCATGAGTCGTGTACAGATGGACGACCTGTGGCATCAGATCTTTGAGGAAGGGGAAGGCAGTGCCAGCAGTTTTAACCTGATCCGCAGCGGGACGACTCTGGGTAATGTGGGGGAAAGCCAGTTTACCGTCCTGGCGAAAACCGGATTTGCGCAGCGGTATGCGGAGAAAATGCGTCCGGAACTGGAGCGTCTGATGGAACGGCATCTGGGACGCCACGTGAAGATGATCTGTCGCAGAGAGTCCGAAGAACAGAAACAGGAAGCAGATTCTCAGTTTGAAAACCTGGCGAAGATGGCCAGTGAAACGCTGGGAATTCATGTGGAAATTGAATAGTCAAACGAAATGAAATAACGAAATAAAAAAGAAAAATACGGAGGAATGAACAATGGGAAAAGGAATGAGAGCAGGAAAGAAGCCATCCATGGGCGGCGGCAGCATGCAGAAGCAGCTGCAGCAGATGCAGGCGATGCAGAGAAAGATGGAAGCCCTGCAGGCGGAAATTGAAGAAAAAGAAATGACAACCACTGCAGGCGGCGGTGCAGTGACTGTAACGATTAACGGAAAGAAAGAAATCACAGATCTGCAGCTGAAGCCGGAAATCGTGGATCCGGAAGACATCGAGATGCTGCAGGACCTGATCATGGTTGCTGTCAACGAGGGGATTCGCCAGATTGAAGAAATGTCCAACGCAGAGATGAGTAAGCTCACCGGCGGACTGGGAATCCCGGGACTGTAAGATATGAGACAGTATCCGAAACCACTGGAAATCCTGATCAATGAACTGTCCAAGCTGCCGGGGATCGGTGGAAAGACGGCACAGCGGCTCGCCTTTCACATCCTGTCACTGGACGACAGGGAGGCGGAGCAGCTGGCAAGCTCTATTCTGCGGGCAAAACGGGAGATGCGATACTGTTCCGTCTGCGGTAATCTGACAGACACCGACCCGTGCAGAATCTGCAGTGATCCTGCCCGCAGACAGGATGTGATCTGCGTGGTGGAAAGCCCGCGTGATGTGGCAGCCATGGAACGGATCCGGGAATATAACGGCTTATACCATGTGCTCCACGGGGTGATCTCCCCAATGGAGGGAATCGGTCCGGAGGACATCAATCTGAAATCTCTGATCGCGCGGCTGCAGGCCAGCGATGTGAAGGAACTGATCGTCGCCACGAACCCAAACATTGAGGGAGAAGCGACCGCCATGTACATCGCCCGCCTGATCAAACCGGCCGGGATCAAAGTAAGCCGGATCGCCCATGGAATTCCTGTGGGCGGAGATTTGGAATATGCGGATGAAGTGACTCTTCTGAAGTCTCTGGAGGGGCGGAGGCAGCTTTAGAGGGAGAGCTGCTTCTCTTTCGCAAGCTTCAGCAGGTAGGAATATCTGGTGCGGGCAGCTAAAAGATTGTAGGAAGCGTAGTCGATGGCATCGTTGTCTGTCAGCTCATTGAACAGGTTTGCAGCTTCATGGAGTTCGAGCCGGGCAGACTGAAGGGAATTCAGCAGAAATTCGTTTTCCGAGTAAGGTTTTCTGTTTTCTTTCATGAAATATCACACCTTTCGCAATCAGTTTATTCTATTTTATTCCAAAACGACATAGTTTATACAAAGTGAAGGGGGATAATATGTTAGGACTGGAATTGAGCGTTTTTTTAACGTATGCGGGGGCATTGCTGCTGATTTTGCTTCTTGGCAAAATCTTTCTCTGGCCGCTGAAGCTGGTGGGAAAATTGCTGATCAGCAGCCTGGTGGGAGGCGTTCTGATTCTGGTGGTCAATCTGATCGCAGGAATGTTCGGGCTGCTTCTGATTCCGCTGAACATCATTACCGCAGTGGTAGTCGGCGTTCTGGGAATTCCGGGCGTCATCTTGCTGCTGATCCTGTTTCTGTTCTGAAGAAGCAGCCGGAAAAACAAAACGAAAACATGTATCCAGCAATGCCAACACCTTTTTTTCACAAAAGGTGTTTTTCTTATGGTATACTATAGAAGAAAAATAGATTCAACTATATGAATTTTGATAAATGAGGTAGAACAATATGGCGATCGAAAAAGTAAGAGCATTCTTCCGTGACCTGGGCATGGAAGACAGAATCCAGGAATTTGATGTATCCAGTGCAACGGTGGAGCTTGCAGCACAGGCTGTGGGCGTGGAGGGTGCCAGAATCTGCAAAACTCTGTCATTCAAAGATGGAGAAGACGGCTGCATTCTGATCCAGACGGCAGGAGATACGAAAATAGACAACCGGAAGTTCAAAGACACCTTCGGACAGAAAGCAAAAATGCTGACTCCGGAAGAAGTCGTGGAATTTACAGGGCATGCCATCGGCGGCGTGTGCGCCTTTGCCATTGAAAATCCACGGGTGCGTGTATTTTGCGACGAATCCATGAAGCGGTTCGAAACGGTATTTCCGGCGTGCGGCAGTTCAAACAGTGCCATTGAGCTGACCTGTGATGAGATTTTCCGGGTCTCCAAAGCCGAGAAATGGATCGACGTGTGCAAACTTCCGGAAACGAAGCAGCCGGAGGGAGAGCAGTAAATGGAACAGCGAATGACCGACGTGAAAAAAGATCTGAAGACACTGGCAATCCTGACGCTGGGAGCGGCCATCTATGCGTTCAATCTGCGCAGCTTTGTCAATACGGGCGGGTTGTTTCCGGGCGGATTTGCGGGAATCACCCTGCTGATCCAGCGGATTGGAAGCCAGTTTTTCCATGTGGCGATTCCGTACTCTCTGGTCTATCTGCCGCTGAACATCGTGCCTGCCTATATCGGATTCCGGTTTATCGGCAAGCGGTTCACCATCTTTTCGTTTTATGTGGTGTTTCTGTCCAGCTTCCTGACGGATCTGCTGCCGGACATTACCATTACATATGATACCCTGCTGATCAGTATTTTCGGCGGCATCCTCAACGGCGTATCCATCAGCATCAGCCTGCTGGCAGGAGCCAGCGGCGGCGGAACGGATTTTATTTCCATCTACTTTTCGGAAAAGAAGGGTATTGACACCTGGAATTACATTTTCCTCGGAAACGTATGCATTCTCACACTGGCAGGCGTGCTCTTCGGGTTTGATGCGGCGCTGTATTCGATCATTTTCCAGTTCTGCAGCACGCAGGTGATTCAGATGCTGTATAAGCGGTATCAAAAGGATACGCTGCTGATCATCACATCCAAGCCGAGAGAAGTCTACGAGCAAATCCGGATCAGCACCCATCACGATGCGACCCTCATTGAAGGAGAGGGCTGCTTTGAAGAGGCACCGCGTCATATTCTTTACTCTGTGGTAGGCCGCGGTGAAGTGGACCGGCTGATGCAGGAGATTCGGGCCATCGATGAAAAAGCATTTATCAATGTCATTCAGACAGAGCAGGTGAATGGACGCTTCTACCGGCAGCCGACCAGATAGAGGACAGACTCAGAAAAAGCAGGGATCAGAACAGCGCTGCAATGCTGTACAGGCCGAAGAACAGAGTGATCAGGACGATAATGAGTCCCAGGGTTGTAAGGAAAAGGCTGTGACGGTAATTTCCCACGATGGATTGTTTCCGCCCTGCAATGAGGATAACGGACAGAGATACCGGCAGAATCAGACCGTTGACTGCACCCGCCAGAACAAGAAGTCTGGCTGCTCCGCCGAAGATTGCCATGATCCCGCTGGACAGCAGGATGAACAGAATCGTGACAGCGCGCGAATGATTTTTCATGGCAGGATGCAGCGTTTTCAGAAAAGAAACGGAGGTGTAAGCCGCACCGGTCACGGTGGACAGGCTGGCACAGAGAAGGATCACGGCAAACAGACGAAAGCCCAGATCTCCCAGGGCCTGCAGGAACACCTCTGCCGCAGGATTCGAAGACTGGATGACCGCTTCCCGGGCGGCATCGCCGCCTGCCATACAGACACCATAGGCAGCCAGAAAGAGAAGCAGCCGGATGACACCGGTTACGCCGGAACCGAGGAGAACACTTTTTCGGATATCGGAAAGGCTGTCCTTTCCATAGATTCCGGCATCCAGCAGGCGATGTGCGCCGGAAAAAGAAATATAGCCGCCGCAGGAGCCGCCCAGGATCGTAATCATGGGAATCAGAAGCGAAGCCGGTTCTTCCAGATGAAAGAAGCCGGATAGCAGAGCATCCACAGGGGGACGGGTGGAAACTGCCACAACCAGCGCGATGAGAACCATCAACACACCGAGACATTTCGCCAGCCGGTCGATTCCGCCGCTGGCGTTTTTTGATGCAAGCAAAAATACAGCAAATGCACCGCCCAGCATACAGCCGGCTGCTTCCGGAATACGAAAGAGCGCGTTCAATGCCAGGGCGATCCCACCTACATTACCGATATTAAACACCAGTCCGCCGAACGCGACCAGAAGAGAGACCACCTGGCCCAGTCCGGGCAGCACTTCGTTTGCCAGCTCCGGTGCACGCTTCCCGGAAACGCCGATAATGCTCCAGACATTCAGTTTCGTGATGACATCCATGAGAATCACCAGAACCATGATGATGGCCAGCTGCCCCATGTATGTGGCAGTGAAGGTGGCTGACTGGGTCAGGAATCCGGGTCCCACCGCCGAGGTGGCCATCAGCAGGGCAGCCCCCAGCAAAACGGATCGTCTGGATTTTTTTTCTTCGTGTAACGTTTCTTTCTGCATTTCTGTTTTCGTCTTCTTTCTGTATATCGTGTTGTCATTAACTCCATTATACCTTTATACCTTCGACTTGTCAAAAAAACAACGATGCTTTTCTTTTTCCGACAGTGTGCTATAATGAAATTTGTTTGGATGAAAAATGAAATTCGTCTCAGACAACAAGTAGTGAAAGACACAATTGTAAGTGGGGAAAACAGAATGAAAAAGTATCTGAATCACATATTCATTGATGGTCTGGCGGGGATGGCGCACGGGTTGTTTGCCACCCTGATCGTGGGTACCATCATTCAGCAGATCGGACTGCTGGTGGGCGGCAACATCGGAGATATGATCTATCTCATAGGTAAAATGGCGGCGGCAATCACCGGGGCTGGAATCGGCGTTGGTGTAGCCTGCCGGTTTAAAGAGAATGCGCTGGTGGTAGTCTCAGCCGCCATCACCGGTATGATTGGAGCGTTTGCCGGCAAACTGCTGGCCGGAGCAGTTCTGGTGGAAGGAACCATCGTACTGGCAGGACCGGGTGAACCGCTGGGCGCATTTCTTGCAGCATTCACAGGAATTGAACTGGGTCATTTGGTATCCGGGAAGACGAAGGTGGATATCCTGGCAACGCCGCTGGTATCCATCACTGCAGGTGCTGCTGCAGGTCTGATTCTGGGCCCTCCGATTTCCGGATTCATGACGGCGCTTGGTGCTATGATCAACTGGGGAACGGAACAGCAGCCGTTCCTGATGGGAATTATCGTATCGGTTCTCATGGGTATGATTTTAACGCTGCCCATCAGTTCTGCAGCCCTGGGCATCATCCTGAACCTTTCGGGAATTGCGGCAGGTGCTGCGACAGTGGGCTGCTGCTGCAATATGGTAGGATTCGCCGTGGCAAGCTACCGTGAGAATGGTGTTGGCGGACTATTGGCACAGGGAATCGGTACCTCCATGCTGCAGATGCCAAATATCGTGCGCAAACCTGTGATCTGGATCCCTGCGATATTGTCAAGTGCGATTCTGGGACCGGTTTCCACCATGTTGCTGCATATGACCAATAACGCAACGGGTTCCGGCATGGGAACCGCCGGGTTGGTGGGACAGATCATGACCTGGCAGACCATGGCAGCTGCAGAACCAACGGCTGTGGTACTGCTGAAAATTCTGGCAATTCAGATTATCCTGCCGGCAATTGTAACCCTACTGATTTCAGAGTTTATGCGGAAGAAGGGATGGATTGCAGAAGGGGATATGAAGCTGGAGATGTAAACCGCTTTGCCCAAATGAAAAAAGAAACCAGACAATAAACAGATACCGCTGTTTCAATGAATGCGTCGTTCACTGAAACAGCGGTTTTTGCTAAATAAAACTATCTTTCAAGGGAAATTTTGTACTTTCGTATTTTCTGATACAGACCTGTCCTGTGTATACCAAGAAGTTCAGCGGCATAACTGATGTTATAATTACATTCCTTAATTACAAAAGTAAGATATTCTTTTTCTTTTTTTTCCATAGTATCCTTCAACTTTGATATTTTGTTGGGGGGGGGTACCATTTTTCGTATCAAGATCCTGATCACTCTGCGTACAATTTAGGATAGTGGATGAAGCATCGGCTTCTGATAAAGAGAGATCCAAAGGTCCGTTAAGAATCAGGTAATCGCCACTTGAAGTGATATATAGTCGCTCAATTATATTTTTCAACTCTCTGATGTTTCCTGGCCAGGAATACTCTTGAAGTCGGGAGAGTGTAGACTCTACCAAAATTTTATTTTTTCCATATTTTTCATTTAGTTTTTTCAGAAAGAATTGGGAAAGCGGAACAATATCCTCTTTCCGTGCTCGAAGAGGAGAAACTACAATAGGAACAATGTTAAGCCTGTAGTACAAATCCTGTCGAAACCTTCCTTCTTCAACTAACTCGGATAGATTACGGTTGGTTGCAGCGATGATTCTGATATCGCTGGAAACCTTTTTTGTACCTCCCACCCTGAGAAATTCACCGGTTTCCAATACTCTCAACAGTTTTGCCTGAAGCGGGAGAGGCATTTCACCGATTTCGTCCAGAAAAAGTGTTCCGTGGTTTGCCAGTTCAAAAATACCTAGCTTTCCTCCACTATTTGCGCCAGTAAAGGCCCCTTTTTCATACCCGAAAAATTCTGACTCCATAAGTTGCTCCGGAATTGCAGCACAATTGACCGGAACAAAAAGGTTCTTCGACCGATTGCTCTGATCGTGAATAAATTTGGATACAACTTCTTTACCTGAACCGGATTCTCCATATAGCATGACAGTGGTATCGGACTGTGCAACCCGTCTGGCCAGAGAAAACATCTGTTTACTGTTCTCGCTCTCTGCTATGAAGGATGTTTCAATGGACGCATTGTTTATGAGATTGATTACACCCTCGGCCTGTTGCTTTATTTCCGTAATTTGATTGAGGTAAGAGTTTATAAAAGTATCGTCCTGACTGTAAGTCAGTATGCATTCCAACTTGCCTTGCTGGTCAAAACACGGTCTGGCGGAAATATACATTCCCTCACCCTTACCGTTAAGAATGTATCTGAAAACTGGTTTATGGGTATCAAAAACCTCAATGGATGCACAGTCCTGCGCAAGACCGTTTTCGATAATATCATACATATTCATTTTTAAGAGTTCTTCCACAGAAGTATCCAGCATCCTTGCACTGTGTTGATTTGCAAAGATAATATTCAAATTTTCATCTGTAATCAGTACACTGCCGAAATAGTTTTTTAAAGCTTGTTCATATATGTTTGCCTTTCTGGCGGTATCCATAAATGTGTTCATAAGATCCTCCTTTCCCTGAGTAGAAAAATATATACACAAGCATGTAGACGTTTTTATACATGTAGCGAAAAATATATTTCTTGTATCAAGCAATTTTACTACATTTTCCCTCAGGAAGCAAGGAAAATCCTCATTTTTCCCATTGAAAGAAAGTTGGCATACCTTTTGCTGTTATAGAAAGCGTCAATATAATTCTTGCAAGAATTTTGTTATTACAGTCATGAATTAAATGATGAAGCAAAATGAGGAACTTTGAAATGAAAAAAATAGTAATAACCGGAGCTGTAAGAACTGCAGTAGGCGCATACTTGGGAGGTTTAAAAACGGTACCGGCATATAAACTGGGAGCACTCGTTATTGAAGAAGCCGTAAAGCGTGGCCAGATTCAGAAGGAAGATGTGGATCAGGTCATTATGGGAGATGTGCTGAGCAAGACACCGAATCTTGCCAGAGTCTCGCTTCTTCTGGCCGGACTGGACCAATCGGTTCCCGGATTTAGCGTAGACCGCCAGTGCGGCTCCGCGCTGCAGGCGGTTGTCAGCGGTTGTGATGCCATAATGGCAGGAAATGCTGATATTGTTGTGGCAGGTGGTGCAGAGAATATGTCCAGAGCACCATATTACTTGCCATCAGAAAGTCGGTATCAGGGCTTCAGAATGAACAATTTTCAATGTGAAGATGCTTTCGCATATGCTTCTTCCCATGCACATCCGATTGAATTGTTTCCTGGCCTGAATATGGGGCTGACAGCGGAAAATATTGCAAAGAAATATAACATCACTCGGGAACAGCAGGATGAATTTGCATATGACAGCCAGATGAAAGCTGCCAGAGCACAGGCGGCAGGATATTTCGTAGAAGAGATCCTTCCAGTGGAAGTTGTAAGCAGAAAAACTACCACCATTTTCGAAAGAGATGAGCACTTTAAGCCAGATACTACCATGGAAGGATTGACTAAGCTAAAGCCTGCATTTTTGAGAGATGGAACTGGTACAGTAACGGCAGGAAACGCGTCCGGAATGAACGATGGCGCATCAGCGGTGGTACTAATGAGCGAAGAAAGAGCAAGGGAAAAAGGCATTACACCGTTGGTAACCGTAATTGCTTCTTCCACTGCTGGTGTAGATCCGGCCATGATGGGACTGGGTCCTGTACCAGCCATTCGAAAAGTCTTAAAAAAGGCCAACTTAACGCTAGAAGACATTGACCTTTTTGAACTGAACGAGGCCTTTGCAGCGCAGTCTCTAGGCTGCCTTATTGAACTTGGGATGGAGCCGGGAACTGAACTTTATAATAGAGTCAATGTAAACGGTGGAGCAATCGCACACGGACACGCCTTGGGCAACAGCGGAACAAGAATTCTGACCACACTGATTTATGAACTGAAGCGAAGAAACGCCAGATATGGCATAGCCACTTTATGTATCGGCGGCGGACAGGGTATAGCCCTTCTGGTGGAAAATTGTGAGAAATAAAGTAGGATGAGAATCAAAGTAAGGATAGAAAGAAGGAGAAAAAAATGAAAAAAGTAGCAGTAATCGGTGCAGGGATGATGGGAAGAGAGATTGCTATCGTCTTCGCAAGAGCAGGTCACCAGGTAGCGATTGTAGATGCAACAATGGAATTGGCAGAAGCAGCCAAGGCTAAGCAGGCAGCCATTTTAGATAAGGAAATCAAGAAGGGACGTCTGGAAGCAGATAAGAAAGAGGAGATTTTGGCAAGAATTACACCGGTCAGCGACAAAATGCTTTTAGCGGATTGTGATTATATCACCGAGGCTGTTCCGGAAATCTATGAGGTGAAGGAAGCACTCTTCAAGGAACTGGACGAGATTTGCAAACCAGAAACCGTCTTCCTGACAAATACTTCGACATTCTCTATTACAAAACTTTCTCTGGCTGTGAAAAGAGAAAGAAAGGAACGTTTCCTGGGAACTCATTACTTCTCTCCAGCCAGCGTTATGAAGCTGGTGGAGGTAATTCCTGGACATCTCTGTGATGATGCCATCGTAGATGAAGTCATTGCCTTAATGACTGAAATGGGTAAAGAAGCCGTAAAGGTAAAGGATGTAACCGGCTTTGTTGTAAATCGAATTTATCATGCCATTATGATTGAATCATTAAAGCTTTTGGAAGAAGGCGTAGCTTCTGTTGAGGATATTGATCGTGCATGCCGGTTTGGTATGGGGCATCCGGTAGGGCCATTTGAACTGTATGATAACACATCCTTGGATCTGAATTTACTGGTTCAGACTGAGCTGTTTGAAAACTATGGTGAACGGTTCAGACCGGGTAACTTGCTGAAAAAGAAAGTAAACGCAGGACAGTTGGGAAGAAAAGTTGGAGAAGGCTTCTACGTATGGACTGATAACAAGAAATCCGGTGTAGCAAAATAGAAGGAAGAAACGGAGAAAATATAAATGGATTGGAGAGAAAAGTATAAAGATAAAATTGTATCTGCAAAGGAAGCTGCAAAGGTGATTAAAGACGGAGATAAAATCGTCTCTCAGCAGCTTCATCTGAGTGCAGAGCCAGTAATTGACGCAATCTGTGATCGGGCAAAAGAATTAAAGAATGTAGACTTTTTTTCATCAAAAAGTTTTGGAAAAGAAGCTTTTCTAAATGAGGAATACAAGGATTCTTTTGGATTCTCCTGCATCTTTTTAGGAGAAACGTCCAGGGTTCCGTATTATGAACACAGAGCAAAGCTGATTCCTCTGCATTATCATCAACTTCCCATGTGGCTGAAAGACGAATACAAGCCGAACGTGTTATTGTGTGTTATTTCAGAGCCGGATGAAAACGGGATGAGTTCTCTGTCTCTGAACGCTGACTATACAGACATCTGTGTTGACATTTGTGATACAGTCATTGCGCAGGTGAACAAATATGCACCAAAGAGTTTTGGTAACCAAATTTCACTGGATCAAATCGACTATATTGTGGAAGATAATACGCCTCTGGTGGAAGTACATCAGGCGGTCTTCAATGAAACATCGCTGAAGATCAGCCAGCACATCGAGCCGTATATTCAGGACGGTAGCTGCATTCAGCTGGGTATCGGTTCTATTCCGGATGCTGTTTGCTCCTTGCTTCACGGAAAGAAGGATCTGGGAGTTCATACAGAACTGTTCTCTGATGGAATCGTAGATTTGTATAATGAAGGTGTAATCACCGGTAAAAAGAAACAAATCGATGTAGGAAAGATTGTAACGAATACCATTTGTGGAAGTAAAAAGGTTTTCGATTTTGTAAACAATAATCCAGATGTGCTGATTAAACCAGTAGAGTATACGAATAACCCATATATCATTCAGCAGAATGACAACATGATTTCCATTAACGGCTGCGTAGAAGTGGACTTGATGGGACAGGTAGTATCAGATACTGTAAATGGAAAAGCATACAGCGGAATTGGAGGTCAGGTGGATTTCGTAAGAGGAAGCCAGGCTTCGAAGAACGGAAAGTCCTTCCTTGCATTGCCATCCACCGCAGCAAAGGGAAAGAAATCCAGAATTGTCTGCCAGATTGAAAAGGGGACACCAATTACCACATCTCGTTTTGATGTGCAGTATCTTGTGACTGAGTTTGGTTGTGTAAATGTGAGAGGATTGGATACCCGCGAAAGAGCAGAAGCTATCATTAGTATCGCACATCCTGACTTCCGTGATCAATTACGTAAAGAAGCAATCGAATGTGGCTTAATTTGGTAGGAGGGAAAAATGGATAAAGTGCTTTTGGAAAGACAAGGAAAAATCGTTTACGTTACATTGAATAACCCACCATTCAATATTATGGATCAGTATTACTATGGTGAGATCAGAGCAGCTTTCGAAGAAATTGAAACGATGGATAACATATGCGCTGTTGTTTTAAAATCCGGTTGCAAGCATTTTTGTGCGGGCGGAAGACTGGAAGAAATTCAGGAATGCAACAGTGATGAAAATACTGCAGTGATTGCAGGAGCGGCCGCAAGCTGCATGGCAGCAATTTATAACTGTAAGGTACCTGTTATAGCTTCAGTACATGGAAAATGTATTGGTGCAGGAATCGCAATGACATTCTCTGCAGATATCATGGTTTGCTCTGATGATGCAACGTTTTCTCTGGCAGAAATCAAGGCAGGTTATATCGGTGCATCAGAATTCTTGGAAATGGGTATGCCTAGAAGACTGGCAAGATACTATATTTTTACAGGAGATACCATGACTGCACAGCAGCTGCAACAGTGGGGAACGGCATACAAAGTTGTTCCAAGGAACCAGCTCGAAGAGGAAACTCGTTTGATTGCTGAAAAGATTGCAGAGCAGTCACCATTGGCGTTGAATTACTTCAAAGAAGCAATGAATATCAACGACAACGAACAATTAGTCGAAAAGTATATGCTGGAATCCAAATATACTACGAAATATAACAGTTCTGAAGATTGCAAAGAAACATTCAAAGCATTTAAGGAGAAAAGAAAACCAAATTATCTTGGCGTTTAAAAAGGAGGAAGAAATGTTTAAGAAGGTATTAGCAGTATTATTAGTTGTTGCCATGATTTTCTCATTTGCAGCATGTGGTAATTCCGATGCTGGAGCAGAAGGCGGAGACGATGGGCAGACTTATGTATTAAAGTTTGGTTCTGTAGTAAATGAACAACATGTTGCGTACAAAGCAATGGAAAAATTTAAGGCAGAGCTGGAAGAAAAGTCCAACGGACGAATTGAAGTACAGCTGTACGGAAACAGTTCTCTTGGCAGTGAAAGAGAAATGCTGGAAGGAATCGCAATGGGTACTATCGAAATGTACTACGGTGGTTCCATGACTCTGGCAGGATTCACAGATGATGTAAAATTCCAGAGCTTACCATTCCTGTTTTCCGGTGGTAAGCAGGCAGCATTTGACTTCTTCAATCAGTTTGGTGATTCTATTTCTGAAGAAGTTCTGGAGCAGACTGGTATTCGTGTAATCTGGACGGACAATGGCGAATTTAACTGCCTGACTAAGAAGCCAATTTATACAGTTGACGATTTCAAAGGATTAAAAGTAAGATGCCATGAAGTAGATGTTATGCTGGAAGCATATAAAGCTTTAGGTGCGAATCCAACTGCAATGGCATTCTCCGAAATCTACACTGCATTACAGCAGGGCACCATTCAGGGAACAAATACAACGGCACTTTTAGTTGACACGAATGCATTCTATGAACAGTGCGAATACTATAACAATTTACATCTGTTCTATGATATGGGTGTAACTGCTGTTTCCGAAGCATGGCTGAAAACTCTGCCGGAAGATTTACAGCAGATCGTAATCGATGCTGCAAATTGGTTTGCAGATACTTACAATGCGGATATTCTGGCGGCAGAAGAAAAAACTGAAGCATTCTTAAGAGATACCATTACTTATGTGGATTACACTGCAGAAGAACTGGAACCGTTCATTGAAGCAGTACAGCCGGCATATGACTGGTTCAGAGAAAATGTAGATGAACCGAGACTGGATGAATATCTGGAAGCACTGGAACCGATCAATGCAAAGTATATGAAATAATAAAAATACAGGACTATTTGTTGATGAAAGCATAACATTTTGATTCTTTTTTCCTTAAAGAATTGGCATGAGAAAATTAGAAGGGATTGTATGAAGCCTTTCTGTAATCCTTTCTGCAATCCTTTCTAATTTCCATAGTAGGAGGACATCATATGAAAATATTAGATTCGATTTTAGACAGAGTCGAAAAATGGGCGTCAATCCTTTTATTTACTGCCGTTACATTAGTCGTTGTTCTACAGATTATTTTTAGGTTAACAGGCGTAAATCTGACTTGGACAGAAGAGGTGGCAAGATACCTGTTCGTATGGCTGATTTACTTCGGTGCCATCAAGGCAGTAAGAGAAGAAAAACATCTGAAAGTAGATATCGTTGCACTTTTCCTGAAAGAAAAAGGCACCTTGCGGCTTAAATTATTTACCGATGTAGTATCCATTGTATTCTGGATTATCATCACATACGTTATGTTCCTGGTTATGGAGAAATTCTCCCTGCTACCGCAGTATTCACCGGCAGTACATATCAATATGCTGTTTGTATATCTGGCACCTTTGGTATGTGGAATCTTTTCGATTATTAGATACGTACAGAATATTATCAGAGTATTGATTGAATATAAAGAACTGAAACCGAGTAAAGGAGGCGATTTAGCATGAACACAGGTTTAATTTTAGCAATGTTCCTTATTTTTTTCATCCTGTTATTTTTACAAGTACCAATCGCTTTATGTATCGGCTTCGCTTCACTTTTTTATGTCAGCCAGGCAGGCACCCTTTCACTGCTTCAGGTTGGTACAAGTATGTTTACCGCATGTGACTCCTTCCCGCTGATGGCCGTTCCACTTTTCATCCTCTGCGGTGCCATTATAGAAGGCGGCGGCCTTGGAAAAAGGCTGATCGATTTCGTAGGTTCTTTCGTGGGACATTTCACTGGTGGATATGCTTATGTAACAGTTGTTGCATGTGCATTCTTTGGCGCCATTTCCGGTTCAGCACTGGCTACAGTTGCTGCGATCGGTGGAATTACCGTACCAGTTATGATTGAAGCAGGATACAGTAAAAGATTTTCCTATGGTTTAATTTGTGCATCCGGCTGTTTGGGGATTCTGATTCCTCCAAGCATTCCACTTGTTATGTACGGTTCTTCTACCGGCGCATCTGTTGGAACATTATTCCTCGGTGGTTTCGGTCCTGGAATCCTGTTGGCAATTCTTTTATGTATAGTGGCCTATTTCATGTGTAAGAAGCAAGGCTTTGTAGGAAATGGACAGAAGTTCAGTTGGGCCAATGTTTGGAAAACATTTAAATCTTCCATCTGGGCATTGTTAATCCCAGTTATCATTCTGGGAGGAATTTATGGAGGATTATTTACACCTACGGAAGCGGCAGCTGTCGCAGTTGTATATTCCATCTTTGCAGGTGCAGTGATCTATAGAGAACTTACCTGGAAGAAAATGCTGGATGTCATCGCTAATGCAGCTACTACGACGGGAACTATTTTATTGGTTTGCGCTACAGCTACAGTGTTTGGTAAGGTTCTTACTATGGCGCAGGTTCCAGGCGCTATTGTAGGCTTCCTAGAAGGATTAACAGACAGCACATTTGTCATCTTACTAATTGTAAATATTGTATTACTGATTGTTGGATGTTTCATGGATACTGTTGCTGCTATTGTAATTTTGGCTCCAATGCTTACTCCTATTTTAGTAGCATATGACATTAATATGATTCATTTCGGTTTGCTGATGGTATTAAATCTGGCAATCGGTTTATGCACTCCGCCAGTAGGCTCCAACTTGTTTGTGGCCTGCAGTATCGGAGATATTAAGTTCAATGAAGTTACCCGTGCTGTACTACCATTCCTGCTGGTTATGTTAGTTTCGCTTATTTTGGTAACATATATACCTGAGGTTTCCTTATTCTTACCAAAATTATTTGGAATGATATCCTGATAAAGATAATTGCCATGAAAGGAGTGGGGCATATTTTTCGGAATATGCCCCAGTAGAAAGAAAATGGAATACACAAAATTATTATATGAAAAAGAAAACGGCGTGATGAAAGTCACTTTTAATAATCCGGAAAAGCTCAACGCTCTGACGAACGAATTTCTGGAAGAGTTCAACTGCCTTCTGAATGAAATAGAAGAGGATGCAGATCTTCAAGTGATTATCCTCACCGGTGCAGGAAAAGCTTTTATCGCCGGAGCAGATATCTCTCTTATGAGCACCATGACCCCGGAAGAAGCGGCACGCTATTCATTTAATACAACTGAAATCTATCGCAGGATGGAAGGAATGAATAAAGTTTTCATTGCAGCGATTAACGGATTTGCCCTGGGCGGCGGATGCGAAATGACGCTGGCCTGTGATCTTAGAATTGCATCTCAAAAAGCAAAAATGGGATTGCCGGAAGTTGGACTTGGAATATTCCCGGGCGGCGGCGGCACCCAGAGACTTCCGAGATTGATTGGAATGGCAAAAGCAAAGGAACTGGTCTATACGGCGAAAACCATTCGTGCGGAAGAGGCAGAAAAAATTGGTCTGGTCAATTACGTTGTGGAACCGGAAGAATTGGAAGCCAAAGCGATGGAACTTGCAGAGCAGATTTTGAAGAACAGTAAATCCGGCGTCCGTCTGAGCAAAGAAGCTTTCAACAACGGAAATCAGATGGATATCATCTCAGCTATGAACCTGGAAAAAAATTTGTTTGCTTTGTGTTTTGCTACAGAAGATCAAAAAGAAGGAATGAGCGCTTTCATGGAAAAAAGACCAGCAAATTTCAAGTAGGGAGAATGAGATAAAAATGAACTATACCATTGATGAATTACAGATTGGTCAGACAAGCACCTATTCGAAGACTATTACGGAAACCGATGTATATCTGTTTGCTGGAGTTACCGGAGACTTTAATCCTGCACATATGAATGCGGAGTATGCGAAGAAAACAGCTTTTAAAGAAAGGATCGCCCACGGCATGTTGTCTGCAAGTTTGATTTCTACTGTACTGGGAACAAATCTTCCTGGGAAAGGCACCATATATATGGGGCAGAGCGTAAAATTTCTGTCACCAGTTCACTTTGGGGATACCATTACAGCGACGGTTGAAGTAAAAGAACTGATGCCGGAAAAGAACCGGGCAATTTTACGCACTTACTGTGTAAATCAGGACGGACAGGTGGTTTTGGATGGAGAAGCCACAGTCATGCCGCCAAAAATGAAAATGTAAAAGTACATAACAGGTAACTGTTATCATATTATGTTTTGTTCCAGCTTTTGTGCAAAGAAAGTTTTATCCTGTTCTTTACGCGAAATATTCAGCAGTACAACTTCAATCTTAACTTTTTACCTTCACCTTAACCTTAATCTTAACATAAACACAAACACAGACATTACTGAGAAGAAATTACTAATACTCTTTAACACATAAAACCATAACGGGTAAAACTTCCTGGAACAAAATTTATGGGGAGGCTGCTCATGAAAGAACATTCTCCCCTGTCACAAAGTTTAATAAAGAATAACAACATACATCACAATTACGAAAGAAAGGATGGAAAAAATGAAAGAAGTAGTAATCGTAGACGGTATGCGTACCGCATTCGGCAGAATGGGCGGAGCTCTGAGACCAT
>JBJFHL010000013.1:0-3648 GCA_051893555.1 Anaerovoracaceae bacterium
ATTCATGACATGCAAGCAGAGCATTGTGGTGTCAAATCAATTCGTCAACAACACGCTTCCTCCTTACCTTACCACATTTTATGAATAAATTCTACGAAATTATCGGAGTTTTTTATAGTACGTTTCTTCAGAAAAATGTGTCAGTTTTATAGGTCGGCATGAGACGTCGGACTTCTCACACTTTCCGCGTAAACGAAAAAGCGGCTCTGGTTTACAGGACCGCCTTTCATTGGTTCTTTATTCTTCAGAAAACTTGCCGGCAGAGCTCAGCGGTGAATAATTGAATCCATTCATTCCGGTCTTCTGGATCAGCGTTTCCAGCATGCTCACATTCTCGCCGCATCCCTTGATGTCGCTGCCCAGAAATGCAGAAGCATCCTCCGCTGTCACCGTCAGACTGCATTCCTTTTCCCCGGAGTGGTACCGATAGGACACTTCTCCCAGATTGCCCGTCACACCCAGAAGCACATATGCGAAATTCCGCATCTTGTTTTCCTGCTCCGCCAAAATGTTTTTAGGGATGTCATCGGCCAGAATCATGGTCCATCCGTATGGTTCCTGTTCCGTCTGCAGTTCGTTCCGGAAACTTCCCAGATACCACGCCATATTCAGTGTCCCTGCCGTTTCTCCGTTATCCGGCATGCTGCCCACGTAGTCGTGGCGTGTCTGATACACCGCAGAAGTCAGCGTAGAAATTGCCATCCCATGATCCCAGAGAATGCGGTCACCGATGCATACCTGCGTAATTTCTTCCGAAGCGGTATATTCCGCCTGATAATTCCCTTTATGAAGAGGACTTTTCGCAACCGTACGGAACGATACCGACACGACCCCATCCATCTCCTCGAAATGTACTGAAGATACCGCCTGCTTGTCAGAAATCGCCGAAGCAGTGACTGAAACATCATTTCCGTCGATATCCAGATTGCACACCGCAGCCTCCGCACCCGCAGGAGAACCGAGCAAAAATGCTTTGCCGGCAAGGGCAAGCACCACGATCACCAGAGCCGCCGCAATGCTACCAAGCATCACGCCCCGCGTCCGTTTCCTGGTTTTTTTCAGAAAATCAATTTCCCGCCGGTCCGGCAATTCGACCGCACTTTCCGGTGTCCCGTCCGGCTGCCGCATATGTTCCAGCACCTTTCTGCAGTTTTCGCATCCTTCCACATGCTCCTCCAACGCACGGCTCGTCACCGGACTAGTCAGCCCGTCGATATAAGAAGGCATTAAATCCTGTATCACTTCACATGGAATCTTATTCATACTCCGTCAGCTCCTTTCTCAAACGCTCTTTCCCCCTGTAAAACGTCACCCGCGCCCAGTTCTCCGTCTTTCCCATGATCTCCCCGATCTCGCGGAAGGACAGGTTGCCGAAAATCCGCAGGTACAGCACTTCCCGGACGGGTTCCGGGCAGAAATGCAGCCGCCGCATCAGGTCTACTCGATCTTCCTTTCCCAGCAAAATCTCCTCGCCCGACGATTCTCTCTCCGTCAGGGTTCTGTGAGCTTCCCGGGCTTCATCTTCATCCAGAGATTCTGTTTCCGGATTTTTTCTCCGCCATGCGGACAGCTGGTGTTTGGCGATGGCGCAAAGCCATGTGGAAACACTGCAGCTGCCGTCGTACCTTCCGATGCTTTTCACTGCCTGATAAAAGGTTTCCTGGGTCAGTTCCTCGGCAAGCTGACTGTCTCGCGTCAGGGACAGCAGATATTTGTAGACCGTCTGTGCGTATTTCTGGTATATTTCTTCCATCTTTTTCTTTTCATCTCGTGACTGCATTTCTTTCACCTCCTCTCAACCCTTCTGTATGGTTCATGCTGTTTTTTTGCGTTTCGTTACAGCGGTTCGGAGTTTTTTTGAAAGATTACAGTTCTGCTGCCAGATGAAGTGCGAGCTGAAAACACTTCACCTGCATTTCCTTTTCGCCGCTGGTTCCCAGCAGCTCGTTTTTCCATTCCTCTTTCTCCAGACAGTCGCTGGCAAAGAGGAAGTTGTACAGGGAAAGTCCGTGATGATCGCAGACTGCTTGTATCCCCGCAGCTTCCATTTCCACGGAAATACATCCCTCCTGTCTGCGTTTTTCTGCATTTCCTGCAGTTTCCCTGTAGATTCCGTCCGTCGTCCATGTTTTTCCGATGACATAAGGTACACCCTGTTTCTCGAAAAACGACGCAACCGTTTTCCAGTGTTTCATTTCTATGTAGTCTGAGGCCGGCATGTAATGATAGGAAACACCCTCATCCCGGTAAGCTGCCGTCGGCACCATCAGTTTGCCGTCAGTTCTGCTCCGGTCCAGCGTTCCGCTGGATCCGAAGAGAATATATTTCTTTGCACCGGTCAGGCATCTGGCTTCTTCCAGACAGGCAGCCGCAGCCGCCGCAGAGATCATCGTCATATAGAAACAGATTTTTTTACCCATCCATTCTGTCCGATAGATGGTATATCGATAGCCGGTCGAACCAATTTCCGCGATCCGTTCACAGTTCAGATGTTCCAGCGCCCACTGGAGCGCCTTATAGGAAAACGTGATGATACATACATCGCTGGCCGGTTCCCGCTTTCCATACAATGCCTCCGGTGTCAGCAGAGGATTTGTTCCATTGTCAAAGGTATTCTGAATCATGGGACTCTCCTTTATTTAATCGTCTGATATATTTCATGGAGCATGGTCAGCACCGCATAGTTCCGGTTCCATTTGCGGCTGGAATTATGGCGCTGCACCTGCGTTACCCTGGTCTTTCCTTTATAAGTCAGACCGATATAAATTAAACCGACCGGTTTGCCTTCTGACGGATCCGGTCCTGCCACGCCTGTGACAGAAACGCAGAGATCCGAACCTGTTTTCTTCGCCAGACCTTCTGCCATTTCCGCTGCCGTCTCCTCACTGACTGCACCGTAAGCATCCAGCGTTGCGGCAGACACCCCCAGCTCCTCCATCTTTGCACGGTTGGTATAGGTTACGATCCCCCGCTCAAAAACAGCAGAAATTCCCGGCACATCAGTCAGCGCACCGGCAAATAATCCGCCGGTACAGGATTCTGCACAGGAAATGGTGATGTTTTTCTCTTTCAGAAGGCGTCCCACCACATCCACCAGTTCCTCGTTATCATAGCTGTAAATGTATTCCCCGATGATGGCGTTCACTTTTTCTGTCATTTCCTCTACAGCGGCTTTCGCTTCTTTTTCCGTCGGCCGTTTGGATGCGATCCGAAGGCTGCATTCGCCTTCTTTGGCATACGTTGCAATGGTAGGATCCGTCTGTCCATCGATCAGCGGCAGCAGCTTCGTTTCCATCAGGGATTCTCCCAGTCCGAAGGTGCGGATCTGCCGGTAATAGATGACGCTGTCCTGCCATTTCTGCAGCAGCGGTTTTACCTGTTTCTGAAACATATTCGTCATTTCCCGCGGCGGTCCGGGCATGGATATGATCCATTTTCCATCCCGTTCCAGGGCGAATCCCGGTGCGGTCCCAGCATCGTTAGGAAGTACAATGGCCCGGGACGGCATATTGGCCTGCTTATAGTTATTTTCCGTCAGAACGCGATTTCTCCGTTCAGCATAAGCCTTCAGTTCTGCCATGCAGTCATCATTGACCACCAGATGGTCGCCCATGGTTTCGCAGATGACTTCTTTCGTCAGATCGTCCT
>JBJFHL010000014.1:0-3500 GCA_051893555.1 Anaerovoracaceae bacterium
GGATTTCCTGCAGAGTATAAGCTGCACCATATGCTTCCAGTGCCCATACTTCCATCTCACCGAAACGCTGTCCGCCAAACTGTGCTTTACCGCCCAGCGGCTGCTGCGTTACCATGGAGTACGGACCGGTACTTCTGGCGTGGATCTTATCGTCTACCAGATGGTGGAGCTTCAGCATATACATGTAACCTACGGTAACCGGATTGTCGAAGAATTCACCAGTCCGTCCATCTCTCAGACGGAGCTTTCCGGTCTTCGGGTATCCGCATTCACCCAGCAGTTCAATGATATCTTTCTCATTGGCGCCATCAAATACCGGTGTGGAAATATACCACCCTTTCTTCTTGGCAGCCAGACCCAGGTGTACCTCCAGTACCTGTCCGACATTCATTCGGGAAGGTACGCCCAGAGGATTCAGCATCACCTGCAGCGGCTGACCGTTATCCATGAACGGCATATCCTCTTCCGGCAGAATTCTGGAAATAACACCCTTGTTTCCGTGACGTCCGGCCATCTTGTCACCTACGTTGATCTTACGCTTGGTGGCAATATAGCAGCGAACCAGCTTGTTTACACCCGGCGGCAGTTCATCTCCGTTTTCTCTGGAGAAAATCTTCACGTCCACGATAATACCGGTTTCGCCGTGAGGAACCCGCAGGGAGGTGTCCCGCACTTCTCTGGCCTTTTCACCGAAGATGGCACGCAGCAGTCTTTCTTCTGCAGTCAGCTCCGTTTCGCCCTTCGGCGTAACCTTACCCACCAGAATATCCGAAGAATTTACTTCCGCACCGATACGGATGATACCTTCTTCATCCAGATCCCGCAGCGCGTCTTCACCTACGTTCGGAATGTCTCTGGTGATTTCTTCCGGCCCCAGTTTGGTGTCACGGGCTTCTGCTTCATATTCCTCAATATGAAGGGAAGTCAGCACGTCTTCCATAAGAAGACGTTCATTCAGAATAATTGCGTCCTCGTAGTTGTATCCTTCCCAGGTCATGAAACCGATGAGAAGGTTCTTGCCCAGTGCGATTTCGCCCAGATCCGTAGACGGACCGTCGGCAATCACTTCGCCTGCCTCAATGTGCTCGCCGTGACTTACGATCGGGCGCTGATTGATACAGGTTCCCTGGTTGGAACGCTTGAATTTCAGCAGTTTATAGGAATCCGTACCATTGTCTGCGTCTCTGCGGATCACGATCTTGTCCGCATCCACGTATTCTACGGTACCGGTGTTCTTCGCCAGAATCACTACGCCGGAGTCTCTCGCAGCCTTGTATTCCATACCGGTGCCGACGATCGGTGCTTCTGCCACCAGCAGAGGTACCGCCTGACGCTGCATGTTGGAACCCATCAGGGCACGGTTTGCGTCGTCGTTTTCCAGGAACGGAATCATGGCAGTTGCCACGGAAACTACCTGCTTCGGTGATACGTCCATATAATCGATATGTTCTCTCGGAACCAGAGCGATTTCACCGTGTTCGCCACGGGAAGCCACCTTGGCATTGACGAAGTGACCTTCGCTGTCCAGCGGCTCATTGGCCTGGGCAACGATCATCATTTCTTCTTCGTCCGCTGTCAGATAGTGAATTTCATCAGTAACCACATGGGTTTCCTTATCCACCAGACGATACGGCGTTTCGATAAAGCCGTACTGGTTGATTACGCCATAGGTGGTCAGGGAACCGATCAGACCAATGTTCGGACCTTCCGGTGTCTCGATCGGGCACATTCTTCCGTAGTGGGAGTGGTGTACATCTCGCACTTCGAAACCCGCTCTTTCTCTGGACAGACCGCCAGGACCCAGCGCAGAAAGTCTTCTCTTGTGGGTCAGTTCTGCCAGCGGATTGTTCTGGTCCATAAACTGGGACAGCTGGGAACTTCCGAAGAACTCCTTGATCGCTGCCGTCACCGGACGAATGTTCATCAGAGCCTGTGGAGTCGTAACATCGATGTCCTGAATGGTCATTCTTTCCTTTACGACTCTTTCCATTCTGGCCAGACCGATACGGAACTGGTTCTGGAGAAGTTCTCCTACCGTTCTCAGTCTTCTGTTTCCCAGATGGTCTATATCGTCAACTGAGCCGATGCCATAGTTCAAGTTCAGGATATAACTTACGGATGCGATGATGTCTTCCATGATGATATGCTTCGGGGACAGGTCGTTTTTCCTTGCCGTCAGCATAGCCTTCAGTTCTTCCTCGGTGCTGCAGGCGTCCAGAATCTCTTTCAGAACAGGATAAAATACCTTGTCAGCCACCTTCAGCCCTGTGGTATCAAAATCCACATACGCCGCCAGGTCGACAAAGCGGTTTCCGATCACCTTGGTGATCTGTCCTTCTTTTTCCTTTTCTGCCGCATACGCGTAGATGAATTCCACACCTGCGTTTTCGATCTTCTGTGCCAGAGACCGGTCAATCTTCTGATCCTTCTCCGCCAGAATTTCTCCGGTGTTCGGATCAATTACATCATCGGCTGCCGCTACGCCTGCAATTCTGTTGGATAAACCAAGCTTCTTATTATATTTATATCTTCCCACCTTCGCCAGATCATACCGCTTCGGGTCGAAGAACAGGGAATTCAGCAGAGACTTGGCACTTTCCACCGTTGGAGGTTCCGTCGGTCTCAGCTTCTTGTAAATTTCCTTCAGACCTTCCTCATAGGTGGAAGCAGTATCCTTTTCCAGGGTCTTCATCAGACGGCTGTCTTCGCCGAAGATGTCAATGATCTCCTGGTTGGAGCCGAATCCCAGCGCACGCAGCAGAGTAGTTACCGGCTGCTTTCTGGTACGGTCCACACGAACGGAAATGATCTCGTTGGAGTCGGTTTCATATTCCAGCCATGCACCCCGGTTCGGAATGATGGTGGTGGAGAACAGCTTGTTGTTGGATTTGTCTACAGTTACATCGTAGTACGGTCCCGGAGAACGAACCAGCTGGGTTACGATAACACGTTCCGCGCCGTTGTAGATGAAGGTACCCTTTTCGGTCATCAGAGGGAAGTCCCCCATGAAAACCTCCTGCTCCTTCACTTCTCCGGTTTCCTTGTTAATCAGTCGAACTTTAACTTTAAGTGGAGCAGCGTATGTTACATCCCGCTCTTTACACTCTTCCTGCTCATATTTCGGAGCATCGGTGAGAGAATAATCAATGAATTCCAGAACCAGATTGTCTGCATAGTCCTTGATCGGGGAGATGTCTTCAAAAACTTCTCGCAGACCTTCTTTGATGAACCAGTCATAAGATTTCGTCTGCAGCTCAATCAGGTTAGGCATTTCGCATACTTCATTGATCTTGGCGAATGTCATACGCTCTTTTCTACCTACTTGTATAGGTTTTGGCATCTTTATCACTCCTTATATTCTTAACAAATTACTTTGTGTGGCAGTCTAATATTATATAATATACGTGTCAAATAATCAAGCTTTATTTTTAGTTTTTGGAAAAAAATTATGAACCAAATGTGATAATGTCTTAGTATACCAAAAGTGAAAATGTCCTGAT